>DXJF01000050.1 GCA_019057375.1 Candidatus Heimdallarchaeota archaeon
AAATTCTAGAGGAAGAATAGTAATTTTTTCCTTAAAGACAACCACTTGTCCACCCTTTGATTCTTTAATAGCTTCAATAGCTTTCAACATAGAAGGATAATCTGTTCCCACACATATTAATTGATGACAATCATGTGCAACAGTACTAGCTATAGCACCTCCTTTAATTCCCAATCCTTTAACATAACCTTTACCGATTTTTTGCTCAGCAGAGTGTCTGTTTATAACAACGATTGGTAAAATGTCATTTTCTAAGTCAGGAAGAATTACACCATTTTCAACTTTTAAAGTGTGTTTTGTATGGTCTGTTATTAGAGAGTGTTCATTTAAAGAAATTACTTTCACATTAACAGTTTCTATATCAGCTGTTTTTAGTTTTAAATCGTCAATTTCTGGAACTTGAAGTTTTGTTAGAGTGTCTAGAATGAAATTTGGGTAAATGGGTTTTTTAAGATCATAATTAATTTTTCCTTTTTTTACCACAATTTTTCCAGCAATTATTACTAGTTCAACATTGAATTCTTGTAAATTATCTATCACAATCACGTCTGCATTCTTTCCAGGTCCTAAACTACCAATTTCATCATCTACTTTTAGATGATTTGCTGGATTTATCGTTAGCATCTGAATAGCTTTCAGAGGTTCAATTCCTGTATTAATGAGAAGGCGATAAGTATAATCAAGATGACCTTTTTGAAGTAAATCTATTGGATTTCTATCATCTGATGAAATTAGAATATTTCGAGTATCTATTTCATAATTTTTTAATTCAGAGATTATATTGACCAAATCTTTGGCAAATGAACCTTCTCTTATTTGAAGTTTCATTCCTAAACGAAGTTTTTCTATAGCTTCATCAATTGATGATGCTTCATGATCTGAAGATATTCCGGATGCTATGTAAGCTTGAAGTTCCTTCCCTGAAAGTAGGGGAGCGTGACCTTCTATCATTTTATTGGTTTCTTTAGCTGCTTCAATTTTACTAATAACTTCATCAAAACCAAGGTAAACTCCAGGATAATTCATCATTTCAGCTAAAGCAAAGATTTCATCTCTTTTCATCAATTCTTCAATATCTTTTGCAGTTATTTCACTACCAGATGTTTCAAACCCAGGAAGGGATGGAACACAAGAAGGAGCTTCAACAAAATACCTGATTTTCTGCAATTTAACTTCATCCAGCAAAACATTTAACCCTTTCACGCCTGTAACATTCGCTACTTCATGAGGATCTATAACAGCAGCTGTTGTCCCATGAGTTATTACCAGTTTAGTAAATTCAGTTAAAGTTAACATCGAAGATTCTATATGTATGTGTGATTCTATCAAACCAGGACAAATGATTTTTCCATTTACATTAATAATGTTTGTATTCTCCCCTTCAAATTCATCAGTTTGAAGACCTACATGAACAATTTTCCCTCTTGTAACAACGATATCTCCTTCAAGAAGTTCTCTAGTAAACACATTAACATATTTTCCCCCACGTAAGATTATATCAGCCTTTGTTTTAGCCATAGCACTATCAATAATTTCCTTAGTTTTCATTGCTAACATTCGATTATTTCTCCTCCTCCATTATAAATTTTCAGAATTCTATCTATAAAATTATAGATTTATCTTTCCCAAAAGGTTTTTTACACTAGTAATTAATTTTGAAATGAACATATTGAAAATAAAAGTAATAACAGACTCTGCAGCAGATTTGCCAAACGAGTTAAAGGAGAAGTATCAGATTTCATCTGTTCCACATGTAGTATTCTTCGAAGAAAAACCATGGAAACTTGGTGTTGATATATCAATAGAAGATTTCTATTTACGTCTAAAAGATTCTAAGTTCCTTCCATCATCTGCAAATCCAGAAGCAGCAGATTTTCTAAAATTAATTGAAGAGAGTCTCGCAAAGAAAAATTATGATCATGTCTTCTGTATTTCAGTAGCACAAGAGCTCAGCAGTTCAACATTTTCAGCATATAGACTTGCAACTAAAAAGTTTGAAGATAAAACAACCATTATCAATACAGAATCAGCTTCTGGCGTTCAAGGGTTAATGGCTCTTTATATCTCCGAATTAGCTCAAAAGGGAAAAAATATTGAAGAAATAATAGAAATCATCGAGAACTTAAAGAAAAAATATTATCTCAATGTTGGGTTTCACACCTTAGATAATGTCTATAAATCAGGAAGAATTAAATCAAAATCAATTCTTTACTTAACTAAAATGATGGGTGTTAAACCCATTGCTCAAATGGAAAGACCAGGAAAACTAGTATCATCAATACCTGTATTTTTTAGTAAGAAAGGAATGCTGAGGAAATTACTGAAACTTGCAATAAAAGGAACAGAAGAAAACATCAGGTATGATTTAGTGATTTCCCATGTTGAGAATTTTAAAGGAGCTCAATATATCTCAGAAAAACTAAAGAAAGCTAGAAATATTAATAGAGACTTTATAACATCTGCATCGCCTATTATTGGAAGTAGCACCGGAATGGGCACAATTATTGTTTCCTTACTTCCTTCTTTAGAGTAAAGCTTTGAAAAATATTCTATCTACCTAGTTCCTGGAGAAATTCGTTAAATTTCTCTGCCATTATTTCTTCATTACCCATCTGTATTCTATGTAAATCAGCTTTTAATTCAACAATTTTTGAGTTTTTGTTATTTAGGAACTTCTTAGAAGTTTCAGGATCAACGAAATAATCTTCTTCTCCCACAAACATTAACATTGGAATTTCTATTTCATTTAGTCTTCCTTGAACAGAATAGTTGATTACAAACTCAAATACATATCTTCGAAGACACCATGCATCATTCTCTTTCAACTGCTTTGCAGCCCATCTCACATTTTGTGTTTCTTCTGGTTTTTTGAATTTCAGCATTAAATTCATGAAGAAAATAATCATTTTTTGGAAAAAAGCCATAATAAAGGAGGGTAACAAACCTAAAGCAGGTAACCAGAAAGGAGTTTTATATTTGTCCTGAGGGCTAATTGCAGCAATCAAATCTGGTTTTAGACCGTCTTCATTTATATAGTAATTGAATACTTGAGAGGCTCCTGAACAGCTTCCAAAAAGAATAAACTCTTTCTCATTTAATTTAAGAGCTTGAATTATGTTCCTTAGTTCTTCATTATATGCATCAGGAGTGAAAAATCCCTTTTTATGAGGTGTTTTAGATTTCCCAAAACCTCTTGGTTCATAGAGATAGATATTACCATAATTTGAAAGATTTATAGCCAATTTATTAAATTCATCAATTGTACTTAACCAACCAGGAATAATTATTACATGACGAGATTTATATTTCTCATTTTGTGTGTAGAACCTAGCAACTCTCACCTCGATTATTGGATCATCTTTGGTTTGAATAAATTCTATTTCAGTCATTAAATGTGAAATACACTAAGGTATTATATGGATTTCCTTAGGAAGACCTAGATTCACTGAAAAAGTGAAAAGAAGAAGAAATTGTCTATTCAGGATTCTCTTTGTGACAGAGCCACCAATCAAGACAAGTTATTGAGTCGTCAGCTAGTCTTTTCTTTGCTGTTACAACATCAGAAGCGGGAGGAACTATAACATGGTCACCAAAAAGCTCATTATTAGGCCAATTTGCTGGCATGGCTACATCATGTTTAGTAGCTACCTTCAAAGCCTTAATCATTCTAACTAGTTCTTTCATATTTCTTCCTAGTTCTGAAGGATAATAGAGAATTGCTCTGATGATCATCTTTGGATCAATAATGAAAACAGCACGTACTGTATTACTACCTTTTGCATGTAGCATTCCTAATTGTCTTGATATTTCCCCATGATCTGCAATTATTGGGAATTTAATTTCTACATTCAAATTTTCTTTAATCCAATCTACCCATTTAATGTGACTATAAACTTGATCAATACTTAAACCTAATAGCTCAACATTCATTGCTTGAAATTCATCATAATGTTTCTGGAAAGAAACAAATTCAGTGGTACAAACTGGTGTGTAATCAGCGGGATGACTGAAAAGAATTAACCATTTACCTTCATAATCACCAGGTAATTTCTTCATACCATGTGTTGTATTTACAACCATTTTTGGAAATCTTGTACTAATTAAGGGGATTTTCCCAGTTTCTTCATACTCTTTAAGAGACATTTTATCACTACTTTGCAGAATGAATATCTTTTTATAAATCTTTCTGAATATCAAAGCATTATGGTTCGATTATCAAACCACTTAAATCTCAAAAATAAAATTGCAGATGTGGATATTATCAAAATTCTTATAGACGATGGACGTAGAACTTTTGTTGAAATTGCTAAAGATTTAGAGGTTACTGAAACTGCAATACGAAAACGAGTTAGACGCATGGAAAACGAAGGTATCATCCAAGGTTACACAGTTGAAATAAATCCTAGAAAGCTTGGATATGGTATTAAGGCTATAATAGGCATTGATACAACACCACAAAAATATATATCCACTATCCAAAAACTAAAACGAGACGCAGATATCTTAAGAATCTATTCCTCAAGTGGAGACCATATGATTATGCTTGAGTGTTGGTTTGAAAACGACGATGAATTAGCTTCCTTTATGTCCAAAATAGAAACAATGGATGGTATAACTGACTTATGCCCAGCCATAATTACAGATATAATCAAGTAAATCAAGAATATCACAAATAACTTCTTATTATAAATCTAAGAGGTTGCCTCTATTCTCATCTTGAGCTTTTTTACTCACAATAATCGCTTTAATCAATCCATAAACAATGTTAAATCTTGGAACTGCTTTGGAATATACTTTGTATGGATATCCATACAGCTCTTTGAAAAAAGTGTCTTTTTCTAACGAAGAAAGCATGAAAATCAACAAAGCAACACCAGCAAGTAAATTAGACAACAGTGAATGTATATAGAATATTAGGGATATTGAAATAAGCATCATACCTAAAGATACTGGATATCGGATGTACGCAAAGATAAGGAGATTTGTGAATCTATTCAGATTTTCTGTCCCTCTTCTTCTAACCCATCGACGACTAGAAGATAGAGTACCCCCTAAAATGAAGACCATTGAAAGAAGGGCTAAGGTTAAACTCAATGATAAGTAGACGATTTCTTCACTTCCTACATAGTAAATATAAGAATATGAGCCAGTTAGAGTTAAAGATAATATAAGTAGAGC
The DNA here is from genome assembly GCA_019057375.1 of Candidatus Heimdallarchaeota archaeon. Lineage (GTDB taxonomy): Archaea > Asgardarchaeota > Heimdallarchaeia > Heimdallarchaeales > Heimdallarchaeaceae > UBA460. Next base: position 5,179 of record DXJF01000050.1, read on the forward strand.
AAAACCTAAGACTTGCAAATATTCATATCTTATTCCACGGGATATAGCAATAATAGCTCTTATGAAAACTAGAAAGGAAAGAATACCTATTAAGGTCCAGAATATTCTAGGGTCTATCACAATAGTTAATTTTCTTCCTTGTTCTTGAGTTTTTCTACTTTCTAATAAGTAACAATTTTTATTAATCAAGTATTATTCATTTTTTTATGAGCGATATTTCTTCAATCAGCTTTCTTTTAATACATGGTTTTACTGGAACGCATTTTGAAATGGAACCTTTAGCTGAATTTCTTGAAAAACAAGGTTATGTAATAGAAAATATAACTCTGCCTGGACATGAAACATCAATTGAGGATCTTAATAAAACCAAATGGACAGATTGGATTAATTACGCTCAAACACAACTAGATATTTTAAAAGAAAAATACAAGAGAGTATATGTTTGTGGCCTCTCAATGGGATCAGCTATTACTTTGGTATTGGGGGCAAGAAATAATGATTTAGCAGGTATTATATCAATGGCTGCACCATATAAAGCACCTGATTGGAGAATGTATCTTATTGTTGCAGTCCCTTTTCTAGGTTTAATATACCCCAAGCATAAAGATAAGGAAAGGGGGTGGGAGAATTTGGAATCACTTTCAACTCACAAGAGCTATGGTTACTACCCAATAAGAAGTATTAAACAGCTTTACAAACTTCTTAAAGAAGTGAAAAGATCGATCCCTAAAATCGAGGTACCAATACTTGTAATCCAGAGTAAAAAAGACCTAAGTGTTCCTTCTAATCATGCTGAATACATCTTCGACATGGTTAAATCAATTGATAAAACTCTAGTATGGATAGACAAAGGTGGTCATGTCATTCCCAAAGATGCAGGACGATACCAGCTCTTTAAAGAAATAGAAGAATGGATGAAAAACAGAGTTAATAGGAATTAGAGTCGTTTCTTTGAATAAAAAGGTCATTAGAGATTCTAAATTGTTTTGATGAAACGTTCAATGTTTTCAACAATTGTATCTTCATTCCCCACAATAAATCGGTGAACATCACCGAAACTTACTACTTCTGATTTTTGATGAAAATTAGCAAGTTTCCTAGAGTTTTCAGGGTCAGTAAACCAATCTTTATCTGCTATTAGGATTAGTTGTGGTATATCAAGTTCTTCTTCTCTTCCACGGATATCAAAGCGATGAACAAATTCAATTAATATTCTAAGTTGTGCAAACAAATTTGTTTCATTAAATCTTCTAAGTGAATATGCTATATTTTTTATATCATCTGGACTCTTTCGTTTTATGTATGCTTTTAAAATGAACATTATTATTTTATAACAAAACCACAGTAGAGGATATGGAAAAAGATTTAGAACGTTAAACCACCATTTTGTTTTGAATTTTGATTCAGGACTTGCAACCAACAATGCTCTTGGATTTGGTCCCTTTTTATCGACATAGTATTGATAAGCAATAGCAGCACCAGCACAACTTCCCCACAAAAAAAATTCTTTCCCTTCCAGCTTATAGTGAGAAATAATTTTTGCTAATTCTTCAGCCATTTTGTTTACATTGTATTGTCCTCGTTTTTTAGGAGCTGATGATTTTCCATAACCTTTAGGTTCATACATTATTACATTAAAGATCTTCTGAAAAGATTGTAAAAGAGGCAATCGTGCATCTATAGTATCTAGCCAACCTGGTATCACAATGATAGTTTTGTCTCCATTTTCTTGATTTGGACCAGGAAGATATCGATGTCTTAGTTGAACATAGGGTTTGTTTGAAACTAGAAGGTAGTTATCATCCATCAAATAGGCATTTTAATATCTATTAATAAACAATTCTGAATCTTCCAATTGTGAATTTTGATAAGCGAATTTACGAGATTACAGAAGAGGTTTGCTAGAAAAATTTAAAATTTCATTATAAACTTCAATTGATGTGAAAGTCAAAGTTATCGTTGATAGTTGCGGTGATATATCTGATGATATTTTGAAGAAATACGATATCGGTATGGTACCACTTAATATTGAACTTGGTGAAATATTAAGAGATAGAGTAGACATTTCTCCTCAAGAATATTACGCAAAAATTTACGAATACAACCTTCCCAACACTTCTGCTCCTAATTTAGCTCAATGGAAAGAACATTTTGAAGAACATCTTAATAATGGTTATGACAAAATTATTGTTTCAACTCTTTCTAGCAAGCTTTCAAATACTTATCAACAAGCGTGTGTAGCTGCTAAGAAATTTCATCCGAATGAAGTCAAAATTATTGATTCTCTCAATGCTTCAGCTGGAGAGGGATTGTTAGCAATTAGATTAAGTGAGCTTCTTCAAGAAGGTAGGGAAGTTGATGAGAGCATAAAAATCATAGAAAACTTACGTTCTAAAGTTGTTCAAATAGGATATATGGATTCTCTAAAAATGCTTGTAAAATCTGGACGTATAAGTAAAGCATCTGAATTCTTTGCTTCTTTAGGTAGAATGAAACCCATGATTATCACAGAAGAGGGAGAAAATAAACCATTAGGGAAAGTAATAAGTCTAAAAAATGCTAGGAAAAAAGCAGTAGAAGAGATAATAGAGAGAACAGATAAGAATCAGTCGTATTCACTTTTCATCACTCATGCTGAGGGTATTGAAGAAGCTGAAAAATTAAGAACTGAAATCAAAAAATCAGTTAAAATTAGTAAATCATTTATAGGTTACATGGGTCCAGTTGTTGGAAGTAGGGTTGGCTTAAATGCACAGTTAATTGCTGTGATTCCAGATTAGAAAAATACTATCCTTTGTTCTGGCTCAAGATGATTTTTCTTAGTTCCAATATATCACTTAGAATTAGATATATTGCATTGTCAAGTGTTCTAAATACATCTCCAACTGAAATCATCAATTTAAGATTCTTCCTATTTTCACATTCTTGAAATAGGTACTTCTTCTTTTCTAAAGATAATTGCTCTGCTCTCTCTGTAGTCACAAGAAAGATTTTCGCATTACTGTCTTGTTTAAACATGGTGTCTATGTTATCAATATGCTTTTGACAACTTCCCTCTTCTTCGCAAGAAGCTATGTATACATAATAATCCATTTCTCTAAAGAAATCTATACCTTCAATCATTTCTAAATCAAAAAGTAAAGTTAAAACTATCCTCATAAAGTAAGTATCAATTCTTGTAATGAACTCGTTTCTATCTAGCTGATAGATAAAATCTATGTTCTGATAGTGGAAAAGTGATTGAATAATCAGATTATATGATAATGTATCAGAGGAAATAATTCCAATTTTTGTTCTACGGTTTAATAGGTGAGATATTTGTTGTATTGTATTAAATCGTGAAGCGATATCTCTTACAATATCCTCAATGCTTTTAGATTTAATCTGATCATCAAGAATAACATTTTCAATTAACACTTCACTCAATTTGAGCAGCTCTTCATCTCTCACTTCTGCAACATCTTGAAATTCTTGAAGAAAAATATCTACAGTTGTGAATATCTGACTGTGCCCGAATTTTACCTTTTCATCACATTCTTTTTTGTAAAAAATAAGCAATTGACAAAAAGATAATACATTTTTATCTTTGGTTCGTGGTTCACGAACCAATGAATCATACTTTCTGAAAGTAACTATTAACAAGTGATATTTCTCATGATGTGGAATAGGTAAAGGACCATATATTTCTAGATGCGGAGATGATGCTGAAACTACAGGACTGTAGAAGTTTCCAATTCCTATTATTTCTTCGTTTGAGACATCAGGAATAGGATTAGTACATCTTAGAGTCATTCCAGTCTCATCTAGGACTAATAGGGCTATATACGGTACAAATAAAGGAGATGACATGTTTACCAAATTGTTTCTTGCTTATTTATCAAGAAATTAACTGAAATAAAAACTATTTGCATCAAGGTTGAGATTTTTCCAGATAATCTCTATAAACTTGTTCTGTTGTAATCCTTGATTTTCGAGGACTTCTTTCCAGAATAGTGAAGACGAATACAAAAACCAAAATTAATCGACAGAGACGAATTAAATGATACCCTATACTGGCTCTAAATATTACGGTCTCTACAATTGCTTTCTGAAAACCATAATACAGGATATTATATTGAAGCATAACTGTTGAACTGAAAGGTAATTGGAAGAAAAGACTCTGCTGCCAGAAAATGTAAGGAGTTAATCGAACATTAACAGACAATTCCATAGCATAAGCCATCAAAAAGCCAATAATAACCAAAAGAAGTCTAAATGGTCTGAAATCTGATTTACGAATGAATTTCATCCCTTCAAACCATTTGATATCATGAGCAGCTACTATGAAAGTAACAACAACAAAAATCCATAGAGGAGGAGATTCTTGAATATCAATCCAAGTTTGAGCATATCCTTGTGTATCAAAGAAAACGGGTGTTAATAAACTTAAGAACGCCGTCATGCATGCTACAAGTGATAAGGAGGATGAAAGTCTCATCAAAAAAGAGTATTTGGGAGTACTTATATACTTTCCTTTTTCCTCGAATCAAAAATATCATAACTCCACAAATTTAAATATTACATTAATAAGGTATGATTAGTATGATGGGTGAAGTAGAGCTACAACCAGAAACAGGTATAAAGAATACAACCAGAAAACATATTACAAATTCATCTTTGATTTATGTTTTAACAATGATGATAAGTATGTTTATTTATTTACTAGGTAGTGGACCAGCAATCGTTTATGTCGACATTTCACTTAATCTATTACAAAGCCTAGCATTGATATGGTTAGCATATGGTTTATTTTTATTCCATAAGGAAGAAGAAAACAAAATCATATTCTTTACAAGTTTAATAGTTGCTTCAGCAGCCATAGTTCTTCTTGTATCAAAAATATTAGATATTTTTTATTTAGTAGGAGTTTTGGTTAGTTCGGATCCATTCAGACGACTACCTGTAGATATCACATTTATTGTTTCAGCTGCAGCTTTCATCTTTGGGTTCTATCTACTCAAAAAAGCTGTTGATGGATATGTGATTCAAAGAAGAAATATCTATAGAGGTCAACTTTCGCTGCCGATAGGATTTGCACTATTATTCTTTAATTTTACAGTGGAAGCTATTATTCCTCAAGAAACTTATGCGTATTATGTTGCTGAAGAGCTAGTAATTGTAGAAGGATATCAAACTCTTCTCTGGGTTCAATACTTCTTTAGTATGGGGAGTCTTGTCATGGTTGTGCTAGGTTTCTGGTATCTACGAAGATCTTTTTCAACTTTGGATAAAATCCCTGAAGAGCTATTTCAAAGAATAGAAGAAGCTAAAGCTCAACGGGCTGAAGCTAGACAACAAGGAGGAGGAATGTTGGGGAGAAGGGGAGGATTATTTGGAGGACTTGCACCACCACCGCCAGTTAAGCCAGTTTCTAAAACACAAGAACCTATTGAAGAAATATTAATAGAAGATCCTGCTTTGCCAAAGAAGATGTTTTGTGTTAAATGTGGTCTAGAGCTGGATGATGACGCAGCTTTCTGTGGCGATTGTGGAGAAACTAATCCATATCTAAAGAAGGGTTAGTAAATTGAGTGATAGAATCGATATAGCCAAACATTTAGTCTACAGTGCTTGGTTATTAACAATCGTACAAATGTTGAGAGTAGCAAGTAATTTATTATTTGCAGAATATAGTCTTATTATTGTAGTTATTATAGATGCAGCATTTGATTTTACACTAATACTTTTCTCAATAGGTTTGATTAGACTAGGAAAATCATTGAAGAAAATAGAAAAATGGAAACTAGCAAGCATTTTACTTATAGTATCATCAGTTATTGAAATTATTGGAATAATTTTGTCATATGTAAGCACAGAAGCTGGATGGAATACAAAACCCTTCATATACTTCAATTTAGTTTTTCTAGTTACTTATTATCTAGTAATTACTCTTGGGTTTATCTTTCTCAAATTTACATTGGACTCCCTTCACAAAAATGATTATATCCCCCGAAAGGGGCAATGGTATATTCCATTTGGAATTGTCATTCTATTAGCTCCCTCCATTATTAATTGGTATAATGTTTTAATTTATCCTTCGTCACTAGACTTATGGATCCTAAACCTCTCATTATCGCTTTTCTTGCTTGCAGCATTTCTAATAATATTGGGTTTCTTTGGTTTAGCATCGATTACGAATATGATCCAGGTGGGAGGATATATAGTTGAAAATCAACATGGAGAACCAGAAAACGCAATAAAAACAGAGAAAACTGAAGAACAAGAAAGCAAAATGGAAGGTGAGTAGAATTAATCGTCAGCAGCATTCAAAATTCATTCTAAATAGTTCAGTGATGGTATTTTTGTTTTATGGGCTTCTTGCCGCGCTTACAGCATTATTCCTAGATACGATTCTGCCTGGATGGATTGATGCACATCTTCTCTATATTCCAATTGTTCTAGGCTTCATTGGAATGAGCTGGGGAATTTATAACTTGACATACGATCCAGTTGTTAAATGGGAAAAAGGTAAATTCACAGCATTTACAATAGTTGGTGGTAGTGCTGCTTTATTCATAGCCCAGTTGGTTTTGATTCTTACACGTTGGATAACAAGTTTAGTTATGGTATACCTAGGTAATGCCATCTTAATCTTATCTTGTATAACTCTTGCGACAGGTTTCTACTTTTTTTACAAGGATCTTGTCTCAGCATTTATCAGAAAACTTATTCCACGAAATCCTCTTCCATTGATTTCTATCGCATTTCTTGTTCAAGCAGTTGCATACGGCCTATATTTGGCTAGTTTCATTGTTACGACTAAATTATTAGGTGAAGGTGTTACAGATGCAGTTATTACTAACGTCCTAAATTACATAGGAATGGCTATTTCAGGTATTTTTCTTGGTTTCCTTGCTGTAGGTTTTTATCAATTATTTCCTGCATTCAGAAATTATCCTAAACTAGCAGATTACCTTGAAGAAAAATATACTTCAAAACCTAAACCTAAACCTAAAACAAAATTAAAATCAAAATAACATCCTAGCAGATTGTATTAGATCATTAATTTTTCTCTCAATTTGACCAGTAGATGATAAAATAGCAAAAGATACTTTGAAAAGAGGTTTTTCTTCTAGATACTCGACTAAGAATGAAAGAGTTTTTGCAACATCACTCAAAGATTCTTGAGAAATATCTGGTTTGACACTTGCTAGAAAAGTGATAAAGAGGTCTTTTTTTCTCTTTGAAATTAAATTTTTAATCATTTTCACTAATCTGTCAATTTGTAATTGATCTAGAGGGTTAAAGATGAATAAAAACGCTTCAGGCATCTCAAATAGGAGATTAGCCAAGGAGAGCATATCCCTATTATAGTTTATAAGCATAAACTGACAATTATAAATATCATTTCCAATATTTTTCTGAAAATCAACAGGCTCATATCCTCCAGTATAGTCAAAAGAAGGTTGCAATCCTACCCTTGAAAGAAATTCGTTTAATACATATTCTACAACATGATTGTTTCCATATACTGAAATCTTGATTTTTGACGAGATTCTCTCTGGAGTATCACTTCGAATTGCTTCACTTCTTTTCTGGATTGATGCTTGAACGACTTGTGAAAAGCCATCTGGAGCTATTCGTTGATACCATTCGATAAATGATTGTTTAATCTCCTCTATTGCATCATTCACTAGTTCTGGAGTAATATAGAATTTCTTACCTTGTACTGATAATCCATAAGCCATTGGAAATTTGTTAATGAATCCTGTAAAATCAGCAACATTGATATTGAGTATTGAACAAATTATATCTAATTCCCAAATAGTTTTCTTATCTATAAGTGAAAGAAAATGCTCAGCTAAAGAGGATTCATCATCTAAACTCATTGTTACAATCATATTTTAGTAGTTTAAAATCATTTCTGCTACAAACTATATTTGTTCTTGCACTAAAGTTTTAAATAACTCATTTAATTGAGTTCCAAATAAGAAGGTGCTAATATTTGTTGTTCGAATTTTTTCCCTGGTGGGCGTATCTTGCACTTTTTGCTGCAGGGCTCCTAAGTGGTGCTGTTTCCCCAACATTTGGTATAGGGGGAGGATTATTGAATGTACCAATATTGCTAATTGCCTTTAAATGGTTGTTATTACCTAAAGTAGACTTTGATGATAATCTTCTTGGAGCTACAGCTACAGCTACTTCTTTGGGAGTAATTATTTTCACTGCACTTAGTGGCTCCATTTCCTATATTAGAGAAAAGAGAATAGACTATAGTTTAGCTTTTAGATTTATGATTTTTGCAATACCTGGAGCTATCTCAGGTGCACTGTTTTCACAATGGTTAAAATCTCAAGATGTCAATAAAGATGTTTTTCAAATTATTTTTGGAGCAACAATGATTGCGATAGCTCTATATAAAATGACGACAATTTTCATAGCTTGGAATAAGAAGCGAAGAGGGCTAGTAGAGAAAGCTGAAGATTGTTTAGAGGAAGATTGTAATAAGGAACAAATGCAAAGACCTTGGTGGAAAAGAACAGTTTTTTATAGAAATTTTAAAGATAAAAGGGGAGTTAAGTTCAATTATAGAGCAAGTCTTTTCCCTGGAATCTTCATTGCTGTTATAGGGGGGTTTGTCGGTGCTACTCTTGGACTCGGTGGTGGAGTAATATATGTTCCAATACTCACTATGGCTTTAGGTGTTCCAGCTGGAGTTGCAACTGCTACATCAACATTTGTAATTCTGTTTGCTACTCCTTTTGCAGTTCTCATTAGGTCATTCGATATATTTGGACCTGATACATTCGCTGCTGCATCTATTCAATGGGATATTGTTTTTCTGATGGCTGCAGGAGCTATCATTACTGCAAATATAGTCCCTAGATTCCTTCATAAAATTAAATCAGAAATAATTCTTGCAGGATTCTGGACATTAGCTACATTCGCAGCTTTTAGAGTTCTACTAAAAGCATTGGATATAATAGACTGGTAGGTTAATCCCTCAAAATCCTAACTCTATCCCCTTTTTTCATTCTATTTTTAATCAATTTAGGATGACCATTTTCATCAAACGCAGTTATTAATTGGCACTTAAATTGTTCCTCAATAGCAACCTTTTCCATAGATGCGCCTAGTTCCAGAATATGAAATGATTTTGAACCAGATCTATAATTTTCTGGTGATTTATGAGAAAGAAACTCATAATTTATTTCTATTAAATCGATTATTTTCTGACTTGCATATCCCTTTCCGTATGGAGAGCCAAATGAATTAAATCTTTGTTCAAAATCCTCAGAAAGAACTTGTTTAATTATTTTTATTATTTGGGAAGCTTTCGTTTTTATCAAAAAATTAATCTCTTGTTCAACAGTTTCTGGTCTTTCTGTATTAGGACGAATTGTTATACATGGTTTTCTTAAAAAAGAAGCTTCTTCCTGTAATCCACCTGAATCAGTCAGCACAAATAAACATCTTTCATGTTTCAACAGCTTTAGTAGTGAAGGATATTCAACGGGAGAGTAAAGATGAACTTTTTTATTTTGACTCAACTGTTGTAGAAGATCATATTCTTCTAGTTTATTCCTTGTTCTTGGATGAATAAGGAGGACAATTGAGTGTTCATTATAACTAACTAATGTTTTTACTATTTCTTCAAGATTAGTTTTATTTTCAACATTAGCTATTCTATGAAATGTTGTTAAAATATAAGGTTCTTTTATTTCTTCTAATATATTATCAGCTGAGTCTGTTTTTTTCTCATGAATTAACTCATCTAATATTCTTATAGAATCAATTACTGTGTTTCCTGTATGATAAATTCTTTTAGGATCTATTCCCTCATAATTTAAATTAAGGACTGCTCTTTCTGATGGAGCAAACAGTATCGAAGACATATGATCAACCAATCTTCTGTTTATTTCCTCAGGCATTGTAAAATCATATGACCGTAAACCAGCTTCAATATGACCAAAGGGAATTTCATTTTGAATGCAAGCCAAGCTACTAGCTAGTACACTTACTGTGTCTCCTACAGACAGTACAATAGAGGGATTCAATTCCAGAATAGTTTCTCCGATTTTTGCAATCATCTCACTAAGTTGTTTATGTGGAATTTTCGTTCTAACGTCTAAATTGATATCAGGTGTGCGAATATCTAATGAATCAAACATCTCATCTGATAGATTCTTATCATAATGTTGTCCGGTATGGATAATAGTATGCTTAATCTTTCTTTTTTCAACCTCTAGGATAACCGGGGCTAATTTGATTATTTCTGGTCTAGTCCCTAGAACAAAAGCAATGGATAGCATTAAAAAAGTATATGATTTTTAGGATATAAGTTTTAGTGCGTGAATTAAGCAATCAAATAGAAGTTTTTCTCTAGCAGTTTAATCATCTCATCAACTTGTTTTTCTGTTGGCAATTTGTTTGCTTCAAAATCAGCCAAGAACTTATCTAATTCTGCGAGAGTTACATTAGCTGATTTATCTAGTCGGTTACCAGAGATTTTTGTTTGAATAATCATGAAGATTTTCTCTCCAGCATAAAATGAGAGAGTTGATGAAGTAGTTTTAATTTCTTTGAATTCTTCTTTGTCAGTAGTTGCCACATAATCCTGGATGAAATGAAATAGACCAGAAAGATATCCAGATGCAGCAATGATTTTCTCCTCAAAAGAGATTCTACTTCTTCTAAAAGGAGAATAACCAAGGAGGGGATTACCTTCTTTATCTACGACTAAGATTGTTTCAATACCATGTGAAACTGATTGACTCTGATAAATCACTAAAAGTAATACTACAACAAATGAGTAAATAATTTCAAAAAAATCAAAAGCGTTTTCATTCATCCCATTTTCACTTACTTTTCTTCGGACAGTCATTAGAAAGGCTAAACCGATCAGCATCAAAAATACTAGTAGAGTAATATAAGCTTTCCATCTTATCCTTCTGTTCTTTGAAATTACTGATAGTTTGACATATCTAATAAAAACTGGAATCAATAACAAAGCACTACAGATCACAATGAACCCAAAAATGAAACCATAGAATTCCGTAGTTAATTTGTTATATATTAAAATTGTTAGAGTTCCAAAACTGAAAAGAGTGTCTTCCAAAGGTATAACAATGAAATACAGAACTAAAATAGTTAAACTTGCTGCAATAATTCGACTTGCTCTTGGCGGTACAATCATTGATTGTTCTAAACTAGCTGCAAGAAGAAATATCATTGCCAAGGCTTGGGTTATGTTAAGAATACGAAAGAGCAATGTATCATTGCCTACTGGAGGCAATCCATCCTCGATTCTCTGAAACACTCCAAATTGATTATTTAGTGCATCCATTACTTGAAATAAACCAAAAGTAATCAGAAAAACAGACCAAGGAATATAGAAGGGATTTTGTCTTCTTCTCCCAAAGAAAATGGCAACTAAAAAGCCTAAGAATAGAGCTGCTGCTACTACATACTTCAGAGTTATGTACAACGGATCCTGCATTTTGAAACCCCTTTGACCCTTTCCTTTAATATATCTTATTTACTTAATTTAAAAAATTTGCTAGCTACACTGCTAGAAAACTATTTTTCATCTTCTTCTATTTGTTCATCTTCGTAAAGTTCGCCTCCCCATACTTTGCTAACACCTTTTTGTTTACGGATATTGAAGAATATGAAGATTGTAGCTAATCCTCCAAACAGAATGGCTAATAACCAGAAACCAAATTGGGATCTTTCAGCTTCTTTGTTAACATTTAATCTTATGTCGCCTGTATCTGTTATCCAGTTTTTCCCATCAGAAACGGCAACTTTTAGATAGTAAGACCCAGGTTGAAAATCTTGAACATCCCAGAAGAAACTTGTTTCGTTAATAAGGTTACTTGCAAGTACTGTCCAATCATATCCATCAGAGGATACCATTACAGAACAATTCAAACAGTCATCTTCTTCATCTGACATTGACCAACTAATAGTATAATTTTCGAAAACCTGGTTGGGGCTTCTTGGATTTGTGACTTCTATAGAGGGTAAGCTGTTTGAATATGTTAATTGAGGTCCTTCTGCCATGAAAACAAGAGCATTGAATACATTTTCACAATTACTTAGGATCCCATCTCCTGAGGGATTGAAGAAATCAAAGTAATAACCATTCCAGATGGCTTCATAAACTTCCAAAGTAAAACAAATAATATCGTGATAAAGATAACTATAATCCGCCCATACTCCATTTGCTAGATAACCTCCAGTTTCATTCCAATATGGATAAAGTGTCAAGGATTTAAGCTGAAACATTAAAGCATTAAATTCGGCTTCGTCTTTTGAAGGTAGAGAACCATTGTAGCCCCAAGGTGGAATTATTGCTCTAATACCACTGTGAAGGCTTAAAGCAAAATTGAAATAATGTTGCTGCATAAAATCACGAAGAGCTTGAGTCTCATTTTCACTGAAGGGTTCTGGTCCTCTATACAGCGGATCAATTTCATCAGGAGAAGAACCTGTTCCATTCCAAAATGCACCATAGTTTCGGTTTAAATCTACACCGCCTGGTAAATCCTCACCAATTGATAAATCACCATCTAGGTCTACTTGCAGCATTTCTGATATATTTGTAGTATCATTCCAGAAATATATTCGCTCCAGTTCATCATCAAGGAAGCCATCTAGATTAGCATCTGTAACATTATCTCCATCATCATCAATAGGTCTAAGGTTTTTTCTTTGTTCTGGATAAAAATGCATGATTGATAGACCATCTGGATTGAGCATGGGAATAACATAAATTTCAGTTGAAGACAGTAGATTTTCATACAGACCAAAGCCTGTTTCATAGATGATTTTATCGATAAAATACAGACAGTTTTCAACTGAAATTAGCTCCTGAGCATGATGTTCCCCAACAATATAATATTCTGTTTTAGAAGTTGTAATTGTTTCATTAGTTAGCTTTACACACCAAATTTCTCTTCCATGCCAGGTTTGACCGATTGAAAATAAATCAACGAATTCTGGAAATGTTGAATTAAGGTTAGTCAATTTTGAATATAATTCTGTATAATTGTGATAAGGACCTAAGCTATCTCCCCAAAAAACAACATCATCACCATTAATTGCTCCAGGAGCACCTTCTAGCTCCTCCCATATCCATCTATAAACAACAGAATCATCGCCTTTTACTCTATGAAAAGCAGAAGCTGAAGAGATCATCTGTGTAAGACTCTGTGAGCTCAGAAACAAAATTATAATAAAAAATGAATAAGCTTTAACTCTCTTGTTCATTATTCTGAAATGAACTTTGGACTTTATTAATTTCTCTGTTCATATTTGAACCAGAAAACTATTGTTTCTTTACTAAGACTGCCTATGGTAGTTATTGCACTCTCGGTGATATTTACCAAATCATCTATTCCATCGAACTCTAGAGCATTACCAAACACCCCCGAAGTCCAAGTAGCACCTGTAATAGTTCCATTGAACTCATTTATTGTTTCTTCTGCTACTGTTCCGCTTGTACTATTCAGACTCCAGTAAGCAACTAGTCTAGAAGCATCATTGGAGCTTACTGTCTGTACAGCAAAACTACTGATAATGAGAATTGCTAGGATGATCAGTTTGTTTCTATACATTTCTTTACCTCTAAAATGAACTCTATCTTGAGATAAATAAAAGAGGTATTCGTATTTTACTGAATTCAAATTCTTTTACTTCGTATTTTCTCTTTTTCATTCAAAATCCAAAAAAGTTTATATGTTACATTTTTTATATCTTAAGCTTGGTGTATATTGTTGAAAAAAAGAGTTGATGCGTTAATATTTGTAATACTATTATGTACTGTATCTACTTTAGTACAAATTAGTAGTTTTCCTACAGAGAATGTTAATAATCTAAAATTTTCTGTAGAATATCAAGATGTTGAAATTAATGACCTTCCTGGAGAGCCACAGAATTGGACATGGGCGAAAGACCAGGGGCTTTGTGCTGGTAATGGGTTAGTAGCCGATCCATATATTGTCGAAGATATTCTTTTTACAGGGGTTGATTTTTGTTTCAGTATTTTAAATTCTGTAAAATACTTTATTATAAGAAATTGCACTATTAGTGGGAACAAAGGTCTCTTTTTGTCTAATGTAACTAATGGACAAATTATTGAAAGCAATATAATATACAATGACGGAGAAGGAATGAGTATAGATACATGCAGTACTATCCTCGTTTCAGGAAATAATATTACTGATAATGTGGATGGAGTATTAATAAACGACTGTACTTTTGCATCTCTCTCGAATAACAACATAAGTAATAATGACGGAAAAGGAATTAGTTTAGAAAAAGCGAATAACAACATCTTCATCTCTGAAAATGACATAAAAAACAATTCCGAAGAAGGGATTATGATAGATAAGAATAGTTATAACAACACCATCTGGGGAAACGAAATTTCTGACAATACTCTTATAGGAGTACAAGTAAAAGGTCCAGCAGCAATTAACAACCTATTTTATGAGAATTACTTTATAAATAATAATCCTAATGCACGGGATAATAATGTCAATACCATCTGGAATACTACACTTATTGGAAATTATTGGGATGATTATGATGGCGTAGACGCAAATGGTGATGGTATCGGAGATACTCCATATACTATTCCAGGTTCAGCAGGAAATCATGATTACTTACCAATATGGAATTTAATGGGCCCTATCGCTATTGATGGTGCTGCTACTGGTGTTGGAGCTCATAATTGGACATGGGCAGCAAGTCAATATTGGTGTAGTGGTTCTGGGGGTGTTACTGATCCATATGTTATAGAAGATTTAGAGATAGATGCTCAGGGAACTGGAAGTTGTATTTCGATCACTAATTCTAGAGTATATTTTTCAATTGAGAAGTGCACTGTAAGTGATTCAGGAACATCTCTTACTGATGCAGGAATCTATTTATTTAATGTTACTAATGGAAATATCGTCGAGAACGATTGTTCTAACAATGGTTATGCGGGAATATTATTTAGTAATTGTAATAGTAGCACAATTTCATCAAATATCGCAAATTCAAATGTTATGGGAATATTTGGAGATAATAGTAACTATAACACTTTATCAGGAAACAATGTTAATGACAATTTATGTGGAATATATACTATTGGTTTTTGGAATGAAATTTCAGGAAATACTATAGATACCAATATAGATTATGGAATTTTTATAGCGAGTGGTAGCCATAATAATACAGTTGATGGAAATACTGTAAAAAATAGTATTTATGGTATATTGGTAAGTGATATCGGTCACAACACCATTTCAAATAATGAAATAAATAGCAATTCTTATGGGGTATATTTAGATAATACAGATAATAACATTATTTCAAATAATGAAATAAGTAGCAATTCTTTATACGGGATATATACTGTACTGGGTAGTAACGGAAGTTTAGTTCATTCAAATTACTTTGTACTAAATGGAGAACATGCTGTTGATTATGGTTATCCATTTTCAAATAATATTTGGAATAGTTTATTAATAGGTAATTATTGGGACAATTATACTGGAAGCGATGATAACAATGACGGTATTGGTGATGATCCTCACGATTTTGGTACGGGGATAGATTATTTACCAATTTGGGATGATGCAGCTCCAATAATTATTATAAAATCACCCAATCCCAACGATGTATTTGGTCTCAATGCACCAAATTTTGATGTAACCATCATTGAACCTAATTTGGATGAAATGTGGTATACTCTTGATAGCGGATTACATAATCATACATTTGAAGAGAATGGAACAATTGACCAATTTGCCTGGGATGCGGCGCCTTCTGGTAGTATTACTCTAACGTTTTATGCTAGAGACATGATTGGATATATTGGTTCTGATGAGGTTATTATAATAAAAGACGTTCAAGCTCCAACTATTACAATCAATTCACCTGATGCTGGTGATGAATTTGGCAGAGATGCACCAAGTTATGACATAACTGTTACAGATGCTAATTTAGATTCGGTATGGTATACACTCAATGACGGTATTCCCTATTATATTACCTCTTTTAGTGGTACAATCAATCAAACAGTATGGTCAGCTTTAGCCAAAGGAAATATTACTATTACTTTTTATGCCAATGATAGCGCTGAAAATCTTGCATCTGAAGAAGTTAACATCATAAAAACCGCTGGCGTAGGACCAAATTTAACTTTGATCATCGTTCTTAGTACTACTCTCGGTGGAGCTGCTGTTGCTGCTGGAGTTATAGGGACATTAATGTATAAGGGGAAGATAAAAAAACCAAAATGGTCAGGAAAGATAAAAAAACCGGAATGGTTAGGGAAGATAAAAAAACCAAAGTGGTTAGGAAGAAAACAGGGTTAGACTTGATTTCAATTTAGAAAAATCACCCCGAGAAGAAGCAACTCTTGATTCTAGCTCTATGAGCTAGATTTTTTTTCTGTATAATTACAATCACAAATGGAATAATGAGCACAATTCCTAAAGCTACTCGCGAAAGAACTGACTTTGTGAGTTCAGAATCAAAACTATAATGAAAAATGAAAAAGCTTCAACTCTCTTGTTCATTATTCTGAGATGAATTTTAGATTTTATTAGTTTCTCTATTCACAAATGAGATCCGAATATCAGTAATGAGAAATATAACAAAACAACATTGTATACAAAAGCAAATGCTTAAAAACGGATGTGCATTGACGTGTCATAATCGAAAACAACGGTGAATGTATGACCGAATACGAAATTGCTATAGAAATAGATGCCCGGGGGAGTTACTGTCCTGGACCTCTAGTTGAGTTAATTAAAATGGTTCGTCAAGCTGAAGTAGACGAGCATTTAGCTCTGCTTAGTTCTGATGAGGGAACCCGTACTGATGTTCCAGCATGGATTAAGAAAGCAAATCACGAATTAGTTGAAATTATCAACTTAGAAGATCACGATAAATATATCGTTAAGAAACTACACTAGAGGAATAATCAATGAAAAATATCGTAGTTGTAGGAGGAGGTTTCTCAGGAATTTCTGTTGCTAACAAATTAGCAAGGAAGCTACGCAGAAAGGATGCCAAAGTTATTTTGATTGAATCCAAAGAAATCAATATCTATGAACCCGAATTCGTTTTTTGGGGATTTAAAAACACTCCACAGTCAAAATTCATTAAACCCATGAACAAAGTTCTAAGTGGCAAAGTAAACTGGTTACGTACAACAGCATTAAAGATTGATTCAGAGAAGAGAATTATCGCATTAGCAAATGGAGATACACTTCATTATGATTATATTGTTTTAGCTACAGGAGCTAAAATGGATGAAGACAGCGTTAATGCGTATGATGAGGATAATATTCATCATTTCTATCTGTTAGATGCAGCAAAAAAGCTCCAAGAATCTCTAAAGAACTTCAAAGGAGGTACAATTGTAATATCTCCAACTACAGTACCATACAAATGCCCACCAGCCCCCGCAGAATTTACCTTCGTACTAGATAAATTTCTAAGACAAAGGAATTTACGAGATAAAACAACGATAAAATATTTGTATCCACTTATGCGTCCATATCCTGAACCCCGAGTATCTGAAAAAGTTCAAAAGAACTTTGATGAAAGAGGAATCGAATTTTGTGAATTTTTTAACTATGAGACTGTTGATAAAAACAATCGCAAAATTATTTCACTTGAAGGAGAAGAGATTGGTTATGATCTGTTGGTACTTATTCCACCGCATAAAGGTCAAAAAGTCATTATTGAATCTGGCTTAGGAGATAGAGAAGGTTTTGTTTCTGCAGATAAATTTACACTCAAAGTAAACGATCATGACAATATGTATGCTATTGGTGATTGCACAAATCTACCAATTTCCAAATCAGGAGCTGCTGCTCATTTTGCATCAGCAGCATTAATAAAAAATCTGATACTTGAAATGAAAGGTAAGGAACCAACCAAGAAATACAATGGTTTTACTGTTTGTTTTATTGTAACATCTTTCCGTCGATCATTATTGTTGGTATTCAGCTATAAGTATCCACCAAGAAAAATTGGCTTACATAACTTATTTCTGTATGGATTATTCAAAAGGTCATTCAAAATTGTATATTTTAAAGCTTTAATAAAAGGCTATTTGTAAGGTGAAAAAAAATGTCTGATATAAAAATCGCAAAAACACTAGATGCAAAGAATCTTAGTTGTCCTCTGCCTATTCTGAAAACAAAAAAAGCAATAGCAGAAATTGATATTGGAGAGTTTTTAGAAGTCCTATCTACAGATCCTGGATCAGTTGCAGACTTCAAAGCTTGGAGCAATTCTACTGGACACGAATTAGCAGATCAATCTACTGAAAACGGGGTTTATCGCTATATAATTAAAAAAACAAATTAAAGAGGAATAAAATATGTCTGAAAAAAAGAAAAAACTAGCTATTATAGCTTCAAAAGCTGATATTCCTGGAGCTTATCCTCCACTTATATTGGCTTCAACTGCAGCTGCAATGGATTATGAAGTAGGTATCTTCTTTACTTTCTTTGGTTTAAATATGTTAAAGAAGAATAAATTGAATAAATTGAAAGTAACTCCAGTTGGAGAAACAGCAATGCCAATGCCAATACCACAAATAGTTGGTATGTTACCAGGTATGACTGATGTGGCTACAGCAATGATGAAAAGCTGGATGAAAGGTGCAAATGTTGCTAAACTTCAAGAGCTCATGGATTTATCCATTGAAGCAGGTGTCAAACTAATTGCATGTCAAATGACAATGGATGTCATGAAAATCAAGCGAAAACATCTCATTGATGAATGTGAAGTTGGTGGCGCTGCAGCTATGTTAGAATTCGCTTCTGATGCCGACATTACTTTGTATATTTAGGTGATAATCTTGTCAACTCAAAAAGTTATTTTTGTAGTAACTCATGGAGAAGAGTTTAAAGACAGATTGGAACCCCCTCTTCATTTAGCAACCTTAGCAGCTTTACTTGAAGCAGAAGCTAAGATGATCTATACAATGTCAGCTGGTTTACTTCTGAAGAAAGGAGTGCCTGATAAGCTAAAAGCAATTGGTAAAGAGAATACTCTACTTGAAACCATTCAAGAAGCAAAAGAAGCTGGAGTTAAAATCTACGTCTGCAGTCCAGTTTTGGATATGTACAATCTTACTCGCGAAGATTTGATTGATGAAGTCGATGATATTGTAGGTGGAATGTACTTAGTTTCAGAATCTTTGGAAGCCGATGTAACATACACTTTCTGAGTTGATCAGAATGACCTTCCCTCTTTCTTCTTTTGAATCTCAAGAAATTACATGCTTTGAAATTATCAAAGCAGCTTATGCGTTATCTGAAAATGAATTAGAGATTATGATGTGCATAAAGAATATCCAACCTGTTGATATAAAGGGAATTGCTGAAATCATCCCAAAAGACAGGGCTACAATCTCAAGATCTATACAGAGATTGATGGGTATCGGTGTTGTTAGGAAAACAAAGATAAATCTGGAGAGAGGAGGTTTCAAATATCTTTACTCTAGCATGTCTGTTGAAGAGCTTAAAACAAAATTATTGGAACTAATTACCAGAATAAGTCAAAACATGGAATATTCAATTTCTAATTTAACTGAGGAAAAGTGTAAAGAAGTTTTCGAAGAAGTACGAACAAAATACTCACCTAAATAGAACCAAGAAAGGTATCTGTTTCAGAGACAGAACCTAAATCCTTTGCCTTTCCTGCAAAGATTTTTTTTCATTTTTCTAAGAAAAGAACACAATCAACCCATTCTTGTATCAATTTTCTGGAAGACTAGTAAAAACTAAAGTTTTACCTTTCTCTAAAAAATCTTTTTCAAGCAGATTCTGTAAGGGTTTTCGAGAGGGACAATCTAGATTAGTAAAAATCTTAATTATAGAATGAAGCTAGAGATTTAACAAGCCGAGCATGAAACTTGTTTCGTCTTGAGAAGGGGATATCTAATTGATATCTTTTAGTAAACAGCTTCTGTAAATCTTTATGGTCATTATAGTACTTTCCAATTACCCATTTTGCATGTTCTTCCAAGATTTGTTCATACTCTTCATTGATAATCATCTCAATGAAATGGTCAAGATAATTAGATTCTTCTTTAGCTATTTTCCTAACTTTAGAACTCACATTTCTTAAGCTGATTCCTTCCTTTATCTTTTGATCCTTACCAAAGAAATATAGCACATTATGAACAAGGAATTTATTGCAGCTTTTGTCTGAATAAGTTATTAGTGAAAAGTCATAAGAAGCTTCAAAAGGAATAACTTTGTCCATTAAACTTGAGAGCTCAAGAACACCTATTGCATCTAAATCAGGCAGAAGAGTAACTCTTGGCTCGATCATAACTGCTACAATTATTTCTCTCAGCAGAGTTAAATCTATTTTTTCTAGAATTTTATTTTCCGTATTTTTGAATGCGTCTGGAGAGATAATTTTATCCTCCTGATTAATATCATCGAACAACTGTGTGAGATAAAGAGGAGAAGTGTAATAAAGTAAAGAATTGGTGTTATATTCTTCAGAAGGAATAACAAAACTGTGAGATAATGACTTTGGTCTTCCGAAGGGATCAAAACCATCACTTCTAACAAGTTTCACAATTACATTACCCGTTGTGTGAGTATATTTAGAAACATATTTTGTGTGTTGTTGTTGTTTTGTAGACAATTCAGGCATGAAAACGATAGAATCCTTTGATAATTCAGTAGGTAAATCTGAAATTGAAATTTGATATCCTATTTCATCATCCCTTTTAGCAATAACCTGAAACATCTATAATACTTAATCCAATGTTGAACTTAAAATTTTCTGTACTTCTGTTCTAAAGAAAACATTATTTCGCAATATTCTTAAGGGAAGATTTCTGTTTAAATATTGATGTTCGAGGAAAATGATTTAACCGTTATCTTTGATGAAGTTGAAAGATTGATTGAAAAAGATAAGATTGCGGAAGCTATCGAGCTCTTGGAGAAACAAGTTTCTTCTTATGAAAATGAAGTTTCATTTCTAAATTTCATAGCAAAGATCTATCACCTAACCGATAATTCACAACTTGCTATCAATTATCTTAATCGATCAATTGAAATCAATCCTGAAAATCTAGAAACATTAGAACTTCTAGGAAATGCTTATTATAGTTTGAAGAACTGGGATCAAGCTCTCATTTCATGGAAGAAAGTATGTGAATTAGATTCTAAACGATACCTTCTATGGAACAAAATTGGAGATTTATATTATGAAATTGGGGAATATTTTGATGCAACAAAGGCATTTACAAATTTCCTTGAATATGAAGAAAATATAGTTGTCTATAGTATTTTGTCAACTATTTACAAAAAGATGGGCAATGACATTGAGAGCTGGAACAATCTAATGAAAGCTGAACAACTCGACCCAAAAAATGAAAAAGTTCTCATGCAAATTGGAGATACTTATTTAGATCTAGACAATTATGATCGAGCTGAAGACTATTTTCGATCAGTAACTAAAATCAATGAAGAGAATTTACAAGCCTGGTTTCAACTAGGGAAGACTCTAGAAGCAAAACAAGATTTTATACAAGCTGTCGATTCCTTCTCTAAAGTTATTGAATTAGATCCTGATAATGTGTTAGGATTCTTTAATTTAGCAAATATCTATGCTTCCTTAGCTAATATTGAAGAAGCTATAAGATATTATGAAGAATGTTTAAGCAGAGATCCATCCTTCTTGGAGTCATCTATGTCACTCGCTTCTCTTTCTTGGGCTTCGAAAGATTATGATAAATCGCTAGCTTATCTAGAAGATGCTTTGCGATATAACGAAACAGAAGCCAGATTATATAGAATGCTTGGAGACATTTCAGAAGATCTTGGAGAAGAAGAAAAAGCACTAGACTATTGGGAGAAAGCATTAGAATTAGAAGAGGGATAATTATTCTTACGGGTCCTTTAATAGAATTTACGCAAGGGTTACATGGTACATACCTATTACTCCTTCACATCTCTGAAGATATAACAATTGACAGAAGAGGACAAACAATCGAACTTTCAAAAGGAATTTATATCTATGTTGGAAGTGCTTTTGGAGCTGGAGGGCTAGCATCATGCTTACACAGACATGTTCGAAAACAAAAAAAGAAGCATTGGCACATAGATCAAGTTACCATGCACAGAGCAAGTGAAACAATTGGAATAGCAATATCCATTAATCAGAAAAATGAGTGCAATCTATACAAATTATTGAGCAAAATTGATGAATTCTCACCAATTCCTGGAATAGGAAATAGTGATTGCATAAATGAATGTGGAAGTCATTTTTTAAAAATTTTAAACTAAGTCAAAAGATGTTTATTACCAATATTCACATTAGTTAAATGTCTTGAAGCCACCTCATAGCATCTCTCTGCATGATATAAAGTGGTCAAAGGTAAATCTGAGAATTCAAAATGGGGATAAAAACCTAATAAAGAATAAGGTATGTCAGGATTAAGTTCTGAGACGAAAGATGCAATTTTATCTACTTCATACTCGTCAATATATCCAGGAACTAATAGTGTTGTTGCATTTAGAACAGGTAAATTAGGCCTTTCTTCAAAGAAGTTTTTTGCTACAAACTCAAAGTTCTCTAAAATTTTTTTGTTGTCTACTCCAGTTAAAGCTTTATGAACTTGAGGTGTCCATGCTTTTAGATCAAATTTAATATTCCCTCCTGATTGCAAAGATAATTGAGCAGCTTGTTTAATATATTTCTGATTTCCAAAACCGTTCCATTCCCAACAAATTCTAGCTATTCTTTTTTCTGATTTAGCTATCTCAATAATCCTCCTTGATAAGTCTAAAGCAAAGATGAATTGTGGTTCTGGTGAGCCTCCAAAGAAACATATACATGAAACTTTAGTATTATTTTTGAAAGCTGAAACTAATACTTCAGATGATACTCTTGAACCTATTTTCACGTTCTTATGGTTTTTATTTTGACAGAATAGACAATCAAAAGAGCATCCATAGAAAAAAATTGACAGATTATAATGCCCTAATTCCTTTCCACTCTTATATGCATACTCAGGGTATCCATTTCCTGTTCCAGCCGGACAAAACCATGCAGCACAACAATTGCAAGGTAAAGGATCAAAATAATAATCCAAAGTAGCTAAATTCTTTGTGGATAATGAAACATATTTACCGTCCTTACTATATCTTAAACCACAATAACTGAGGTCATTATCAGAAAAACTGCATTTATGATTACACAAATCACAAGAGAAGGAATCGCCCTTTGGAGGATAAAGTGGAAGAGAAAATTTTTCCCTTGCATGCAAATGTGCTTGTTCAATCAAATCCTGAGATTCAGCTTCATATTTAGTAAGACATGATTTACAGACACCTAGAGAAGAAGAGATTATCTCTTGTTGATTGCAAATTGTGCAAGTTTGTTGATGATGATGTCTTCTTGGTGGAACGAACATTTGTTATTATACATAGGATTCTAAATAGTTAAGTTTACGCTTTTCTGAATAAAACTTATTTATTCAACTGTTTTTACAGTTGATATGGCATTAAGTCCTAGTGTTCACACAATAATTGTGATAATAATTAACTCAGTTCTCTTTTACATAGCTGCAGCAATAATGTGTTCAATTATGTTTAGAAGAGAAGTAAAGAAATGGAGTTGGTTGAATTTAATAATGGCTGTAGTCGCTGCTCTTGCATGGGTATTCGGTGTGAATTTCAACTTTATTGGAAGTGCAGGAGCTATTACTTTTGGAATAATTATATTTCTTATTTGCTGGATAATATGGGTATTAGGCGGAGGAATATCTGAAAGAAGAGCGATTTATGCAACATTTGGTACAATGATAATTTGGTTTACTCTAAGTTGGTTACTTCTAGTAATTCTTTATGCTTTCCAAGTTACTCTATTTAGTCCTTCAGACTTTCCAACCTTAATTGGCTGGCTACCTTAATTCAACTAAAAAACTTCGAAAACTGATTAAAATCCAAGGGATAGTTCAATCTATTCCTCAACTTTCTTTCTTTGATAATTAAATCAAATAATTTTTTCCTATTCTCAATCAAATCAGAGATGAAAAATAGCGTTTCGTCTACAATATGCTTGTTAAAGTCACATTCTATTTTATTTGGATGAAGTAGATTTTGATCATCTAATTTAACAACCCAATCCATACAGGGACCTCCACAACAACTTTGAATATAACAAGTTGAGCACTCTGTTTCTTTGTAGTTGGGTATTTTTTTTCTCAATTTTTCAACTGCATCTTGAATATTGAAGTCAGAGATTTCAACAGATAAACCTTCATAATCAGACAAACTTGAACATGGAGATATTTCCAAAACCGAATTTACTGCATATGCAGTTTTCCCAGCAATGCATCTTTCATCCAGCTTCTGCCTTTCAATAATCCGATGGAAATATCGCACAAAATAATCAGTTGGTCCTATTTTTTCAAAAAATGAAAGAAGATTTTCATCATCCAATGAGAGCAGTTTCTTAAATAGTTTAGAAATTTCCATCTTAATATTGCTTAGTGTTTCTAACGTCCAGGGATATTCTGAATCTATTTTAACTCTTACAGGTCTCAGAGAGATGTAATCAAAATAATTTGAAAACCTAGAGTATATGTAATAGAAATTTTCGATTTTTGAATGAATAGGTATGATCAAGTGTTTTTCAATATCTAAATTAAATTTCTCAATGTTTTGAACTACATTGTTAACTTGATTCTTGTTTTCTAAATCAATAGAGACAGTTAGATGCTTGTAATCATTGATAAAATCTACGTACTCCTCTGTAACTTGCATTAAATTTGTTGAAGGTAAAAAAAGGAATATTGAGAATTCATATTGGTTCTTTATTTTTTCTATAAAACTTTTAATTCGCTTAAAAAGTTGAAATTTGAGGGTTAACTCTTCAGTAAAACCAATGGAAAAGCCTATAGAATCTGAAAAATTATTTCCTTTCTTATAATCTAAAATAGTTAGAATTATTTTGCTTATTTCTTCAAAATCTAATTTTGATTTGTTCTTCTTTCTCGAATCTTTTGCGTAACAGAACCAGCAGTTCAAATTGCAGTCCAAAGATGGATTCACATAAATCTGAGTTATATCTGAACTTTGATAGGAGTTATTTTCTTGGATACCTCTCTTCAACGGAACAAAGAAATTCAATTTTCTTAAGAGTTCAATATTTTCCTTTAATTTCTGCAAATAAGAATTATCAGTTCTAAAAATTTTCTTCTCTAAAACTTGTAAATTCAGTTGTTGATTAAAGAGCTCCTTTGGAATTGAGTTTGGTTCCAAAATCCAGAAAATCTGAGATGAACAATCTAACAAGAGACATCTGTTATTTTTGTGAATTATTCGAAAGCATGAATCATTTAAATGCATCTTTCTCAACAAACTGATTCGGATTCGGTTCTTTCATCATCACTCTGAAGGAAGGCAGCGATTTTATCCAGAGCATCTTCTTTCTTCGAAAATTTACCTAAAATAGTACCAGAAATTAAATTCTTGATTACCCACCAGTCCTCGTTGTCAAGGTAAATTTCATAATCTCCGCATTGTTCTCTTTCAGACATACTCAATCAACTAGTGATTTTAATATCTGTATAAATGGTTTTCTTTTTCTCCTTTAGGATTATAATAATGCTTTAAAGTAAGAAAAAGAGATGTTCAGAAGTAATGACTGAATCAAGCTTTAAAGTTTCACTTTGTGGAGAACCAGGAGTAGGAAAAACATCCATTGCTTTAAGACAAGCTCAAGATTCTTTTCCAGTTTCTCATCAACCTACTTTAGGATCCAATTTCCTTATTTGGAACACCACTATTGATGGTCGAGAAATAAGGATAATTATTGGTGATTCAGGTTCACAAGAAAAGTTTCTTCCTATCTTGCCTACCTATTTCAAGGGTTCTGTCGTTGCTGCTTTAGTATTTGATATAACTAAAAAAGAAAGTTTTGACAAACTAGACTTTTGGCATGATTTATTAAAGAAAACTGTAGGTGAAATCCCAGTCGTTATTATAGGCAATAAACTGGATTTGGAGGAATCTAGAGAGGTTACAAAGGAAGAAGCAACTCAATATGCTGAAAACACCAATACAGTCTATTTTGAGGTTTCTGCTAAGGCTAAAGTTAATCTTTTCACAGCTTTCAAGAAAATTGCTACAATTGCAATTGAAAGAGGTTCAATCACTGAAGATTAGTTTTTCGTAATTTTCATAATAATTTACGAAAAATATGTAAAAGTTGAAAAACTCTTCAACTATATATTGGCTATATTATAATTAAGTAAGAAAAAACAAGAAAAAATCTAGCAATTGGAGAAAATAAGGAGAATTCTGCATGGAAGATATGAGAGATATTTACAATATTCTTGTTTGTGAACTCTTGGAAAAGGAGTTGGAATTACCAATTCACTTTTTTGATGCATTGGAAACAAATGAGGCTACTTCTTCTGTAAATATCAAAAAACAATTATCTGAGCTTTTCAAAGACGTTAAATTTTCTGATTGTTTTTATGAAAAAAATTTCATTCTTGAAGGTTTAAAACTCAATTCTTTACCCATTGAAAATTTAAAAGGTCAAGGATCGGGAATAGCATTGCTAAAAGACAAAGAAGATATCTTCTACTTCAATTTGTTTTTCTCATACTTCAATGACATTAATTTGACAAATGCATCAATTGAAACCAATAGAATTCTGGATGCTTTACAGGGAGTTGTAAAGAGAATTGAACATCAAATTGAGGATGGGGTTTTAACTCAAAATAATTCTTTAGATGAAATAGAAAAAAACCTTGAAATGTTAGGAAGGTTCTATCATTGGCAGATATGTCAAGAAGCAAGTCTTAGAGGAGGGATAGAACAATCTAGCATAACGCCAGTTATAACTTCTGCTTTGTTTATGAACACATTTATTCAGAAAGATTTAGAACAATGTAACGGAAAATGTGGCAGTATATATTCTGATAATAGAGAAGAAATGCTCATAAGATGTGAATGTGGTGGAGAGATAGTACTAGCACCACCATTGCTCAAAATAGAAAATGTTTCTTTTGTTTATCCAGAAAAACTTGATCAGATTGTAATATCAAAAGAGGAGATTTCACCTAAAAGAATTTTTGAATTTATCCAAAACTCATTTGTACCAAGAAGAATTATCCTACTTTTAAATCAACTTCCTGAGCTTAAACTCAATAAAAAAATATCAATTCCCTCAATTGCACATTTTAAGATAAAAGATACTAATGATGAAGTTAGAGTTTTTTTTGAATTTGAATGCAAATCAGAAAATGAAATAACTATATTTGCATGCATAACTGACACTCGATATAAATCCTCAAATCTTATATCAGCAGTATCACTTCCAATTATTCAGAGAGATGTAAAGAATGGTATTTCAGGGGATTTTGACCCAAATAAGGTAATCCAAAAAACAGAATTAAGGGGATGGAAAGTAACTCCTTTTGTTAAAGTTCGAGAATTGAAAAATATCGAAAATCTCGAGAGCATTTTTTCTATTTTTGGAGGAGTGGTTTAATTGAGTGGAGACATTTTCAATACAGAGGAGCTAAAATATATTTCTAAAGATGTTGTTGAGATAGTAAATGATTTCAGTACTCTTTATTCAAATTTGGAATCAAAAATGCGTCATTTCATCTTAACACAACCTACATTTCTAAATGAACTTAGGAAAGAACTAAAAACCGAAATTGGTTTCTTATCTCCACAGAAAAAAGATATGGCTCTAGCTATTTATGGAATTATAATCACTGATGATTTAATCAAGAAATATGAACCTCTGGTTTATGCTGAAGATATTTCAGCTCTACTTGAAGCAACTGATAAGAAAATGAGTTGCACTGATGATGAATTTGTGGGTCTATTAGCTTCCTTTGTGAATTGTATTAAAGCTGTTATGAATTCCTCTAAACACATAATTCATCATTTTATTGAATTGAGTAGTTTGAATATTGAAGATAATATAGTTCAATCTATTCTGGTTTTACGTAACTTTGTTGATGCTCTTACTGAAGCATATCTATATTTTGAAGTCGGGGAATTTTCAATTGATCTGCGTTATATCACGTCAATGTTTGCTCATGCTATAGAGAAAATAATTCAAGAAGAGGATTTTGAGAAAATACCCAAATCCACAGGAAAAATCTATCAAAAGATTATTACAAGCTATCCTATAGGTGATGAAGAAAAAGTTCTCTTTGATTTAATTCATTTGAATCTGATTCAACCTTACTATCAAGATTTGAAAGAAACTTTTGAAAAACTGATAATAAATAGAAAGAGAGAACTTGAAGAGAAATATGTAATTGTAAAAAAAGAGTATCAAAAACTTGATCAAATAAAAATTGACCAAGGAAGAATTGAACAGATACTAGCAGCTATTGAACAAACATTATTTGAAACTTTAAAACTTCAGAGAGAATTAACTGAAACAAAGCGTCAAAATCTCGAGAAAAACATCGAGAGAGTTCTGAAGAGATTAGCAATTGAAGAATTTGGGGTTCAAGATATAGCAAATCAACAGAGATATATGCAATATTTACTTGAAACATGGTTCAGTATTTTTGAAGAATATCCTCAAATGGCTTTACCAATTATAGACATTCGTCAGTATGCGAAATTCGTATCTGATCCCCATGTATATATTGAAGAAAATAAGGAAACAATCATTCAACAATTAAAATTCAAAATACGTAGATCAACTAAAGGAGAAAGATTAACTCCAAGTAATCTAGGCAATGCTTTTGCAATAATCTTATTCGAATCTCTTTCTAATCCAACGGTTCAATCATTGTCCTTTGAAAAGAAATAGGTAGTAAGAAATGAAAGAAGTCATCCAATATAGGGAATTATTAAATTTTGCCGAATATCCTGATTTAGAAGATATTCAACGCGATGCTTGGAAAATGCCAGACACTGAGCTAGTCCCAAAGAGACTAATTTACGCAACTCTGAAAAGCGGAGGTGTAGTCATTGGGGCATACCTAAAAGAAGAACTTATTGGTTATGCATGGGGGTGGATAGGAAATAAGGAACCTTATGGCATTTTTATTTATTCCCATCACAACGCTGTTAGAGAGAAATATCAAAATCAAGGGATTGGACTTCAGCTCAAATTAGAGCAAAGAAATTGGGCATTGAAAAGTGGATATAAGCTTATCAATTGGACTTTTGATCCATTACAATCAAAAAATTGTTATTTAAATTTACATAAGCTTGGAGCTACTTGTGCAATGTATAATGTAAATTATTGGGGGGAGATGAAAGATGCGCTCAATGTAGGAATGGAGACAGATCGATTATATTGTAATTGGTATCTTGATTCTGATCATGTAAAAGATTATCTTGCTCACAAACAACGAGATTTCACCGAAATTGTTTCAAATGAGAATCATTCAGTTTTAAAAACAAGAAGAAAAGGAATATTTTTAGAAATTGCTGAAATGAATTTATCAAACCCAAATTCTCTATTAACTATCGAAATCCCAAGTAACATTATTGAATATTTAGCTAAAAATAAAAGTCTTGCAATAGAATGGAGAAACAAAACTAGAGACAGTTTTAACAATTATTTCAGTAAAGGCTATAAAATAATTGATTTTGTAATAATGAAAGAAAATAAATCAATGAGATGTTTTCATATTCTTAAAAAGTGAAGAGATAATATTTTATAGAGAAACTATAAATGAATTCCATAGCTAGGTTATTAGTATGAAAATAGAAAAAGCTGGTCTTTACCTAATTAAAATGAACTTACGACACCCATTCAGAACAAGTTTTGGAGAAACAAAAGAGCGTGAAATGCTACTTGTCTGTATAGAGTCAGAAGGAGAGAAAGGTTGGGGAGAGTGTGTATCTGAGAACGGTCCTTGGTACTCTGGAGAAACCATTAGTTCTTGTACCCACATAATTTCAGAATTCATTATACCTTGGATTAAAGAAAAGGAACTACTTCATCCTAAAGAGTTCAAGGATATCTGTAAAAGTATAAAAGGCAATCAAATGGCAAAAGCATGTGTTGAAGATGCTATTTGGGATCTTTATGGGAGACTAAATAAGAAATCTTTACAAAAATTAATTGGAGGGACAAAAGAAAAGATACCTTCAGGAATTTCATTAGGAATTCAACAAAATCCTGATATTCTTCTAGATAAGATAAAGGCAGCTCTAGAAAAAAATTATCAAAGAATTAAGATTAAAATTGAACCAGGCTGGGATGTTGAAATAATTAAACGAATACGAGATCAGTATCCAGACTTACCTTTAATGGTAGATGCTAACAGTGCCTATAGGCTAAAAGATAAGGACATTTTCGTTAACTTAGATAGATACAACCTAATGATGATCGAGCAACCATTACAGTATTATGATATTATCGATCATGCTTCACTTCAGAAGGAATTAGCTACTCCATTATGCTTGGATGAATCGATAAAAAGTGTTGACGATGCAAGAGTTGCTGTTGAAATAGATGCTTGCAAAATCATTAATGTAAAACCTGCGAGAGTAGGAGGAATAACTGAAACTCTACTTATTCACGAATTATCAGAATTAGTTAAAGTTCCTTTATGGTGTGGGGGGATGTTAGAGACAGGAATAGGAAGGGCTAAGAACGTTGCAGTTGCAAGTCTGAGTACTTTTTCATTACCAAACGACATTAGTGAAAGTGCTAGATATTATACCGATTATATTATAGATCCAATCTTCGAATTGAATGATGATGGAACAATATCTGTTCCTAAAGGATTTGGAATTGGTGCTGATATACAAGAAGAAATTATTAAACAGAAGTCAATTAAAATAATGTAAATTTAGCATAAATTAATCTGGTGAAAGTGTCCAAAAAAGAGCTTCTAGCATTTTTGTTTTAAACTCATAATTTGTACTAAAACTTGCAGAAAAGAAGGGTAAATCACCAATGTATCTTTGAAGACCTGTAAAGAATTTAGCATACTCACCACTTGCTTTCTCAATATTGTCTGGAAGGGAAACGACTAAAGCTATCTTAGGTTTAGACTTGAGTTTTTTTAACACTTGATAAAGAGTTGAGAATTTCTTTCCTTTAACATTTGCTAAGAGAATTAATGCACTTTGTTTATTCAAATAATTATCCTCAACTTTCGAATCCATTACAAAACTAAACTCATGTGTTTGAGTTTTGATCACTGCTTTATCTTCTGAATAGTTGGTTTCGGTATAAGGTAAAGAACCTAATAAGGAAGCATAGTATTTCTTGATAAAACTAATATATTCTTTAGGGTAGATAACACCAATATCAGTAATAGTTTTTTTCTTTCTAGGTTTATCTTTTACTTGTAGAAAATCTATTATCTGTTCAGATAATAAATCTGCTTGCTTAAAGCTTAGGAGGTCTTGTAAAATCTTATTATAGGAGCTAATGATATCTTTTAGGAAAACTGTGTTAACTTGATTTATTTTGGAAACTTTATTAAACTTATATAAAAGAACCTTAGCTAATTCTTCTCTAAAGGTATCTATCTTTGAAACCATCTCTGGTACAAGCATAATAATTAAACCTAGGGTTTTATTTTTCATCCTTTTATCTTTCATAGTCTTATCTTCAGCAACAAATGAGAAGGTATATTGAACAAAACCTGAAGAAAAAGCAAAAGGAAAAGGACCATAAAGCTCTGTAGACATATCCTCAAGAGTAACCATTCCTTGAAAAACTAGAGAATAAGTAACTGATCCTGAGAAGGTGAATTTATCTATAGTATTCTGATCAAATTCAACATTTCTGTCTAATACCATTTCAACTAAGTTTGGACCAACATCCTCTAATCTGAACAAGCAAACTAGCATAAAATATAAACTCATCCTTAGTCTTTAAAGTCTATTGATATCATTGTCAAATTAGAATCTTTTCTAAGTGCTTCAAAACATCAGATACAGATGAAGCTGAAATAATTTTATCGTCTCTACTTCCATCTATTTTTGAGTTGGCTAGTTTTTCTGCCCATCCTCCCGATTTCTTGAGTGCAATTATTGTTTTATTCATTTGCCAGGCATATGAAATTTCAGATAAAGTTCCTGCCCCTCCATGAACTGCAATAACTGCATCAGCGGAAGCAATGATTATTTGATTTCTAGCGTTGGACATACCAGTTAAGATTTTTATATCTACAAAAGGATTAGCAGAGGATTTTTCTAATGATGGAAGAATACCTATTGTCTGCCCATAAGAATACTTCTTAGATTCCTTAGCTCCCTCACATACAGCTTTCATTACTCCTTTCAATCCTCCACATAAAATTGTGAAATCATTGTCAACTAATCGTTTTCCCAATTTTTTTGCTAACAAATACTCTTCTGAATCTTCTAAGATATTCCCTGAACCTATTACAGCAATCTGGAATTTTCTCATAGATAAACATCTTTGGTCGAATAAAAAAATCTATCCTAAAAATGAAACTTTTAGTTGAGTAGAAGGTTATTTCATTAGCAAAATTATTCTTTATGAACCCTGCTTATATGAATTTTTAAACCTCTTTCTGTCTTGAAAGATTTCTGACATTGAGTACAAGCAAATTCTTTCTCTAAAATCTCTTCAGTTTGTATTTGCTCAGGCTGTTCTTCAGGTGTTTTTGTAATTTCATCCGGACCAAGTTGTTCTACTTTCTCATCAATTTTTTCTTGAATTTCCTTGATCTCTTCTATTATCTCTTCAGTTGTCTCTTCAGTAGTCTCGTCTGTTATAACTTCAGTTTCTTCAATATCTTGAACTATATAGAGTCTTCCACTAACTAATTCAATTCTCGCTGGAATTTCTTCTCGCAAAATCATATCATAAATCATTTTTTCAGCTTTATCAACTGATAAACCAATTCTTTCCGCGAATAGTTCTAATGGAATGGAACCTACTTTTGAGAGACTGGAGATGTATTTCTTTTTCATCATCTCAAACTCAACGTTTTCAGACAACATACGTCCTTGAAAAGCTTTCACCAAATCTTCATAAGAACCTTCATTGAAGACAGTTATAACATCTGTAATTATCTTCTTAAAAGAGTTATTCAAAGCCATCTCCTTAATAGCATTTGTAATAGATTCTAATGCTACTTCTGACCCTAAGGTTACCAAAGATATAGCTACACTAAGTCCATCAAACATAGTTAAAAATGAAATAATTCTTCGAGTTATAGTTTCATCTGCTTCTTCCTTATCCAATTCTTGTTTGTATATATTCACAAGAATTCTGCATAATAATTGTAATAAATCAATACTTGCAACTCCAAAAGCATTAACCATGCGTTTCAGTCTATCTTCAACATAAGCATCTGAAGTAACAATATTCCTATGCAAGAATTTCTCAATTACCTCCCCTGCAATAAGTAAAGAACTTCTAACAACCAAAGAAGTTGTTTTTAGATTCTGATAAAATCCTTTTTCTTCTTCAGAGTTAAGAGTATCTTCAAGCAAAGTGTTCAGCTTTTCGTGATAATAATCAGGCTTGTGAGCTGATAAATAGGTGATCATATCAGCAATTTTCTCTTCTGGATTTAGCTCTCTAACTTTTATCAATCGCTTGAGTATCGTTTGAAAGATTTTATCTATTAATAGAGGATTATTTTGTAAAGACAATAAATTAGAAAAAACAACCTCCACTCCTGTTGCATTGCTTATCATTGCTCTTTCAATAAAAGAAGTTATGATATGTTCATCGACATCTAAAGAATCTAATTCTTCCAATTCAAATTGTGTAATTTGTTCAATACCTGGTAGTACAAACTGACCTTCAGCTTTTGATTGGTAAAATTCACTATCCATACTCGCATCTTTTGGAGGTGGAGTAGGTATTGATTGAATAGTTTCTTCAGTTTCAATTACTTCCATTTCAAACTCATCTGTAAGAGTATCAGATTCAGACAAATCTTCAAATATCTCAGTTTCAGTTTCCATTTTCTTTGGTTCATCTGCTGAAATCCCTTCCTCAAATATTGATTCTATAAGTTCTAGATCTTCCTCTTTAACTGAGATTTCAAGAGTCTTAACTTCTTCTTTTTCTTGTTTAGTTTCTCGAACTCTAAATAAACTGACAAGTTTTTCTCCTAAACCTTCAATCAAACCTTGAGGTTCAACAGTGATTGTATCTAATGAAATTTCAATACTTTTCAGAACTGTATCCAGAAATTCTTGTGTTGATTGGTTTTCTGGAGATAAATCTTCCACTAAAACAGTAACCCCTTCTTCTCTAAGAGAAGGAACTAAATCACTGTCTTTTGTATCAATTATTACTGCATCCACACAGTCTTTAACCAATTTTGCAACATTAACAAGATTTGCTTCAAAATTTGTTTTTTGAAGTATTGTTTGTTCAATTTGACTAATTTCATTTCCAGGCCAGATTGGGGAAATAATCGCTATTTCTCCATCAGATTTTTGTAAAGTTTCTTTAAAGTGATTGGAATTGAACAAAATGAATAAAGAAACTATATCTGTTGGAATTATGATAACAGCTGATGCTGATGTGATTTTTCTTACAGCACTAGAGCTTATTTTCATTTTACTAGTTTCTTCAAGATCTATTATACCTGTAATATCTTCAAGAACTTGATTTAGTGCTTTATTATTATTCTTTGAGTTTTCTTTTTGTTTTTCTAATTCAGAAGAGATTAGGAATTGACGAACTGGAATTTCCACTTCTCCATCTTTAATATGGAAAATTCTACTCTCTTCAAATAATGGGTAAATAAATTCATTGTCAAATATGGCTGTAGTGATGTTTTTCCATGCCTTCATGTATTCCTTATTTTCAGGTTTTATACTAGTAGCATACTTTGATATTAGGTAATTAAGTGTTGAAAGATGTAAGGGATTGTAAAATTCAAAAAATTGTCCTAAGGTTTCAAAAACTGCTAATGAATCCATGCTTTTCTTGGCAATAATTTCAATTATATTGGTGAATTCAAGGCTGTAAAACAGTATCTTTGAGGGATCAGCGTGATGGATTTGGAAATCACTTGAGTTATTAGCTACAATAGAATAAGGAATTATGTCGCTTTGAAGTATTTCTTTTGTGAAAGGACTGTCCCTGTACCCCACAGAGATTATAGCTATATCGTGTTCAGAAGACATGAATTTGACACCAGGTATGGATATGAACTATCATTGGAATATTTATTTTACACACTTTCAATCGTACCATCATTCATAAAGATTATTATGGATTACAGTGACATAACCTTAACAAAATTAGAATTAGACGCATTGTAGAACAAAAATACCAAAACTGTTTATAAAGTGAAATAAACTAGAATGTCACTGTAAGGCTGATTTAATTACACTCTTACAAAATAAATTAGGTGAGTTGTTAATTGTTTAGAAGCATACTTATTATATGAAGTGTTGACTTTCGATTTTCTTTTTAATTTCATTAACGTTTTTCAGTAAGTCTTTGCTATTTTCATTCGTGAATATTTCCCAGTAATAGAACATTAATTGCTCAACCCAGCGATAATGTTTTTCAGCCTCAGAGAAGTTCGATTTATCAAGTAATGTTAAGATATAATCGTTAAGAATTTCAACAAGGAATAAAGGATCAGTAATCCATTCTTTTTTATCTAATAAGCTTCGAATAACGTCATTTTTATCCACACTAAATTTCTTTAAGGTCTCATCAGGAACTTCACTAATAAGTGAATACATGTACATGTTTGCTGTAACAAATAGATAATCCCAAATGTGTTTAGAGAAGTGAAAATTCTCTTTCCGACTGTTTATTGTATTAAGAACCCAGCTTAGTAGTTCAATAGATGAATCATGTTTCTCAATTTTGATTAAATGTTTAATTAAGTGCAGATATAGATATATTCCACTGTCTTTAACATCTCTCTCTTTACATATTTCAAATAGAGGTTTAATCTCATGTAACTCGCCAAGAAGATAGATAAATAATTCTAATAAAATGTCCCAATCTTTGAATTCACATAATTCACAGAGCAAATTAAGAGTTTCAACCAGATTGTACTCCTCATCTAAATTTTCATCTTTAAAAAGCTGGATAATTTTAGATATAACACCAAATTTTCTGCTTTTATGGTCTTTTGATTTAGCTTCAAGAACCTCGAAATCTTGCTTGAAGTTATCACTTTTAGCAACAATTCCCAAAAAGGTTCGATAATATAGGCTCTCCAAAATTTTCTCTCCCTCACCTAGTTTATTTGCGATTTCAACCAATTTATCGTTTAAAGCTTTTTTCTTTTCAAGGAACTCATTTGATATAGATAGGTATATCCCTTTAGTTTGCAACCAAGCATATTGATAGTAAAAATCTTTCCAGAATCTAGTATCACTTCTCTTTAGAAAATCTTCAATTAATGCTTGGAAGAAATCTTGCAGTGTTTCAGATGACACATTAACGCCGTAAGCATGAGTAATTAATTTTGATAATGGATTCAGATTATCAGCATCTCTCAGAGATAAATCAAAGATGGTTATAGGATCCGCTTGAAAAATTTGTAAAATATCAGGAATTTTCAGGAAATCAAATGAAGTTTTTAGTTTTAAAACTGAATCTAAGATTTTAACTTTAAGATCTCTAAAACCACCCTCTTGGAGATAAAATCGGAATAGATTTAGTTGAGGATTTTTCTCAGGCAGGTAAATAATTGCTTTAGAAGCAGGACAATTGATAGATCTTTGAACTTTAAGTAAAACTTCTTCTATTTCATCAATTTCATTCATTGTACTTTTTCTTTCATCTGATAATAAACCAATAACTGAATAATAGGGAGATAAAGTTGAGTGTAATGACTGATATTCTGCAGGATCTACTTTGAAATCTTCTTTCATAAGAAGCATTATTCTTTCATTTTCTATCTCTAAATCAAGAACGAAAAAACACCGTTCTTCTTCAACAGTAAATCCTTCGATTTTCATTGATTTTTCATGTATATAACTATATGAAGCTTTTTCGATAATTCTTAGAAACTGTGAATAAGAAGTTGTAGGAAAATTATTAGTAATGGGGCTCATGACTTGTAAATGTGACTGTTTTTTGAAATCATCAGTGTTTATTGTAATAGATTTTACGCTAAATGGATCAAATAGAGGATTGAAAGACATAAAATAAAATATCAAGCTGGAAATCTCTGTCAGTTTATATTTTATAAGAGATTCAATTTCGGAATACTTTTTCTCTTTAGCAAACTGATATGCTTTTTCCATTATGTTTTGAGCTTTCTTAAAGTCATTAATATTATAAAAGGCATCTGACAGTTTTTGACACAAAAATAAGTACTTTTCCTCATCATTCCATCTGGAAGATTGTAATAATATATCTGCAAATTGATACAAGGTTTCGGGTTCTACAAGCATAAGGGATTTGGCAAACAAAACATCAACATTTTCCAGTATTTCTGAAAATAGGTAGGAAGCTGAACCTAATTGTATTAAAAAGCCTGAAATGTTATTCTTAATCTCATCAAGCTTTTCTTTAGTATATGGGAGCTCCAAAGAATTCATTACAGTTAGAAGGTAAACAATAACAAGAAAAATTGAGTGTACATCTTTTAGAGAGTCTTTTAGAACGTCAAACCATTTAAGAGTTGAGTCAAATCCCTTGATGTACTCATCTGTTTCCCAATAAGTTCTAGATTGAAGCTCAAGAATTATTGTTGCATTTTCAGAGAAAAACTCGGGATATTTTTGGATTTTTTTAATCTCTTTGAGGACTTTCTTGTAGTTTCGTCTTTTGTAATAATCAAAAGCTAATTGAACCCTGATGCCAATTTCAATATCAATGATTTTGATTTTTCTAGCTAAGGAAAGAGCGTTTTCAAGATATTCTAACTGCGATTCTCCCTTGTAATTTGCTATCTGAGCATTCAAAAGTAGTGTTTTCATTTTTGTAAAGTCATCTTTCCATTTACTCGCAAGACTATAGAGAACGTCACATATTTCTTCTGCTGTTTCGATTTGACCTTTGGTTAAAGCTTCTTGTCCTCTTAGAGCTAGATTAATAGAAAGAGTTTCTTTATCATTATCAAACTCAATATTATATCTAGTTGCAATTTGAGAAAGCTCTTCACCAGAGTCCTTCTCTAATTTTTTACTCTCTTTGCGTTTACTATCTTCTGGGGACAATTTACATTAACCTTCTAACAAATGAGTGTCCAGATGACCGTTTATCAACGTTTTCTTTCAACAAATTAGATAGAAAAACAGTTACACGCAATAAAGTTCATTAATGTACCAACCAAAAAATGATTAGTGGTTCAGTATGAGTGAATCAAGCTGGAGAGAAAGAATGCCTTGGAGAATAAACTATCCAGATAAATCAGTATTCGAATATTTCATAGAAATTTCAAAAGGTTTTGACGATAATAAGATTCTTTTCAAAGAGGGATCAAAGAATTATAAAGCTAAAGAAATAATTGAAAAGACCAACAAGTTAGCTTATTTTTTGGATGCAAATTCAATTGAAAAAAATGAAACAGTAGCTATTTTGTTACCTAATTCAATCGGGTTTGTAATTTCAATATTTGCGTCATTTCAAATAGGGGCTAAAGTTACTCTAATTAACCCAAGATTATCACAAAAAGAGATTGCTTTTCAGCTAAGAGATTCTGAATCTAAAGTATTGATAACAAATCACATACTGTGTGAAAAAATTTTGGAAATAGTAAGTCAATATCAGTTCAAAGCTAAGATTCTTATTAGTGATCCAGAAGAATCAGTGAAGGAAACTACACTAGATAAAGAATGTGATTTAGTAATATTATCAAGTATACTTAGTAAAGAGGAAAAATTAACAGAAATAAGAAGCAAAGCGTCAGACCTAGCATTTCTTCTATATACAGGAGGAACTTCAGGCACGGCTAAAGCTGTAATGCTAACTCATTCTAATGTTCTCGCAAATGCTCTTCAATTTAATGAATGGGCAAAAGAAATACCACAAAAATTTACAGGTTGTGTTGTTTCTGCTCTACCAATGTGTCACAGTTTTGGTTTGCAATGCAGTTTCCTAGCCCCACTTTTTAGGGGTGAAATGATTGTCATAATCCCAAAATTTGAACCAAAGAGCTTGCTCAAATTGATGGTGGAGGAAAAAGCTACCTCTTTTTACGGTGTTCCAACAATGTACATAGCTCTTCTTCGATCAAAAATAGAGAGTTATGACTTAGAGAGTCTAAAAGTTTGCGTTTCTGGTGGGTCAGCATTACCCAAAGAAGTTCAGGAAGAGTTCAAGCAAAAGACATCTGTAGAGATTACAGAAGGTTACGGATTAACTGAATGTAGTCCTGTTACTCATATAAATCCTTACGGTAAAGCGATTGTCAATTCCATAGGTAAACCTCTCACTGACACATTAGCACGATTGGTTGATTCTGAAACTCTCGATGAAGTTGAAGAGGGTGAAGTTGGTGAGATAGTCATTTTAGGTCCTCAAGTTATGAAAGGATACTTTGGTAAAGGTTTAGAATCTTCCAATGTTTTTACTTCAGATGGATGGTTAAAAACTGGTGACTTAGCTCTTATAGATTCTGAGGGATATTTCTTTATTGTTGACAGATCCAAAGATGTTATCAATTCTGGTGGACTTAAGGTTTATCCCAGAGAAGTAGAAGAAGAACTCTACAAACACCCAGGAGTTTCACTTGTAACTGTAATACCTGTTCCAGATGATTACTTTGGTGAAGTAGGGAAGGCTTTTATTGTTGCAAAAGAAGGCCTAGAAATTACTGAAAATGAAATGAGAGAATTCTGTATCAATCAATCCATAACTAAGTACAAAATCCCTAAAACTTTCGAATTTGTTGATTCTTTACCATTAAGCGCAGCTGGTAAAGTTCTTAAAAGAGAATTAATCAAAAGAGAATCAATATAGTTTTCTTAAATCTGATTTTTTCTTAAAATTCTTTGAAAAGTTTTTTAAATTAAGATATTAATACAATCAAGGTGGTTTCTTGGGGTTGGAAACAGGGGAGGACAAAAAAAAGTACGAGATTGAATTACTTGAAAGTTTAATCGATAATAGTTTATATGAAGAAGCTCTATCTTTTATAACTAGAGCAATTTCAAAATATGACGATATTAGTTTAAAATATCTCAAAGGAAAAGTCTATTATTTAATAGGTAAATTCGATGATTCAATCACTGAATTAACCAGTGTCATTACTGAAGATTCTGATTATTGGGAAGCTTATGAACTTCTAGGAGAGATTTATAGGATACGTAATCAGACTGAGATTGCTGAAAATTACTATTTCAAGTCTACATCTCTGAACTCGAGAGCCACCCAATCATGGCTTGGAAGAGGAAAACTAGCAATGGCTCGGGGAGAGTATCAAGTAGCTGCATTAAGTTTTGAAACATACTTGAGAACTAAAAAGGAAGACATTATGGTCTGGAGGTTACTGGGAAGAAGCTATAAAGAGCTTGAAAATTTCGTTTCTGCAATTGATGCTTATACTGAAGCTATTGAACTTGAACCTGTTAATCAAGATCTTTATGAAGAACTCGGTGATCTCTATCTCTTCATGGGACATCATGATATAGCTAAGGAGAAATATCTCCAAGCACTACAAGTAGAAGAAAAAACACGACCTGTGAACGCGTCTATCTATAATAAACTATCAAGAATATATCTAGCTGAAGGTAACATACAGAAAGCATTCAGTCTGTGCAATGAGCTGTTAACTTTGTCAAAAGAAGATGATGCGGCATTATTTATTTCAGGTCAAGCTCTAATCAAAATGGGTCAAAAATATGAAGGAACCATTAGAGTAAAGAAAGCCTTTGAGATCTCTAACAATCAAGAATACAAGGATTATCTAAACAAACTAGATGAAGAACTGTATGGTCCTAAATATGTTTAATACAAATTTTTAGAAGGAGATTTATACTCCTTCAGATATCTAGACAATAATGGAAGAGTTTGAGAATTTCTTTAAGGCATCTGAAACTAGAATCGCTAGATTAGGATACATGATATGGGACATTTATACTTGTCCAGAAATAATAATCATAGATAACCTTGGTGCTTCCTTCAGATGTTCTTATGACTTGCATACAACAGTTTTTGGACCTCCTAATAAAGAAATACTAGAAAATTTCAACCCAAAAGGACAAATTAGTCTTTCTTTTGATACAGAATGGAGGGAACTCATTGGAGAACATTTCACAAAGTTCATCCCCATGGATAAATCTGTACAAAATAAAGATATCAATACATTTGTTTGCATGGAACTAGATAGAGAAAATTTTATTCCACAAAAGGTATATCAATCTAGAGAATTGCTCCTAGAAGATGCCAAACTTCTTGGATTAAAACATAGAATTCTCTTTTCCCAAGGATTAGGAGGAGTAGGAATAATAGAAAACAATGAATTAATTGGATGTGCTTTCACTCCGCATTATATACAAAATGACCGATTCTCTTTTGCAATAATAAGAGGAGTTTGGGTCAGAAAACAAAATCGTAATAGAGGTATTGGGTATGATTTGAGTTCAAAAATGTGTGAAGTTATTTTTGGCAAAGGCATTGAAAAAGTAACTCTTTGGGTTGAGGAAACAAATTTACCGGCAGTACAAATCTATGAGAAACTTCGATTCAATATAGTTGAAAAAGTGCATGGAGTAGACTGCGTAAAAAGTGAGAGATAAGTTCTAATAACCTATAAACTTTCTAAATTTTGTTTCTAGTTCTTTAGGATCAATTTTCACATTAACATCCGAAAGAACAATTATTGGTGTTGCATTTTCCAATCTAATATGTTCAAGAGTATCCTCGATTCCAATTGTCGCAGAAGCAGAAAGAATAATCAAAGAATAGTCTTTTTGCAAAGTTTCTTCCAGTTTTTCAAGCGTTTCTTCAGGTGTAAATACTTCCTGACCTGGAACACCTATTAAATTAAAACCTCTTACCGTTTCTCTAGCTCCAATAACAAAAGCTTTCTTCGATGACTCCAGATCTGACATTGAAAATACATTCAGTTTGTTTGTTTAAAGCTTTGTGCTATAAATATGGTCGGTGAGTAAACTATTTATTATATAAATTTATAATTGGACAAATGCCCCATTCAGCTAAAGAAAGAGCCAGAATTGTTACGATTAAAGGTTCTACTGTTGAAGTAAGAGGTCTTTCTTCATATAGGATGGGAGAAATAACCTATGTAGGTGAAGAGAAACTCATAGGTGAAATTATCGAAATTGAAAGAAATTTTGCCACAGTTCAGGTATATGAACCTCTTGAGGGATTGAAGATAAATGATCCTGTTTATCCTACAGGAAAATCTCTTTCAGCTGAACTTGGTCCAGGATTATTATCTAATATTTTTGATGGAATTCAAAGACCATTAGAGCAAATAAAGAAGATATTATCCTCATCATTTATCCAAAGAGGAATTCATATCAATGCTTTAGATAGATATAAAAATTGGCTGTTCGAACCAAATAAAGATTTAACTAAAGGTCATTTGGTGAAAGGAGGAGATGTGTTAGGTTCTGTTCAAGAGACAGAGACTATAAAGAGTAATATTATTGTTCCTCCAAATACAAATGGGGAATTACTATCCATTCAAGAAAAGGGAGAATTTAAGATCACAGATCCTATAGTTGAGTTAAAGGGATCAGATAAAGAGAAGAAAGAGTTAACTTTAATGCACGAATGGCCTGTGAGAGTTGCCAGACCATTCTTAAAAAAATTACCTGTGTCTGAACCTCTTGTAACGGGTCAAAGAATAATTGATATGTTCTTCCCGATAACCAAAGGTGGAACTGCTGCAATTCCAGGAGGATTTGGAACAGGAAAGACAATATTACAGCACCAATTATCAAAATGGAGCAATGCAGATGTAGTAATATACATTGGTTGTGGAGAGAGAGGAAATGAAATGACTGATGTTTTGAGAGAATTTCCTAAACTTGTAGATCCCCACACTCAAAACCCACTCATGGATAGAACATTGCTTATCGCTAATGTTTCTAATATGCCTGTTGCAGCTAGAGAAGCCTCAATTTACATGGGAATAACCATGGCTGAATTCTATAGAGACCAGGGATTCAACGTTTTACTTACTGCAGATAGTACAAGTAGATGGGCTGAAGCTCTGAGAGAAATTGCTGGACAATTGGAAGAGATGCCAGTAGAAGAAGGTTATCCAGCTTATTTAGGAGCTAGATTAGCTAATTTCTATGAAAGAGCTGGTCAAGTTGTTACAATAGGTTCTCCATATAGAGAGGGTTCAATTAACATTACTGCAGCTATTTCTCCTCCTGGTGGTGATTTCAGTGAACCAGTTACTGCAAACACAAAACGTTTTGTGAAGACTTTTTGGGGCCTAGATTCTAATTTAGCAAATAGAAAGCACTTCCCTTCAATTGACTGGTTAAACAGTTATTCAGGATATATAAAAGTAATAGAAGAATGGGCTTTGGAGGCCAATTTGGAGGATTGGGGCCGTTATAGGCAAGAAATGTTTACAATTTTACAAAAAGATGATGAACTTCAACATATTGCTGAACTAATTGGTTCAAAGGCATTACCTGCTGATGAACAGTTAATCATATTAGTAGCAGACATAATTAAAGAAGGATTTCTCCAGCAAAATGCCTTTGATAAGATTGATTCTTTCTGTCCTATAGAGAAACAAATGAAAATGATGAAACTTATGCTTCTATTTTATAATAGAGCTGAAGTTCTAATAAAGAATGGATGCCCAATCTCTTTAATCATTGGTTTAAAAACAGTTCAGATACTAAAACGAATGAAAGAAGATGTCCAAAACGACAATATAATCCAAATGAACAAAATAGAAGATTACATCCATACAGATATGGAGGAACTAGGTTCTAAATACGGATACAAGGTGTGATGAATGGCTCGTATAACAGTTAGAGGAGTATCAGAAATTCGAGGACCAATCATTATCATAGAAGG
Source organism: Candidatus Heimdallarchaeota archaeon (assembly GCA_019057375.1). Classification (GTDB taxonomy): domain Archaea; phylum Asgardarchaeota; class Heimdallarchaeia; order Heimdallarchaeales; family Heimdallarchaeaceae; genus UBA460. The sequence goes on from DXJF01000050.1 coordinate 49,096, forward strand.
TGTTACAGGTATCCGAATGGGAGAATATTTAGAAGTTAATCTGCCAAACAAACCTTCTAGAAAAGGTAGAGTTTTAGCAATTGAAGAGGAAAGAGTCATCATTCTGCTTTACCAAGGTACATATGAACTAGAAAAGGATGAAATTGAAACTGAATTTTTTGGAAGAACTATGCAGCTTTTTGTAGCTGAAGATATGATTGGCAGAGTATTTAACTCTCAAGGAGAGCCGTTGGATGGATTACCCAGCATCTATTCAGATGAATACAGGGATATTAATGGATCCCCAATCAACCCAACTTCTAGAATTTATCCAAGAGATTACATCGAAACAGGAATTTCTTCAATAGATTCAATGAACACATTAGTAAGAGGTCAAAAATTACCAATCTTTACTGGGGCCGGGTTACCAAATAACCTGCTGATAGGTCAAATAGTGAAACAAGCAAGAATTGCAGGAGCAGAAGGTGCAGATAAATTTGCTATTGTTTTTGGTGCTATGGGGTTGACAATGGATGATTACATCTATTTTCAGCGTTTATTTGAAGAAACAGGTACACTAAACAAAGTTGTAATGTTCTCTAATTTAGCAAGCGATTCAGCTGCTGAGAGACTTATTACTCCTCGAGTTGCATTGACAACTGCTGAATATCTAGCTTTTGATAAGGGCTACCATGTTCTAGTAATTCTATCTGATATAACCAATTATTGTCAAGCTTTAAGAGAAATTTCAGTTGCTCTAGAAACTGTACCTTCTAGAAAGGGTTTTCCTGGTTACATGTATTCAGATTTAGCCTCAATATACGAAAGAGCGGGAATAATAGAAGATTCAAAAGGAAGCATTACATTACTTGCTAATCTGACCATGCCAAATGATGATATTACACATCCGATTGCTGACTTGACAGGTTATATTACAGAAGGTCAAATTATCCTCGACCGCTCAATGCATAATCGAGGAATTTATCCACCAATTGATGTCTTAGGATCTCTTTCTCGTTTAATGAAAGATGGAATTGGAGAAGGCTATACAAGAAAGGATCATCCTTCTTTAAGCAATCAACTTTATGCTTCTTATGCTGAAGGATTAGATAAAAGAAGGCTTGCAGAAGTAATTGGAAAAAAAGAACTAAACCGTCGAGATCAGATTTTATATGAGTTTGCAGATAAATTTGAAGATAATTTTGTGAACCAAGGGGATAACTACAGATCAATTGTGGATTCTTTAAATCTTGGATGGTCATTATTATCTAACCTTCCAGAGACTGAATTAACTAAAGTATCTGAAGATCTAATTCTGGAACATATCAAAAATAAAGGAGCTGATTCAGATTGAGAGAAGTAATTAATGTTCCTCCAACAAAGGATAACTTGTTAAAATACAAGAAAAAGCTCCAATTAGTTGAAAGAGCATACGATTTACTTAGAGAAAAATATGAAGCATTATTAATGAAATTACATATCATCTCATCACAAGCAATTTCGATGAGAGAAAAAATGGATGAAAATCTTAGTGAAGCTTATTATGAATATATCAAAACCGAATCAGAACTAGGAAAGGATATGATTAATATTTTTAGTGAAACAATCCTAAAAGAGGTCATAATAAATTCTTTACCTCTTGAATATATGGGAGTGTCTTACTCTGATTTACAGTTAACCAATCTTCCTGATCCTTCATATGGATTCTTTGGAATTTCTAGTTCACTGTGGATAACTGCAAAAAGATTTCGTGACATATTTGATTTAATTGTTGAATTAGCAGAAATTGAGAATTTTGCATACAAAGTAATTCGTAATCTTCAATCTACACAATTAAGTCTTAATGCTTTGGATAAAGTATACCGAGTGAGATTTGGAAATATAGTCAAATATATTGAGGAAGCGTTAGAATCATATGAATTGGAGAGTATCTACACTATCAAGAAACTTAAACAAAAAATAGAGTTAAAAAATAAAATAAAGAGGAGAAAGTAATGAAAAAAGCACTTATCGCAATAGGAGACTTTGAAAGCGGTAAAAATCTAATCTCTCAAATTCTTGATTTCTTCTTTGATTGGGTTACAGAAATACATCTGCTGTATGTAATTGACAGAGAAAATGTAGAACATCTAGCTAGTTATAGAAACACATCTATCGAACAGATTCTAGAAGAATATCACAGTCAGTATGCTAACATTCTTGAAAAACTCAAACTTGCTTTTTCAGATACTCATTTGTTAATGACTTCTGAACTAGATCAAGGATTAGTTGCTGAAAGAATAATTGAAACCTCCAAAACTGAAAAGGTTGATTTCATAGTTATGGGAACAAGGAAGGAAAGTTATACAAAAAGACTATTGAAAAACTATGTTAGGTATGTAGTCGAATTGTCAGAAAGTCCTGTCTTACTATTTCCAGTATAAAGTGATGAAAATGAAAAATGAAGAGCTCTCTGAAGAAGACACTGAAAGCAGTTCTTTAACAAGACTGATTCTTAAAATCAAGAATGCTGCAGAAGAAGAAGCTAAAATAATAAATAGGGAAGCTAAGCAAAAATTGGAAGAGATAGAAAAAGGAACCAAAAAACTTGTTGATGAAGTTAAAAAACAAGAGTTAGAAAAAGAAACCTCTAGATTGGAATTTATTAAAAAAAGAACAGAAACTGAATTTGAACAAAAAGCAAAGAAAATAACTATTCAAGCTAGAGAAAGTTTAATTGATCAGGTCTTTGAGAAAGTAAAAAAGGAAATGCTAGTATTGAGAAATAATAAAGGATATTCAAAATATTTAGAAAATCTTCTCATTTATACGATAAGGAACATCACAGCACAAAGGATGAAAATTATTGCAGATAAAAAGGATAAGGAGATATTAAATAAAATCACAGCAAATATCGCTCAAAAGGAAAAGATAAACTTCAAAGTAGATGTCTCGTCTTTGAAGACACATGGTGGGTTCATTCTCACAGATGATTATGGGAGAATTAGGATTGATTATACGATTGAAAACACATTGAAAGCCAGTAGAGATAAAATTAGAACTAAAATAAATGAGATTCTGTTTGCATAGGTGAAGAAAATGGGTTTATTTCCAGATAAAATGTTAGAAGCAACGATAATAACACCGAAAGAAGTGTTTCCTCAAGTAGTTATTAGAATAGCTGAAACTGAAAGCTTGATGATAAAGCATAATATATCTATAGAAGGATTGGAAGACTTTTATCCATCAAACAAAATGGAAAAAATTAGACAATTAGAATCGGCTTATAAAGATCTTATAGTTCAAATTCCTGAACCTAAGGAGAAATTTAGACAAAAAATAGCTAGAGCTTATAAAAAACAGAAAACGATATCACCTATTTTTAAGAACTGGGAGAATTTAGAGGATATAGAAACAAAACTAGAAAATCAGATTAATATCTTTAACAGTGAACTTAAGAATTTAAAGAATAAATTGGAAGAACTTACTGAATTAAAAGAAAAAGACCAACTAATTGCGAAAGGTTTTAGACTTATAGAAGAAGAACGACCGTATAATGTAGATTCTGATGAGAGTGCATTAATAGGAGTATTAACAACATCTAGAATTGAAGATGCGGAAAACTTTGTTTCCCATTTTAAGAAACATGAAGTAATTTTCTTGGTTAAAGATAGACATTTTGTTTACGTTAAAGGAAAAAAAGGAGAAATATCTAAACTTATCAAAGAATTATCTATTGTAAGATGGTATAAACACAACTATAAAGGTCCGATTCATTTAGATAAAACTGAACTTGAGGAAGAAATTCTAAATGAGTTTAATAACTTAAGTGAAGAAGTATCTAAAATTGAAAATGACCTAAAACAATTTGCAATAAAACATAAAGAGGATATTGTAGCAATAAAATTGTCAATCGAAAGCTACAGTCACTTCTTAAATATATACGTTTCCGCAAAGCAAACCAAGAAAATAGTAGTTTTTCAAGGATGGGTATCAGAAAAGGAAATTGGGATAATTGAGGAAACCATAGGTGAGTTTCCAGAGGTAATACTGGAATATGATGAACCTCCAGAAGAGATGAAAAACATCCCTGTAGCTCCAGCAAAGAATCCTATTAAGAGTGCATTTCAGAATATTGTAGCTCTTTATGGACTTCCTGCATCTAAAGAGGTAGATCCAACGATTTTCTTAATTTTTACATTTAGTATTTTCTTTGGAATTATGTTTGGTGATGTAGGTCACGGTCTAATTTTCCTTGTAATTGGTTTAACTGGAGTATTAGCTAGGGGGTTGAAAAAAAGTATTAGACAAATGTTTCTACTTGTACTAGTAATGGGTATTACTTCGTCAATTATGGGATTCATTTTTGGTGAAGCCTTTGGTTTTCATATTGTTGAGATATTAGGGATCAGAGGACCGGGAGATCATACTCCAGTATATCTATTTGGATTAGAATATCCCTTCATCAGTCCAATTAAGGATTTGGTAGAAATTTTCAATTTAACTCTGATTATAGGAGCTCTTCATGTCATATTAGGAATAATTCTTAGAACAATAAATCAGATAAGGCATAAGGAGTATGCAGAAATAATAGAAGAAACAACTCCTCAAGTTTTTCTTTATGCAGCAGTTATATATTTTCTTTCCAGCCTGGGAATTCTAAACATTGGAATTGATCCAGCTGGTAAAGGTTTTCTTTTAGTTGGGCTTGTTTCTGTCATTATTGGAGTAGGATTAACGCTTTTTGGTCAAGGGATTGTGTCTATCTTGTTCAAAAAGAAGAGAAAAAATATATTTCGTAGTTTTCTTAGTGGAATGGGGATGGGGTTAATACACCTTCTAGAATCTTTTAGTTCTTTCATAAGTAACACTATTTCTTATGGAAGAATGCTTGCAATGCTCATTGCTCATGCGGTTTTCCTGAGTGTTATTAATGCATTAGCTGAGCAAGTTGAATTTATTCTCTTTAAAATACTAATTTTAGTAATTGGTAATATCTTTGTACTAGTTCTTGAAGGTTTATTAGTTTTTGTTCAAACTTTAAGATTACATTTTTATGAATTCTTCAGTAAATTCTATGAAGGAAGTGGAATTCAACATAAACCAGTTTTTGTTTTCAATAAAGAAATGGATTTGAGTAAATATGGCAATTGAAGGATATGTATTAGGAATAATTGGAATCGCAGGAACTATGCTAACAATTTTGGGAGCTGGTATTCCGCTAGCAAAAGGAGTTCAAGCAGCTGCTGCAGCAGTTGCAGAAAAGCAGAGATTAAATATTTTCATATTGATCTATTTAGCTTTAGCGGAGGCTTTAGCTATATATGGGCTCTTAATAGCATTTGTAATGTATACTAAGATTCAACCTTATCTTGATGGTACTTTGCAATTAGCAGATTTTAGTCTAACTTACGGTTGGATTTACATTGCAGCGATGTTCATTATGGTTGTATCTAATCTAGGAGCAGCAATTACATTGGCAAAAGGAGAACCAGCAGCTATTGGTTCAATAACAGCAAATTCAGAAGTGTTCACACCAAATCTGATATATCTAGGTCTTGGTGAGGCGTTAGCAATCTATGGTCTACTAATTGCATTCATACTCCTAAATATCGTTGTTTGACGAGGTTCATCTAAATAAGGCTTACAATTAATTCCCTGGTTTTTTCAACAGGGAACTTATACTCCTTGAGATATAACAGTTTATTCAAATCCTGAATCTGAGCTTCGTATTGTTTAAGATAACAGAGGATACTTAGAAGTCCAAAGTCACTATAGTAAACCTTTCTTATAAATTCTAATTCTCTCGCTCTCAAGGCAATCTCTATGTGCAAAAACATTTTATCTTTCTCATATCGCTCTATACCTTCAGTTAGTTTAGCTTGATTTAAGGATTTGAGAATTTCTAAATCAATGTTTAAACTTCGTTCATCAGCAAGGGATACAATCTGTCTTCTGAATGGTATATCTTTTGGTAATGATATTAACTCTAAAGCATCCTTTACATCAACGTTTACAAAATCAGCTTTTAGTATAACTAGGAGAACACTTGTAATCAGCTCTTGATGAACAAAGCTTATTGCACCACTTCTTTGATTTCTAGGAAGTTTTTGAGCTTTTTCTAACATCAAATTCAAATAGTGGACATTTAAAGCAAACTCAAGTGGCCAGATATCTCCCACTTTGCTATAAAGTATTTCAGATATTTCGATTACCTTCTTATACTCTGTTAGTTTTATTTTTTCAAGAAAAACACCTAAATCTTCGCTCTGTAGAAGCTTTGCTATAAAAGAAGTTCTCCCAAGCATCTCTTGAGCTCGTAAATTGATTACATCTCTTAAATTGACTTCAGCCTTTGAGTAAAGGTATCTAATAATCCTCTGAAGATTCATTACCTCGAATTTAATCATATATGCTTCAAGAAATTCTTTTCCCCATTTAGGCATGTTTTGAAGTATGAAATCATATTGATCTAATAATTGTCTTGTTAGAATACGCTCTATCTCATGAGATTGATAAGATGGCTCCAACCTAAGAATCTCACCAATTTCAAAAGAAGTCAAATGATTTATGAAGGCTTCATAAGGTTTATTTATTAAGTTTTCAAAGTCTTCATTAGAAAGAAGTTTAGCATGTTGCCCTCTTACATAACTAGTGAGAAAAGATATGTCCGGTGAGATATTTGCCATCAAAAGAACAAGAGATTATAGAACAAATAAAGATTGCTGAACGACAAGCAGACCAAATTGTATCTGAAGCTAATAATGAATCATCTTTTCTAATTGAAAAAGCTCAAAGCGATAGAGTAAGAAGGTTGGAACAGGCAAAACATGAAGCGAGAGAGATACTCAAGAAGAAAATTGAGGAAGCGAGAGATACAAAACAGTTCGAGCAGTTAATAATTGAAGCTGAAAAAGAATCTGCAGAATTAATAGGTACTACTAAGGATAAAATTTCAAAAGCAGCTAAAGAAGTTGCAAAATTCATACTAGACATCAATGAATAGCTTTTTTTTCATTCATCAACTAGTTCAAAATCATCAATCTCATCAAATTCTATTTCTTCAAATTCAACCTCTTCTATCTCTTCTGAAGAGTCCTCTTTTAGATCTTCTAGGTGATCTTCTACCATTTCTACGAGTTCTGATATCTCATCCACAATAAAGGGAGTATCTAACTCTCCTTCATCTGAATATCCCCAATTTACTCCAAAACAGGGAATTTTTAACATCTCAGAAACATAAACATCATTAGGTAAATCACCAACAAAAATTCCTCTAGCGATGGTATCTGGGTCTATGTTGTGAACGATTAACTCAAATTTGTCATCTCCAGCTAATAGCTGGTCAAAAGGATTATCCTTACCAAAAAGTTTCTCCATCAAGATATTAGAAGCAGTTTCATCTTCCATCAGTGGATTCTGTGTAACCAAAATGAGTGAAATATTTTCATCTAATTCTTTGATCTTCAACAAAGTTTCTTGTACTTCAGGATATAATTCAACTATTTCCGTAAATTTTTTTTTCTGAAGATTGGCTATTTTATTTTTCTTAATCAAGAGTTTAACAGGGTTCACCGGATATTTGAAGAACATGGCCATACTTTGTCCTTTTCTGGATGCATCTTTGTACATCTGCTTAATTTTGCTGCTAGGAAAATCTTTTCCTAAAGCTTCTTTGAAAACTTGTCGAGTTACTTCTAGAGTATCAACTAAAGTTCCTCCAAAATCGAAAAAGATAGGAATAGTATCACTCATGGTTTAGAAATATATTATCCCCTTTTAAATAAAAAGGTAAAAGAGAAATATCTATCTCTTGAATCTCCTTTTCTTTGACCTTTCCGTTTCTCTATGTCTAGATTTAAGTCCAAGTTGTAACGTTCTACCCGCAAGAATGAGACCAGCAATTGCACCGAAAATTCCAAAATAGAATAGGATACTCTGAACCGCTAGATAAATACCAGCTAGTCCTACTGCTGCGAAAATAGTAGTTAATACTCCAACTTGTATCCAATAGGAAGTTTCTCGGGGAACATCAGTTAGTACTGTCCTACCAGTTGCCCCATCTAATGTAGCATTGTGTTTCTTTCCAGCTGCTTCAAATTCAATGAAATAGAATGGTATGTGTAATAAATAAACACCTTTTATTTCTGGTTGATCTCTAACTTCAAGAATTTGAGCTAATTCTTTGAGCATCAGTCCTTTATGTATCTCTCTCATCGAGTGTGTAGCTTCATTTTTGGCTTGATCTAAATCGAATATACTAGGAACAACATCAGCTTTAACTTTCTCTGCCTCGAGTGCTTGGAAAAACCTCTTACCTCTGGTTGATATTTCAAAGTTGATTAAATCAGTTTTTGCTTCTTCAGCTGCATATATTATGAACTCTCTAGTATCATCAAATACTCCTTGTTCAGGTTTCAGATGAGTACTGATATGCCTATATCCGGATTTGTATCGATTGCTAAATGTAGCATATTCTCCATTTCCTTTGTATTCTGTTCGGAGGTGAACAGTTACAATGAAATAGGGATAGAATTTAAGATCTAATTTAGTAATTTTTAATGATTTATGCAAATCTTCAGGAGCACCTGGATATTTAAGTATGTCACCTACAAGTTCAGTTCTAATTTGCTCAACATCATAAACTACTGGTAACATAAAATGTTCAATCAGGTCTGTTACTTTCTTTAGTTCACTTGTTACAGAACAATATGGACATGTAACATGTGATTGTGTAGCTTCTAATTCTAAAGGTGCAGCACAATTTGGGCACATTATTGATCTTACACTCATTTTAGTCCACCACCGATTTAGGTTTGAAAGTATTCTTAAGCGTGAAGAATCCTAATGCTGCCGCAACAATTCCCGCTATTATTGGCACATAAACTACAGTATTGAAGAAGTAGCTCAAAACTCCAGCTCCTCCTAGAATTAATACCGTTAGTGAGAGAAAAATAATTCTGAAAATTGTTGTAACAGGAATTTCTCCTAGTATTATTTTCCCAGAACTACCTAAAATAGCTACTCTGTAAGTTTCTCCTTTGAACTCATATTCTATCTGCCAAACTGGAGCATGTAAGAAATAAGTGCCAGAGTAAGTTAATTGTGTAGCGCAATCGAAAACTTTAGTGCAAGCTCTCTCAGCTTGAGCTCTATGATTATCAAAAACAATAGTTTTACCTAGTTGATTTGCTGCATCCAAATCTATTTCTGATGAAAGATAGTTGAATTCTTTTTCATCAGCCAGTAATTGATCATGGTTAAATTGAACTGCATTTGCAAATTCTGTTCTCACGATATCTTTTACTCTATCATATCCATAAATTGAACTACCTCTCCTTCCAAGTAAAACATCTGCTCGTTTTTCCCTTATTTCTCTGTCGATTGGTCGGTAAACTGTAACACTTTCAGTTACTGTTCGTCTATTTTTTCCAGTACCTGCTGTTCTAGTTCTTGTTTCAGTGTATCTGAGGTATCCTACAAAATGGGTATACGCATCAGAAGTTACAACCCAAAAGGGCATCAATGTTGGGGTAATGTTTGTAATCTTGTAACCTTTAATTCCCCTCATGAAACCTTTTTTCCTAATAAGCTCCTTCACAATATCGTGTATCTTTTTCTGACTGAGCGTATTCCTTAGGATATAATGATTATCAAATTTAGATCCATCAGCTAGAATAGCTTGTCCACAAGATACACAGTTAAAGATTGCGTCCTCTGGATTAACATCCATTGGAGCATTGCAATGAGGACATTGAAATTTCTTAATTAGGCTCATTAATACTACAGTTTACATTAGCTATTATAAAATTTCATATAAGAATCGCGAAATTCCAGATATTTTCGCAATATTAGACCTTATTTTTCTTCATTTTGTCTATATCTTGAATCACCTTGTCTACCATTTCAGATAGTTTTTCATAAAGAATTGAATTTTCAGGAAAGATATACTCTCCTTTTATCCCCAGTTCCATGATTTCGAATGATATTGGTAAGAAGTCTAGAAAAGTGATCTTATCAGGTTTATAGATTTTTATAAGTTCGTTTTTCCATTCTTCCAATAATTTCTGATTTTCATCTTTCAATTTTGGAGGTAATTGATTAAATACGAAGAAGCTAAGAGATCTTATGTCTAATTTTTTGTATATATCTCTCAACATCTGTTTTGCTCCTTCAAAGCTGAAAGTGGAGGGTCTGATTACAAAAATTCGAGCATCTGCTATGGCAGCAGCATTAACTGACTCCATTCTGTAACCAGGGGCTAAATCATAAACAACGTATCTAAACCCCATTCTTTGGAGAAATTTTGTCATTTCATGTAGAGCAAAGAAAGAATACTGTTGAATATCTTCAAGAAGTGAAAGCAAACCTTCACCATACTCGACATTTTCCTTTGCAACAATTAGATGTAAATTAGGATTCTTTGTTTTAAGAAGTACATCTTCACTGACTTTCTTTTTTCCCATAAGAATATCATTTATGGTATGTTTAATCTTTTTATCTGGAATTTTAAAGATGTGCTGAATTGTTGGTTGTGCTATATCTAAGTCTACTAAAATGGTTTTATTCCCTCTTCTAGCAAGTTCATGAGCTATGTTACATGATAGAGTTGTTTTACCAGGACCACCTTTTTGAGAATGAAGGATTATTATATCCAATCTAGCTGAAGCCATTTCCTTTAGTTTTCCAAAATCAATACTAGACATTAATTCACCGGACAGGTATTATCTTTTTTAGTCCTTTTTATTCTTTACTGCATAAAATAATGTTCTTTCACGGAATAAATGTGTTTTTTTCGTATAAAAATACCAACAGCAACCTTTTATTTATTAAACAATTAGTACAGTTAAATAAGGTTAATGTACTCTGGTATAAGTCTCTAAGGCAATAATAATAAATTGGGTGAATAAATGAAAATACTTTTCGATGAAACTCAAAAAGAGAGAGGAAAAATTTTTGAGAATTTTCAGAAACTAGCAAACATACTAGAAGGAGAAGGACATGAAATAAGTAAACATGATTCATATCCGATAAAATATTCAAACATTTCCAAATATGATATCTTTGTTTTCTTGTGTCCTGATGGTTCAAAGATTATGGGCCATGAAGTTAAAGCTTTGCTAAGATTTGTTGATGAGGGAGGAGCATTAGCTGTTTTCACTAATGCAGGAGGAGATAAAGGATTAAATACTAATCTGAACACACTACTTAAACATTTTAAGGTGGAAATTGTAGCTAATCAAATTTTTGATTACCAGAACTTTGATTTGGAATTAGAAAGTAATGTAATTGTTTCAAAATTCTATAAGCACCCAATTACTGAAGGTCTTAGTGAAATAACGATGGTTTCCAGTTGCTCTTTACATCTCCAAGCAGGAGTAGAGGAACTAGCTAGGACAAAAAAAACAAGCGACCCACCAAGTTCTGCTGTTATGGGCATATCGTCTTATGGTTTAGGAACAGTTTTTGTATGTGGTTCATACCTAATGTTATCTGATTCCAAATCTGGGATTGAGTTAAGAGATAATTCTAAATTAGCTAAAAACCTATTCAAATATGTATTAGTTCCGCCAACATTTACAAAACAAGATGAAGAACTTGCAGAAGAAGCTGAAGAAGATATAGAAGAGACTGTACAAACAATAGAAATTAAAGAAAAAGATAGAGAAAAACCTTTTGAATCTGTGAGTAAAATTGATATGGTTAAGGAAGCTCTCTCTAAAGGAGAAACAGATACTGTTAAGGCTGAAGTTATAAAAGCCATGAAGTCATTAAAAGAAGAAATCAGATCTACAAAAACTGTTGAAAGAGAACCAGAAATAAAAGCACCTCACAAAAATGTTTACGAATCAATTGCAATAATTCAGGAATTGGAGAAAGATATAGATGAATTGAAAATCGAAGATCCTGGATATCGCGATATTCTGCTGACAGATATGGCTCGCAGAGAAGGAATTGATTACGCACAAATCCTGCCTTATTTGGAAAGAATTCGTGAAAAAGAAGAACGCGATAAAAGCAAAAAGGAAAAACGTAAAAAAGCTGCTAAATCTGTAATTAAGGGTGACATTACTTCAATACCAGAACCTAGAACTCCTGAAATGGATCAATTTGAGAAAGATATCATGATTTTTGATCAGGAATTACAAGTAGATACAGAAGTTCAGAAAGTTCAACCTGTAGAACAAATGCAAAAAATTGATGATCTTACTCAAGCTGTTAGAGAACTTAAAAATAGTCTTGATGTTTTAAGTGCAAATCTTATTCATCTGATTAGTGAAATTGTTCTGGAAATGAAAGAGCAAAAAGGCAAGAAAAGATAACCTAGGTCTGATAAAGGTGAGGTTCAAAGATTTATGCGAGTGTTATTTTAGATTAGAGAATACACAGAAGAAACTAGAAATGGTTGATATCTTAGCTAATACTTTATCCAAAGCAGATGGGAGTGAGATAGGTAAAATTTCTCTTATAACTTTAGGTAAGCTTTATCCAGATTTTGTTGGGATCGAATTAATGCTTGCAGAAAAAATGGCAATCAAAGCTCTAGCCTTAGCAACAGGTAAGAGCGAGAAAAATATTCTAAACTTCTTAGAAGAAATAGGAGATTTAGGTAAAGCAGTACATAAACTTCTAGATAATAAATCACAATCGACATTATTAGCTTTCACAAATCAACAAGAGACTGAACAATATGATGTTGTTGATGTCTGGAAAATTCTTGATACAATTTCTCAAACTTCAGGAGAAGGATCAGCAGATAAGAAAATAAGGATCTTATCTGGTTTATTATCAAAAGTTACATCTCTGGAAGCAAGATACATCTCTAGGGTGGTTGCAGGAAATTTGAGAACAGGTGTTGCAGTACAGTTATTGCTTGAAGCGCTATCAAAGGCGAAAACTGGTTCGAAAGAAAACAAGGAATTTTTGGAGAGAGCTTACAACCGATGTTCAGATATAGATCATGTTTCATCAGTTCTGTATAAAGAAGGTCTTAAGGCTGTCAAGGAAATTGAAGTAAGGGTATTCAGTCCTATTAAAGTGATGCTTGCACAAAGAGTATCAAGCTCAGAAGAATTACTTGAAAGGTTTAATGGAAAATGCTCTCTAGAGTATAAATATGATGGCTTAAGAGTTCAAATTCACAAAAAAGATAATCAAGTGAAATTGTTTTCAAGAAGTACTGAAAATATAACAAAACAATTTCCTGATGTTATTGATTTCATTAACAATGCTGCTCTAGAAAATGAGTTCATTATAGAAGGAGAAATAGTTGCATACGATCACGAAAAAGAAGCAATTTTACCTTTTCAATATGTTTCCCAGAGAAAAAGAAAACATGATATAGATCAAAAGATAAGTGAAATTCCTGTTAGAGTTTTTCTTTTTGATGTTCTTTACAGTAATAATACTTCCAGATTAGATTTTAATTATCTTGAAAGGAGAGAGAATCTACAGAATATAGTTAGAGAAACTAACAGCATCAAGTTTTCCCATCAAACAATTACTGACAACTCAGATGAAATAGATAATTTCTTCCATAAAGCACTCCAAGATAGTTGTGAAGGGATTATGGGAAAAAGTATTGGAAAAGATTCTGTGTACCAAGCTGGAGCGCGGGGTTGGAATTGGGTAAAATATAAGGCAGGATATGATGCAAAATTATCTGATTCTTTTGATTTAGTGATTCTTGGAGCAGAATATGGAAAGGGAAAACGTGCAGGTAAATATGGAACCTTCCTACTTGGATGTTATGACCAGATTGAAGGCGTCTATCAAACCTTTACTAGAATTGGAACAGGATTCTCTGATGAAGATCTTGCATATTTCTTTCAAGAACTCAAACCCCTTGAAAGAGAGAAACCTAAAGAATATCAAAGTGACATTGAAAGCAGTATCTGGTTTGACCCTAAGATAGTTATTGAGGTAACAGGAGATGAAATAACTAGAAGTCAAATGCACACTTGCTCAAGAGGTTTATTAGAAAAAGACATGGATGGCTTGGCTTTAAGATTTCCTAGATTTACAGGTAGGACTGTACATGACAAAGCTCCAGAACAAGCCACTACAAATGATGAAATACGCACAATATATTTAAAGCAATAAGATAAACTACATGTGAAAGTATATGTTCGGTAAGAAAAAGAATTTGTCTGAAGAAGAAATTTCAAAGAGGCCTAGTGAGGCTCTAAAGATTCTTAGTTCAAATATTGAAAACTATCACGGATACAAAGAATTAGAGCTAAGAAGAGATTCTGATGTAGCTTTCAGAACAAAATTACTTACACTAATGAGGGAAACTGGAGATATGATGAGTCAAGTGCATGAACTTCTAATCCATTCACAATTATTAACAAGTTGGGGTCCGGCGGGAATAGTCATGAAAATCGTTTCAGATATGAGAAAAGAAGCATCAAGTACAGATTATAAGTATAGCACATTTTTTGATGTAAAAGAAGTTGAAGGTGAACATGGAATTGATTTATCCATTCTTTACTTACTAGAAATAGATATTTTGGATAACGCTGAAGAATTTAAAGACAAAATAGTAGATGTAAAAGTCAATCTAGAGGAGATGATGTTGGATACGGTAGAGAATAATATCACTTCTCTCATGACTCTGAGTAGCAGCGTACAAAATCGGTTTAATGAAAGAAATGAGTTACTCCGAGCATTTGAAAAGATGAAACTCTAAATATGCTTTCCAATTATTTTCTTCAAAAGTAAATCATTATCTTGATCCTTTATTACAACTATTTTGTTTCTAGACTTTAACCCTCGAGAAATAGAAATAGAAGAGGAGGGAATTTTGAATGTTTTAGTTAAACAACTTAATACTGATCTATTTGCTTTACCTTTATCTGCTGGCTCCTTAACATAGATATCTATAGAAAAATCAGAAACATCAATCCTATTTACTGAAGATTTTGGATGAACTCTAATTGATAAAAAGACTTCATCATTCCTAATTTCAAAAGCTGGATGTGAAAACAAAAAAACACCAATTGAATCCTTATCAAGCTACTTTTGCTGCAAGTCTTGCTGTAGTAGCATAAGCTATGTCTTTCTGTATATTGGCTGGAGACCAAGAAATTACACAACCCGCCCATTTTGGACAACGGGCAACAATTAAATGTCCTTGACCGCCCATGTTGGTTGAGATCAATCTCTCAGGAGTCATTGTGATTACTGTAAATTTTAAACCTCCACCAAAATCAATGCTTGGTTTTTGATTTTTCCATGAATCGAAAGGTATTGTAGGGTCAACAGCCCAGTCACCATATTGAAAATAACATTTCAAATCATCCCCAATTAACCAAACCACTCCAACAGTTCCTTCTTGAGCAGCTACTGCAACATCGTCTTGAAAACTCATGATTCTTTCACCATTTCTGAATTAATCTATTCCTTATTGTATTAAATATTTTTTCTTACGGGTAGATTAGTTTACCTAGTATCTTAAATATTTAATATGGGTAATTTAGGAACATATTTGAATACGTACAATCTTTAATCTTATTAAGAATGTTAGACGATGAAGTAAACGTTAAGAGAAGACGTATTCTCCGATTTATTAGAGATTTAGATTTACGTTACATACGTGGTTCAATTGATAGAAGAACCTATCAAACTTTAAAAAACAAATATAAGGAACTTCTAGCAAATCTTCCAAAAACTATTACTGCAGACGAGGAAAAGAAAAAACTAGAAGAAACCAAACAAAAATTACCTGAAGTTGAACAAGACATTCATCAAATTCAGATAGGGGAAATATCAATTCCAGCTGAAACTGAAACTGGTGAACCTCAAATTAAGACAGAAGAAGTGTCGGTACCTACTGAAGTCGAGATCGTTAAAGTAACCGAGATTCCCATTATTGAGCTTGAAGAAATCCCTCCTATTGAAATTGAAGAATTAAAAGTAAGATATGTTATGAATATGGCTATAAAGGCAGCTACAAAGACATTCGAAGAGGAAATGGCCCTAGAGCAAGAATATATGTCTGGTAAAATTGATGACCAGGAATATATGGAAAAAAAGAATGAAGTTGAAGCCAAGCAACATAAAATCTTTCAACATTTTTACAAATTATCTGAGCTATTATTTTCTGTTAGCACAGAACATTTATACAAAAACACTCACAATAATTTTCTACTTTTTAACAATGAGTTGAGTGAAAACATCAATAGGTTAAGACGTCTTGTTACAGATAAGAAAGAATTGAAGGGAATAATCTATGATATTAATGAAAGAGTGTTAAGACATCGACCTATTCTCCGAAAAGCAGCTCAAGATACTCTAAGATGGAAGGTTATTATTCAACAGGAAAGAGAAAATTTTAGAATTTTCAAGGAGAACAACATAGATGAAATTTCTGAAGCTCAGATAGATGAATTAACCAGAAAAATCAAGCAACTCGAAATTTATGAGGAGCTATTAGATGAAGATGTTAACGATTACGCTAAAGATTTGGATGCCTTGGATGTAATTTATGGAGAGCATCTACAGTTTCAAGAAATAATAACTCCTTACTTCAAAGATCTAACACTTGAGACAGAAAATCGTATTCAAAAATATAGTGAAATTATTAGTGCCCTACAATTTCGCAATCAATTAACAGTTGCAACCAGTGCATCAAGTAGGGAGATAGATTATCAGCTGTTATCAGAACTTAAAGCACTTTGGAGATATTCTGGTAAGCCTGTGATTGATGAACAAAAGGATTTAGTTGGTTTTGCAGTCGGTCCTGGACAACTAAATGAGAAATTTGGTATAATTCTAAGGCAACAACAAGAGTTATCGCTCTCTATGGTCAGAAGGATTTACGATAATATCGTAACACAAATTAGTGGAGAATCTGAACTGGAAAATGAAAAAGAGAAAAAAGAATTTTTGTTAAATGAGCTACCTAAAAATATACCACAAATGCCTTTTACATATTTAATACCAGAAGCGATCATAGAATACTGCAAGATTAAGGGTTCAGTATTAGCAGAAGAAATAATTGAAATAATTCTTCAACCTCAAAATTATCTATTTGTTCCCATTGAGAAAATAGAGAAAACGGCAAGAGAAATGAAAATAAAAAGTCAAGACATTATCCAAAATGGTGATGTACTTCCTTATTTCAATCCAGCAGAAAGCAATATTATTAATGATAAAATTACTGAAAATAAAAATATTGCTGCAAGAAATGTTTTTGGAAAGGCAATTGGTAAAGCCCATTCTGTCATATATCACCCTATGAAAGGATACTTCCTTGTTGTAGAAAAGAAAAAAGTATCTGCTGATCTTTTTGGAATAATTTATGATTTCTTTTATGATGTTTACAACCAGCCGCTCATTACTCGAACTAAGATATCTCTTCGAGATAAAAGGAAAAAGATTCTAGAAGATTTTTCACAAGAATATGACAGAACTGAGGATGAAATAGATGATATTGAAATGCTGAAAAGGATTTTAATTGAGAAAAACTCTGGAATTCTCCCTGAAAAAGTAGAAAATTCTAAATTTTCATTATATTCAATGGGCAATGTTAGACAAATTGGTAATATGATTCAGGTTAGTTACGGTGCTCCTTCATTTGAGTTAAATGAAATTTTTGATTTAGAAGGTAAAGTAGTTGAAAATGTAAAAGGTACAGAAATTGGTATTGTATATAATTTACAACTTATGGAAAAACCCTTCCTCTATTTATGGACATCAATTGACCTATTATTAATTGCTTCTTTCATCAGTGAATTTCCAGCTTCACTGTTTGAAAAAGATCAGAATTTCATTGATAACTTAGCTATTTCTATAGGTAAACAACTGAGTATAGCTCCGCAGGTTGCACTCAGACCTGACATAGTAATGACCTTTATGAATCTCATAGGTAAAATTGGAAATCTTGCGCAAATGAAAGAAACGATGGAAAAATTCAATCCGAAAACTATAGAATTAAGCAGAATTATTTCAGTTGATAAGCGTAAAATATTAGCTGATATAAGTGATAAAGAAATTATGGAAGAAATTTACACTGACTTTGAAGTAGGAGATGCTGAAGATGAGAATAGATTTGTTACATCTCCTGATTACTACTTAAAGGAACAATGATATCAAAATAATTTTATTCTATTGAGATAATATAATTCAAGACAATGAAAAACACATTTCTAGGTTTCTTTGATCAATCTTTTGAATCATTAGACAAACTTAAAGAAAAAAATACACTTTTTCTTTTCGGCATTCCATTCGAAAGAACAAAAGATAACAAGAGAGGGTCTAGAAAAGCTCCCAATGCTCTTAGGAAAAAATCTCTTGAGTTTAGTGCAGTTTCAACTACTTTTAACATCTACCAGAATAAAGCAAATTACTATGATATTGGAAATTTTCATCCAATTAAGGAAAAGAAGAAAATCCAAAAACTCTGGGATAAGGCTTTAGATTTGAATTCTAGAATTTTAGTTTTAGGAGGAGACCATAGTATAACTTTCGATACACTTTCTCTTGCACCATGGGATGATAAAACTGCATTAATTTGGTTTGATGCACATTCAGATCTAGCAGATGAATATCCTCCCGGAATTTTTCAATCACATGGTACTGTTTTCGCTAATCTGAAAGACAAACTAGAACTGGAAAAAGACCAGATGCTGTTTATAGGTGGTCATGCATATACTCAAACCACCACAGAATATTTGAAGATTCAAGAAGAGACAGAAGTATTTCATGTACCAACTCAGAAGATATTTTCAAATAAGTATGATTCGTTAAAGATTATCTCTGAATTTGTTTCCAACTTTGACAGAATTTATGTGAGTATTGATGCAGATGCATTTGATCAAGCTTATGTCCCCACACTTGCTACTATGGAACCTTTTGGATTAACTCCCCAGTTGATTGTAGAAATGCTAGAAATTATTTTACCTAGAACCAAATACGTTGACATAGTAGAATTCAGACATTCATTCCTCAATAGAACAGCATTAAATTTTGGTGTTGGTTTGATTTTCAAAATTCTTGAATTATGGGAAAAATAACCGATAGAGAAGAAACTTTATTTTTATATATCACATATATAGGTTATGTCTCCCAAAAAAATTATTTTAACAGATAAAGCTCCAGCACCTGTAGGACCTTATTCCCAAGCAATCAAGGCTGGAAATTTCCTTTATGTAGCAGGTCAAATCCCAGCAAACCCAGCAACTGGAGAGATTTACTATGGTGATGTAAAAGTAGCTACAAAACAAGTATGTGAAAACATCAAAGCAATTGTAGAAGAAGCAGGTTACACACTTCAAGATGTTGTAAGATGTAGGGTATATCTAAAAGATATGGAACAATTCTCAAATATGAATGAAGTTTTTGCTCAATATTTCGGAGATAGCCCTCCTGCTAGAGTAGCTATTGAGGCGAAAAGGTTACCAAAGGATGTAGATGTGGAGATATCTGCAACTGCATGGAAAGAGTGATCTTCCTTTTCGTATTTTTTTTCTTACTCTGTACTTATATAATCTTTTGTTAGATTAAATTAAACGATTCAAGTTTAAGAAAAGAAAATGAAAATTTTTAGAAGAAAAATCGTCTATTTCTTCTTTTTTAAGTAGATTGCAGCTAATGCGATTAAACCAGCTATAGTAGTTAGACCAAATGGGAATGGTACAGGGAAATCGCTACGTGTTTCGACAGGAATTAAGTCTATAGAGAAAGTAAATAAGTATTGGTTACCAGATCTATCATAAACTGTCATTAAGATGTCGTGTTCTCCATATTCTAAGAATAGTAAAGTAACTTCACCTGAATCTCCTTCAGCAGTTACTAGATTACCTTCATCTGTTTCTAATGAGATTTTCAAGACGCCGCTACCTCCAGTGTCATTAGCTGAGACTTGAAATGTTGCACTTTTGATTTCCACTTTAATAGGGATATTTTCACCGGCTAAAGGTTCAATTAACTCACCATCAACTAGTACTTTTACTATTCCTATTGGATTTATTTGTTCTATTAAAGTTATCACATATTCTGTGACTGAAAGAGTTTCGGAATACGCTGTAACTGAGATGTTATATTCACCTACACTTGAATAAAGATGATATATGGTATCATATGATATATTTACAATCGATTGTATTCCTGATAAATCATCCCAATCAATTTCTACGAGTGTAATATTTGAATGAGGTGCCAAAGCTACATACATTAGGCTATAATTTAGAGAATTAGTATATCTTTCTCCTGTTAATTCTACTTCAGGAGTAGTGTCTACTATTGTTACAACATGAGCCCAGTTCTCATGTAGAATTCTACTTTGAAGAGTCATATTATCATTTTGTATTATGAAACCTCTTACTTCTACTTCTGTCCCTACTTCAAATGAGTGATTAAAGGATATACTAACATTTCTTTCGGTTACACTCGATTCAACTAGAGAAACTGTAACATTTTGGAAATCAGTATCATGTTCCGGAGTTACTTCACGGTAACTCAACCCATATCCTGTAATATTATACTCATACATTGTCAAATTGTACTTAATTTCATTGAGTTGTGTGTAAACATCTGGGATTAGAGCAGATATAACCCTTGGTGAAATTGTGATTAAATGTGGAACGCGAAAATCATTCTCATATACTCCATATCTGACAATAAATGATATGAAATTAGAAATTATGAAAAATGTATGATTATAATATGCAGAACCATCTGATTCTAATTCAGTTTTTTCATAATCATAGGTCATCAAGATTCCAATATTCCAAGAAAGATTCCCTACACCATCGTCACCAAATAAAATTGGAGCTGATAAATTATCTCCACCTGCAAAAGAATACCAAATTGTTACATTCTTATAGAGATCTGCTGTGTATATTGCTCCACGACGCAATGTGATGCTTTGCGATGCTAATAAAGTGGCATTGCCATCTGTTCCTCTAAAAATGGGTTTAATATCGGCATCTAATGTGGGGAGAGAGTTTTGAGGATCATTCTGTTCACTTTTAGTAATAGTGGTTAGACTCATACTAAATACAAGAGCTAGTAGTACCAAAGGTATGACAGTACGTTTTTTCATCAATGAATTCACCGAATAGCTAGGCTGTTCTTATTAGGTTTCGGAAATCATCCGCATTTTTAAACTTTTTCGAACTTGATTTTATTAAAATATTTAGAAACGCTATTCAAGGAAATAGTTCAATCTTTGTTGTAAAAAGATAAGGTGCTAGAACACTATAGGGAGTATTAATCGGCCTAACAACTTTTCGTTCTTTTAGAAAAAGTGGATCTTCAGATAAAACTTCAAACATATTTCCAATTACATCAAAAGTAGGCAAAGCTCCACTAATTGAACCATTTTCAATTCTATATGCATCATTTGCGGATATTTTAAATGTACCAGAATGGTGATCTGCGGTCATGTATCCTTGTGTGGAATTAATTAAGATGCACTCTTTAGTATCATCGTACATTTCTTCTAAAGATGTTTTTCCTTCACCAATTATTAAATTAGATGGATAGATTTCAGGATAAGCTTGAAAGTTTCTTGGGAAAGCTTCAAACATTTTTACTCTGAAGGAATTTCCAGTTCTTTCAACTGGCTCAACCTCATATTGACAGTTATTTAATGCTGTTTGGAAAGAACCGTTTCTGATGATTATAGTTCTTGATTGACTTATTCCTTCATCATCAAATGCTGTGGAGTTCGGAAGCCCTGGAACAGTTCCGTCATCAATTAAATTAAAATCTGCTGAAAAATCTTGCTCAGCCAATTTTCCTGCATGACCCAATTTCAGATGAGGTATAACTGTAAATGAAAAAATCTGCGATAGAGCCATTGGTGAGAAAATCACTGGAACCTCAGTGTTTATTGTGTTTTCATCCATGGTAGACCTTTGGATAGCCTCCCGTACTAAATCTTCAACAATGCTAGATACTGAACTTGGTATTTGACGACTAGTTAGATGTTTTTCTGAACTTGAAATCAGGTTAAATCCCTTATAGAGAGCTCGAAGATTGATATCACTCCAAGTACTTTTTTCAAAAGCTATTGATTGTGTAGAATTAGCAATTATCTTTCTTTCTAAGGAGAATCGAATTGAACCATCTAGAATAATATCTTTCATTTTGTCTTCTAAATCATTTAAGGAATATGACAGTGAATAAATTTCTTCTTCATTCATAGCCGCTATTCTTTTGTCATAAATCTTGTCAATCTCATCTTGAGATATCTTAATTTCAGGAAACTCAAATTTTGGAGAATCAATTGGAAAAGATACAATTGTATTTATTTTATCTATATCAGATAAAACAGATTTGAGAGGAAAACATGCAAAATAGAGCCTATCATCTTTAAAGAATCTAATAGCACAACCTTCTCTATTGATGGATTGAAAAACTTTTGGAGTTCTATATTCAGTTCCACCCATCATATGTGAAAGTGATTGTATATATACTTCTGCTTCCTTAAAACTGAACTTTTGATCAAGTTTATGCAGCACTCTGATGCTTAAATCTTTTAATTCTTCATCAGTATACATTAGCTTACCCTCAACTCAGATATAGTTATTTTTGGTCCAATAGAACCAACAAACACACGTTGATTATTCTTAATACAACTGCTTGGTTGAGCAATAATCTTGTCACTTATTAATTCAATCTTGGAAAGAGTATCCATCATAGTGCCACTGATTTGGAATTGAAGTATATAATCACCTAATTCCCCATCTTTTATTTCTCTACCAAATTGAGCATCAAGGTTATATTCACCTGTTTGAGGTTCTGAAGAGCCTCCAAGTCCATCGCCGATATACAAACCATTTTTCACGTGCTCAAAGAGCTCTTCTTCAGAATAATCTTTTGGCTCAAAGAAGAAATTACTCATTCTTACTTGTGGTAAAAATTCGAAATTACTAGCTCTGTAATTAGAAGAAGATTCAGTCCCCATAGCTGCTGCTGATAATCTGCTATGTAAGAAATCAGTTAAAATTCCTTCATCAACCAACAAATTTCCTCTTCCTTTAACACCTTCAGAATCAAATTCGTAATAACCTAAAGATTCTATATAAGGGTCATCTATAACACTTACAACAGTTGGAGCTATTTTCATTCCTAGAAGACCACTACTAAAAGAACGACCTGAAAGAACGTTATCAGCTTCTAATGAGTGTCCAAAAACTTCGTGGTTCAATGTCCATGCCATATCCTCACTTAGAACGGAGTTGTACAATCCTTGTTCAACGTTTTTAGCCTGTTGTATATTATTAATAGTTTCAATAAAACCTAGTGTTTCTTCCATTCTATCAAAAGGAAGAATTTCTAATCCCCCCATTCCACCATAGGATTTGTAATATTTTAGTTGGTTCCCATTTTTAGATAATCTACCTGTTAAAGTGAGGATCACATAAGGATATTCTTGATAAACTCGTGTACCCTCAGAATTTCCAAACTTTTCTGACCAATTAATCAACTGAATATCAGTCTCTATACTGCAATCCACCCTCAAAAACTCATTGATAAAAGAATCTAAATCTTTAATTTTCTCCTCAAATTCCTCATTTCCTAAATCTACCCAATTAATTTTAGGTTTCTTAACAATGGATGAATCAGCTACTGGGGCATCTGCTAGTTCTGATATTCCTTTTTTCCAATTTGTTAGTAACTTAGAAACACTAATTGCTTTCTTTATCTCTTTCTCAGCTAATCTAATTCTCGGAGTTGAAGTAAAGGTCACAATACCTTCTGAGAGCATCCGAATCCCATACCCAGAATTAATGCAATTTCTTTCATCTACAATTTTACCATTTTGAGCAATAATATTCTTTGTAACAACTCTACCATGACGTACATCTGTATAGGATGTTCCTTGTTTTATAGAAGTTTCAATCAATGAATCTAAGGTTTCGATAAATTGCACCCTAATGGCATTACATAACTTTAACATATAAATAAGTAACCAAATGGTATATTTTGAAGGTATATAGGAAAGCTTTTCTTATCCTAATTGAAGACTAGTGTAATGAACATTGCTATTTGCTGTGATTTTGATGGAACTATAACTTTGACAGATACAGGAAAAGAAATGTTAACTTCTTTAACAACTAAAGACTGGCAATATTATGACAAATTAGTAATAAATGGTGAAATTGGTACCAGAGCAGCCTTAATCAAGCAATGGGGTATGATTGAGCATACAACGATGGATGAAATATACGAAATCGTTGATAGAATAAAGATAGATCCCACATTTTTAGATTTTTACAACTGGGTTAAAGAAAATGGAATCTTTTTTATCATTCTCTCAGATGGTTTTCATACCTATATTACCAGAATTCTTGAGAATCATGGAATTGATAGTAAGAAGCAGGAAATAAAAGCTAATGACATGGAATTAATTGATAATAAAATTCATCTAAAATTTCTAACTGATAATTGTGAACATGATTGTGCAAACTGTAAATATTCGCAAGTATTGAGAATCAAAGAAGAACATGATAAAGTGGTTTACATTGGTGATGGACTTTCTGACATCCTTCCATCTGAGAAGTTGGCTAATCATATTATTGCTAAAAGAAATGAAGACTTAGCCAAAAAACTCCATAAAGATCCAAGATTAGTAGAATTTTCTAATTTTAAGGATATTCAGAACTTTCTAGAAAAAATACTGGATGGTTAATTTATATCACATATCATCTATCGAAATGAAAGGATTTTCTAGTTTTTCATTGCCAATATAAGTGGTTGGTCCATGACCTGGATAAACTTTCGTTTCATCAGGGAGATCATATAAACCCATAACTGATCTAAACAAAGTATCATAATCTCCACCATGCAAATCAGCTCTTCCAATACCCTTGTTAAATAGCACATCACCTGAAATCAAGTACTTATCGAAATAGTAACAGATACTTCCTGGAGTATGCCCAGGAGATAAAATCGCTTTAATTTCTATATCTCCCACATTGAATGTGTCTCCATCTTTAACAAAAATATCACATTTTCCTATTGATTTTGATTTGAAACCAAACATTCTAGCAAAGGGACCTAAACTTTTGAGAACTTCTTCTTCTTTTTCATTATACACTAATTTAGCTTCAGGAAATAACTCTCTTAAGTCCTCCAAACCTAGCACATGATCAAAATGTAGATGAGTACAGAATAAATACTTAACAACCAATTGTTCTCTTTCAATAATTGATAGAATTTGGTTTATCTCCCCACCTACATCAAATAGAGCTGCTTCTTTCTTAACTTCATCATAGAGAAGGTAACAATTAGTCTTTAAGGGGCCTGTTTCTTCTGTAACAATATTAATTTTGCTCATGAACAGCTATTTTATCTCTCTTTTTTAAGCTCTTCGTAATGAAATGATAGCTTTTTTAATCACCAAGTTATAAAGAACGTGAGAGAAATTGACTTACTATACTCTAAATTCAGAGGAAGATGAAGTGGAGATTTTTTTAGAAGAATTAGAAGAAGATTCTGAAGAGTTTGTCAAATCAAGTGAGTATAAGAAAAAAAACCTAGAAATCAAGGATACAAATATTATCGATACTTATGAATCAGAAGAAGTTCTAGATTCCCATATTGAAGAAATTCAAGCTGAAAAAAGAATAATAACATCATCAGAGGAAATTCAAGAGATTCTTAATGAGTATGAAAAAACGCGAAAGAACAAAGATAGAGTCCTGATAATTGATAAGATAGCTGAACTCCTCCCAAACAGTGATTTAGAGGAACTTCTCAAAGAGATTGCCTTCAAAGATTCTTATTCTCTCTGTAGAGTAAAAGCTGTTTCCCTGCTAGCCGATCTTAATGATAAATCTGAAGTTAAGAGATTATTAATTAGGAAATTAGACGATAGTTCTCCAAAAGTAAGATTGTGGTCTGTATGGGGATTAAGACCCATTATCTATGACACTGAAATTCAAGAAGTTTTTATTAATAAAGCTAAATATTTTGAGAAATCAAAACGAGTTAAACTTTGGTTGATTCGGGCTTTAAGTGATCGAATTAATGATAATAAAATACAAGATACTTTTCTGCTTTTGCTTAAATCGAAACCAGATAATGAGACTAGAAAACTTCTACTTTTCTATCTTCTTCAAAAAGCAAACGAAGAGAATATAGCTTATGAATTGTCTCGTTATGTGTTGAAAGAAGCTAATCGAGATATTCGCAAGGAAATTGTAAAAAAACTTGTAATGCTTGATAATGAGGATGTCAAATATTCTCTTGAAAAATTGTTCAAAACTGAGAGAGATGAAGAAATTAGGGAGATTTTACAGACCACCCTTTAATAAAAAGTTTATCAATTTAATTTCATCTTGAGCCTTAGATATATCTGAGAAGGTTATTCTAGCTAAAATGAAAATCGAGATATCAAGCAAAGTTAACTGAATATTATAATAGAATCACCAATTTAGTTATTGGTAATTTCATTTTTTTGATTTAATGAATTATTGTTTCTAAAGTTAATTTTTCCTCTTAAGTAAGAAGAAATGACAGCTAAAATACCTAACCCAACAGCTACGAAGAACGCTATTTTGATGCTCATCAATAGAAGAGGACTATGTTGTGAGATTGATAAGTTCGATGGAATTACAGGTAGTAGAAATTCTGTTTTAAATTGAAAAGCAGAGGATGAAATATTAGGACCAAGAAATATTGAAAACAGTAAAGTTGCAAAACCTAAACTAATAGATTGTCCAATTGTTCGCATTGTCCCTATTAAAGCTGAAGTAACACCATACATTTTCTTTGGAACAGAACTCATAATAGAATTCGCATTAGGGGAAGAGAATAAGCCAAACCCTATTCCACCAAGAAGTAAACCAAAAATCACTAATAATATGTGTGTTTTCTGATTAACAAAAGCAAGCATAACTAGTCCGACTAATCCTGTTGCTACACCTATTGTTGTTATAGTTCTATGTTCTATTTTGTCAGAAAGTCTTCCACCTATTGGAGATAAAATAGCTTGTGCAATTGGTCTAGCTAAAAGTATCACACCTGCCAGGGATACTGAAAGATAAAGCACATCTTGTAGATAATAATTCAGTAAAAGTGATGTTGAGGATGTAGCCGTGTAAAAAAGAAAAGCTGTTAAATTAGCAAACGTGAAAAACCTGTTCTTCTTGAACAGTTTTAGCTCCAATATAGGTACTTCTACTTTTCTCTCCCAGAATATGAAAACAATCAGAGTTAAAACTGAAGCACCAACCAAATAATATCCATAACTTGTATTAATAGATCTGAAACCGTATAATAGTAGAAACAATGTTATAATATAGATAACAGCTCCTACAAAATCTATCTTCTCCTTTTCTTCATTTTTCCATTCTCCTTTCAAAACAAATGTCATAAGGAAAGCAATGATGATCCCAAATGGGACAACACTGAAGAAAACACTTCTCCACCCTAAATGTTCAACAATAACTCCTCCTAGTGAAGGACCGACAGTTAAACCTAGATAAACTGAACCTATGCTAATTCCAAATGCTTTTCCTCTTTCTTCCTGTGGGTAAATAGATGTCAGTATGGCTGTTCCAGTAGCAAATATTAAAGCTGAACCTGCTCCTTGAATGAACCGAAAAATTACTAACGTTGTTTCACTGTTCATAAACCCTAAGACCAAAGCTGCTGAAGTAAAAATTATTGTTCCAATAATGTAGATTTTTTTCCTCCCATAATTATCGGAAATTTTACCAAAAGGAATCTGAAGCATGGCGGTAGCTAAAATGTATATGGTAATAATCCACCCCATTCCAGCTTCATCAAGTCCTGGAACATGTTGAGGACTGAGAGGATTAGTCATTACAGGTGCCGCAACTGAAAATGCAGAGCCACTAAAAGCACTGACAAATGATGATAGAGAAATAATCGAAAGAGCGGTGATTCTTTGTTTTCTAGCATTAGGATTAGATAATTGATTTGTCATGGGAAGACCCAGCATGGTTTACAGTTTTTGAATTCTTAATTGACAGTTATAAATATTCTTCCTTGTTTCAAAGAATTTCTTAGAATGTCTAGTTGTAAAACAATCTCATTTTCTAACCTAATACAAAAAGAAAGAAAAAAAGAAATTATCTCACTAAAGCTTTTTGTACCATTCTTGCATGGAAAATAGCTAACTTATTAGAGACTTGCAATACAACTGGAATTAGAACTATACCTAATAAGCCTCCAACTATCATAATTGCAATAGTACCACCACTTGATATATTGGCTATTAGCCAATCTAAAGCTACATCAGATATACCTTGAGTCCAGTGTACAAGAAATACTATAGGCATTGCTATTAAAGCTCCAGATAACGATAAGAGAAATGTCATTATTGAAAAAACAAATGTCCCATATGGTAAGGCCAAGAACATTGAATAAACTAATGACTTGCCAATTCTTTTATCTTTTAATGCGTTTAAAGCTTTTGTAAAGAAACTACCTACTATTTCTTTTGGTATATCATCCTTTATAGGTACAGGGAGTCCTACAAAGAATTCTGTTAAATATCCTATAACTAACACTAACCGAGGTAAAGACCAAAGGAAGAGATACAGAATAGGTAAGACAATTACAAAAACAGACAACCCTACAAATAAAGGAAGGCATACCCATGCATAAATGAAGAATGTTAACCCAATTGGGAAAGTTAGAAATACATATAGTAGATTAGTATAACTCCTTGGATACCTTAGAACACCAAAATATGAGGCAGTTTCTAATTCATGTAAAGAATCTTCGACTGTCATAGTGTTTTTTTGAGAAGGTTCTATATAAATGTATAATCTTCATTTAAATAGAATAAGCTAATCTTGAAAAAATGATTTTCAATAAAAAAAAGATTATAATCCCGATTTTTCTAATTTTGCATCTGTAGGGATTCCTTCATCATTCCATTCTCTTAACTTATAATACTCAAGCTTAGCTTTCTCAAATTGATCTTTATCTACAACCAACCCTTTTGCGTCCCCTTCAGGCATCTTTTCACTGTAGAAACGTTTTGGAAGAACATCATCATCAGCTGTTATGCCCTCGCGTACATTAAACATCCTTGTCAGATTCCATATCCTTTCCCCTACCGCTAGATAACTTTCAGGTGTGTAAGAAAATCCTGTAGCAGAATTCAACATTTCAACCATTTCAGGGACATTAAAGGGTAAGAAATCGCAAACTACTAGTGAAAAACAAGCAGCTCGTTCATCTTGAGATTCCTTTACGAATTTGGGAACACCTTCAAATGAGAATCTTGGTAAATCACCACGTAGTTCAGCACTTGGAGTCCATGTTCTTTGGTGACAAGCACCTCTATCTGATGTAGAATAGGCTAATGCCATCCCCCAAGACCCTCTTGGTTCAACTCCCGCTAATTCGTTTCCCTTTACTTGAATAGCAAAATCCATTGAATCATGACCAATTTTCAAGGCCGCGGATTTTGATCCTTGAGCAAACAGATCACCTATTTTCTCTCTATGTGAAATAAGTTTTATCATCTCAAGTACTGCATCATCATTTCCAAAAGCTAGATTATCAACATCTGATTGTTGTAGATATCCTTTTTCTATACATTCCATTGCAAAACTTATAGTCGCTCCTGCAGTGATTGTATCAATTCCTAGATCATCGCACATTTCACTTGCTTTTGCAACAGCTCCTAAATCTTTGATTCCGCAGTTAGAACCTAGCAAAGCTGTTGTCTCATACTCTGGACCATCTACATCTAATCCAGCAAATTTCCCAGTTGTGAATTTGTTAGCTTTTCCACAAGCAATTAAACATCCATAACAAGCTCTGTTAGCATAGGTATAATTCTCTAACATAGTTTCTCCTGAGATAGAATCAGCTTCTTCAAAGACTCCACTTTGATAATTTTTTGTAGGTAAGAATCCCCCTTGGTTAGACATATTCACCCACATCATTGTTCCAATTCTATTCCTATTCTTTACTCCATCATCATTTTGTACCTTAGTTCGAAAAGTTCTAGTAAGTTCTTTGAAATTATCATGAACAGCATCTATTTTTTCATTACCACTCACTACGACAGCTTTCAGATTTTTTGAACCCATGACAGCTCCTGATCCTCCTCTTCCTGCCATATGAGATCTGCCTGTCATTACATTTGCATAGGAAACTAGTTTTTCTCCAGCTATACCAATTGATGCCACTTCAGATTTTGGATGTTTTCCTTGAAGTATTTCTTCTGTTGCAAAAGTTCCTCTTCCCCAAACTTCTTTTGCTGAAATGATTGTAGATCCCTCTGAAGTAACTAACAAATAGCATAGATTTGCTGCTTTTCCTCTAACTAGGATGAAATCATAACCAGCTTTTTTCAAACGATGACCAAAGTTTCCACCGATTTGGCTATCAAGATAAATTCCAGTATGGGGAGATTTAGTGACTATACACCATCGACCAGAAGTTACAACAGAAGTACCTGTTAGTGGTCCAGTCATAAAAAGAATGATATTTTCTGGACTTAAAGGATCAACTCCAGCTTCTAATTCATCGTAGAGAATTTTAGCTCCTAATCCTTTACCTCCAATGAATTTTTCTGCTAATTCCTTATCTAATTTCTTCTCTTGAATTCTTTCAGATGTTAGATCGACATCTAGATACTTATGCATATAACCCATTAAAATCAACTCTTAGAAAGTAGTCGATTAATATCAAGAATGTCAGTGAGTAAAGCAAAACCTGTGGGAGTTTTTCCTGCACCAGGTCCCACGATAGTCACGTCATCAACATACTTAGTAGAATAAGTCAGAGCATTAGTTGGTCCCATTATATTGGCTAATGGATGAGTTAGTAGGATTTTTTCTGGTCTGACATATGCTTCAACAGAGCCATCCTCCTTAATCTCTGCACCTGCAATCAATTTCCATCTATATCCTTCTTCCTTAGCCTTAACTATATCTTCAGCTGTTATTTTTGTTATGCCTTCACAGGGTGGTTCATCTTTGCTCAAATTAGCTCCCATGACTGTATTTGCTAAAATAACGATTTTTCCTAATGCATCATAACCTTCAACATCAGCTGTTGGATCTGCTTCTGCATATCCCAGTTCTTGAGCTTGTTCTAGCGCATTCTCATAACTAAGTCCTTTCTCCATCTCTGTTAGAATGTAGTTAGTAGTACCATTTACTATGCCCATTGCCTTAGTTATTCCTGCCCCTGCTAGATTGTATAATCCAAGATTCAATGCTGGAGTTCCACTCAGCACAGTTCCTTCATATCTCATTTCAACACTATTCTCTTTAGCTAAATCTAGTAGCTCTCTGACAGCTAAAGCAATAGGTCCTTTATTTGTTAAAACTACATGCTTCTTATTTTTCAGAGCAGTTTTGACATGAGTAATTGCCGGTTCTCCAGTCTTGAGATCAGTCCAAGCAACTTCTAGAATAAGATTAGCGTTGGTTTCCTCAATTGTCTTAATCGAATCCCAACCTTCAATACCATCTCCATAACCCTTTAAATTGCCATTTTCATTTACTAAATCGAGTAATTTTCGCAAATCTAAACCAGTTCGTTTATACCAAGACCCTTTCATCGTATCTGATATTGCAACCACTTTGAAGTGGAAATCATAATTCTTCTTTAGATATTCTTCTTGTTCGAGTAAGATTTCTGCTAATCCTTGACCAACAACTCCAAATCCAATAAAAGCTATATTAAATTCCATTTTGAGCCCTCAATAATCTTTCACGCCTACTTTAAGTGGAATTGCTTATAAATTTGTTGTCACGGAGTCGCTTTGACAGTACAAAAGGTATAAAAGAACAATTAACTAAATAGAATTTGAATTCTATGTCACGATTCTTCAGCTCAAAAAAACGATCCAAGAGAAACATCACATCAGCTGAGCAGTACTATAGAGAGAAATATGGGGAAGTAAAGGACGCATCTCCAAGTGATCGAGATACTGCAATAATGCAAAAATTAATTGAAATAGGTGCAGATAACATTAAGAAATCCTCAGGATACTTGACAAAATACTCATTTGATTTACCTATTGAACATGAAGATGATGTAACTCAAAGAATTACATTAGTAGAAGAAAGCGACAAAGATGTTCATATAGATGCTGAATTAATACATGAGTTCCCTTTATTTCTACATGTTACAGTTAAGGAAGATTCAAAAAACAGAGAATTCGAATCAGTAACTGGAATGAGTATCATCAACTTTGTTAACGTAAGAACTAACAATGATAAACTTGCTGTGAAGATTTTAGATGATTCTTATGTTAGTGAATACTTCTTCCAACTTGTGAAGGATTTAGTTCTAATATCTGCAAATAAAAGCACTCTATCTGCAAAGCTAACCTCTATTGACAAATTAAAATACTTCTTCAAATTAATAGCCAGAATGGTTAATATTGCTGAAAAAAGATAGCTTTGGAAGTAATAGAATGACGTTGAATGATCATGCTTTGGAAGTACTTGAAGAATTAAAGAAAAAAGATGTTATTTCAGATGATTCCAAAATAAAAAGCTACGAACAATTACAAGGGGGGGCAGATACAACTATGTTCGAGATAAGTATCATTAACCAGCCTAGAAGATACATTCAAAGAATTTTTAGATCTTTAGCATCAAATAAAATAGCAGAATATGAATATAATGTTCAAAAAACACTTTTTGAAAACAATGTAAATGTTCCAGAAACTTATCTGATTAAATTAACTCCAAACTCGCGTGAAAGACCATATTTTGTTATGGAAAAAATTGAAGGTACAAGACTAGATCAAGTATTTTACAGAAATCCCGAGAAATTGGAGCAACTAATTGAAATGTTACTATAAGAATTATACAAAATTCATTCTATCGAGCCAAAATTATTTCCCCTAATTCCATCAGCTAACATTCAAAAGAATCCCTTTGAACCAATTGAACAAACAATATCAAGAAGAAAGTACTTTCTTGACAAGTATCCAAAAGAATTATCTGAGCTAAAGCCAGTTATAGACTGGTTGGAAACAAATAAAACTGAAAATCCCTGTAAAAAACTTGTTGTTACTCATGGAGATTACCACTCACAAAACATAATTGTTCAAAAAGATTCAAAACTCAAAATTCTAGATTGGTCAAACATTAATATCTGTGATTTTAGAGAAGATTTAGGATTTACAACTGTTATATTAAGTATTGGAGCAAAAAGGAATTTAGCATCAACAATTGCAAGTTCATATGAACAGATTTCAGGAACTAAAGTAGAGAATTTAGAATATTTCATGATATTGGCAAATATATTTAATATGATAAGATTCTATAGTTGTATAAAAAATCCTGAGATTACAAATGAGACAGAAGATACGATAAATTTCTTCAAATCGATTAAAGAATACCCATTATTTCTTGTCGAATTAGTTGAAAATACATGCGATATAGAACTTCATCAAATTTGGGATTATTTTACTATTAATGGTAAAGATGAGATAAGATAGTTCAAGGATATGAACAAATGATAATAGATGGTCATGCTCATGCTTTTGGAGAATTTGCTTATACAAAGAAACTAATTCCACTTATGGATAATTTAGGAGTCGATAAAGTTGTTCTATGTCCAGGTGGAACTGATCCTGATTTTGAATTCAAAGTTCCTAAAATTGCTTATAGAAAATCTTCATACAACCATTATTTTCACATCTTGGGGAACGTATTCTTCTTACGTCTTTTTCATAAAAAAATGAACAATATTGACAATGAATATGTTTTTTCACTAGTGAAAGATTATCCTGATAGATTGATTCAATATTTCTGGACCAATCCAAATGATCCTGAGTTAATCTCTACTTTAGAGCAGAACTTTGAGAAAATGTCTTTTGCTGGAATTAAGCTTCATCAATGCTTAAACAAATTCTCAAATGAAGATGAAGGGATGAAACTCATTTCTCAATTTGCAATAGAAAAGAACATACCAATTTTTATCCATCTTTATAACTTCAAAGAAACAAGAAAATTAGTAAAACTAGCTCAAGAATTTCCAAAAGCTAACTATATCATAGCTCATTCTATGGGGCTAGAAACTATTGCCAAGAAAGGGGAGAGACTAAAAAACGTCTACTTTGATATTTCAACTTATTTCATCATTTCTGAGAAGAGAATACGTTTTGCTATGGATAAGTTTGGTGAAGATAAAGTTTTACTTGGTTCAGATTCACCGCTAGGATATAGGAATCTTGAACTAAACATAGAGAAAATTAGAAAAATGGACTTAGCAGAAAAACAGAAAAATAAGATTTTAGGAGAGAATATTGCCAAATTACTAAATTTGTAACATTCTTACTCGAAAGAATCCTTGATTTGTTGAACAGCTTTTTGGATGGTTTCTATGGATGTAGCATAACTAAATCTAAGATAACCTTCTCCACCTTCTCCAAAAGCTGATCCGGGTAAACAACATACTCCAGCTTTATACAAAATATGATCTGCCATCTCTCTAGAATTCATCCCTGTATCTTTGATATTTGGAAAAGCATAGAAAGCTCCTTGTGGATGTAAACATGTGAAGTTTGGTATACTATTTAATCCTTCAACTATCGCATTTCTTCTTTCAAGAAAAGCTTTCATCATTTCAGTCAAAGGGTCTTGACTTCCTTTTAGAGCTGTTATACCAGCTTTCTGAACGAATGATGTTGTACAAGATAAAGCATTAATCATTAATGTACCCATTCTTCCTATTACTTCTTCAGGACCTATTACATAACCTAATCTCCATCCAGTCATAGCATATGATTTTGAGAACCCATCTAGAATTATTGTTCTCTCTTTTGATTCATCAAGAACTGCAGGTGAATGGAATGAAGCTTCATAAAGCATCTTGGAGTAAATCTCATCTGATAAGATGAAAATATTGTTTTTGTCCGCTAGTTCTGCAACTCTGTCTATTTCCTTTTTCGTCATTACAGAACCTGTTGGGTTTTGTGGGCTATTCAGAATGATTAGCTTTGTTTTATCAGTGATTCTTTCCTCAATATCATTGGGATTTAAACGAAATTCGTTTTCTTCTTTCAATTGAATTGGGACATCTCCAGCATTAAGATATTTAGCAACTGAACCATATGTGGGAAAACCTGGATCTGGATATATTACCTCATCACCAGGATTAACTAACCCGAGCATTGTAAAGAAAATTCCTGGCTTAGCACCAGGTAAAATCAAAATTTGCTCAATTGAAGGTCTAAATCCTCTAGTTTGCTCAATTTCATCTTGGATTGCTTGTTTTAGTTCTAAAATTCCAGTAGCTGATACATAACCAGTGAAATTGTTCTCAATTGATTCATAAGCTGTATCCTTAATATTCTGAGGAGTGGGAAAATCGGGTTGTCCTATTTCGAAATGAAGTACTTCTTTTCCTTCTCTTTCCTGAGCTTGAGCTTTCGCAAGATATTCAAAAGCTCCTTCTCCTTGAATTCGATACATTCCGTTTGCCATTTCCTTCATACTATCACTCAAATCTTATCTATGATGGAGTTTTCTTGCAGCAATAAAACTCAAACCTTTTTCTGTAAGAGCTTTAGCAGTGTTGTTAATAGCTGTTTGACGATCGTAATAATTTTGTTCAAGATGTCCCCATAAATTTTGTTCTGTTATCTGTTCTTTTGTAAGGAAATAATCCAGAATATCAGAAGGATGTTCCCGTGTCTGATCTATTTTCACAGGTCCTCCTTCATGCTTAGCACTAATGTTTCTAACTTTCGGGGCAAGTTCAAGTAATTCTTGTGTTCTATCATATGGTTGTCTCACAATTGATTTCTGTGTTTCGATTATATGATGTTCTAACCTAACAACATCTTCAAAACCAAAGTTATTTCTTATATCAGAGCTCATTTCAATTGTCCAATTATTCACTGCATTAGACAGATTGAATCCAATCAGAGGGGAAGTACCATCATCTCTTGCGAATAATTTTGCAGTCATTAAAGTCCAAAGGACTGAATAGGGGTTATCATTTCCCATATATACAGAAATCTTAAACTCATTATTTATTCCGAGCTTGTGTAGCATGTATCCTAAGATTACAGTACCAGGATTTATATTCAAAACTTGCTTAATACCATAGTTGGTATAGTAATAGAGAAACTCGTCTACCCATTTTAAAGCCAACTCATTTCCCATTCCCACTCCTCCAAAATATCCAGTTATCGTATCAGGCCCTCCTAAATGTATATTCATAGGCAATCCATCTGGTCCAGGCATTGTTCCTTTTGTATCTAAAGTTTCTACAATTGATGCACCAATTATATTTACAGCTGCTTGCATTGCCAAGAGATCCCCATCTTTTTCTTGCTCTTTCATATATCTGACACGGATTATCCTTCCTGGTAAAAGATCTTGTTTAGGAATGGCCTTTTGTGCACTTTTAATTAGAAACGGGAAGTATTGGCATGCTGAAAGCTCCAAAGTCACAGCAAAAGAATCATCAAACTTGATTCTATCAACCGCATTTCCTAAGATTTTTCTTCGATAATTATCAACGCTAATAAAAACTTCATTATCTCTCTGTTTTGTTAACCACTCAAGATCGTCAATATATTCTGGTTTGACTGTTTCGAGTTTTTTATAGATGGTTTCAATTTTACTTGATTCTTTGAATTTGTTATTAATTTCATCTACTCCTCCATATTTATCTATTAACTGGAGAATGTCATTAACAAAGGGGTTGTTTTCATCAATTAAGAATTTTTGAATCTCATCTATATTCTCTTTAGAAATGCTCAATCTATTTCTTATATTTTCCATATAATATTCCTCCATGAGAGTTCAGGAATTTTTCACTCATGTTGATTATCCTAGTGAAAATATATACAATTTTAAATATATCTCTATCAATATTTGATATTATGTTTGGATTTTATTCTTTCTAGAGCTTCCTTTGCACTTTCACTAACGAATCTATTATCATCTTCTATCAAATTCTCTAAAATATTGATTACAAATATATCCTTAGAATGGCCTAAAGCAGATGTAGCACATTTTCTGATAAACCAATTTTCACCCTTTAAAGCTTGTTTAAGAAGTAATAGTCCTTCGTCACCTCCAATCTTTCCAATTGCTGATGCAGCTTGTTCTTTTACATCTTGAAAATTATCATTCATCAAGAGGTTAAAGAGAAGCTTAATAGATATATCACTTCGAATTTCACCCAGAATCCAAGCAATTTTAGATCTAACATCCTTGTCAGGATCATTTAAGAAGTATTCTAGAAGCTGCACATCAAGATGTTCTTGTTCTAGCAGCTTTTCCCACTTCTCCTTGGCAATAAGAGATAAAGCTTCTTCTTTCTGACTAGAAGGAACCCAGCCCAAATGTTCCAACACTACAATTGACTCAGATCTTACTTCCCAACTGGTATCTTCTAATTTGTTTACTAGGGAAGGAATAGCATCAAAAGCCATCATATCTCCTAATGATCTGGTAGCATTTTTCCTTACTTCTGGTTCTTCATCATTTAAAGCAAGAATCAAAGGATTGATTGTTCTCTCATCCGCTATTTTACCTAGAGCCCAAGCGATACGGCTCCTTACTGGTGCAACATCTTCCTTGAGCATTTTTATAAGAACAGAAACTGTTTGCTTTTTGCCAGGATTATCAACAATGGAATTAATTGTAAAAACACGAACATGAAGATCTTCATCCTTTAAACTTTCAAGCAAAGATTCTACATCATCATCTTCAATCATCTGTTTTCCACTCTCTGACAGAAATTAATCACTCTATGCATTCCCATGAATCTACCAGAAGCTGATATTCCTGATATGTTTCATCATCTATTTTTTGCGGTCTTTTGGAGCTTCCTTTAGTAAGAATTACTTCTCCATTAATTTTCATTTTTCCTCTGCATGAAATTGGTTCTCTAGAATAAATAACGATTTGTTCTCCGTTTTCTAAATCAAAATAATTTATATGGTCCCTATCACTAACAAATTGAATTAAATGCTGCCATGGGATTTTTGATATATTCCCAGTTAGAGTTATTTCTTCTCCTACAGATTCTGTAAAATTATATCTCAACAATCATCAACTTTTATGTTATAAGTTAAAACTTAGAAGTATTTTTGTTTTTCCTTAAGAAAAAACAATTATAGCTCTTTGAATATATGTAATAGGAGGTTGTTCGAATGGTGAAATCTAATAAAGATGAAAAAGATGAATTTTCACCTGATGTAATCAGAGTATTGCATATTGATGACGAAGAAGATTTTCTTTTCTTAACAAAGGAATTTATTGAAAAAATGAGTGAAGGAGAGATACAAGTAGAATCTTTAAGGATTCCCATAGAGGCTTTTGAGAGAATAAAAGATGATAACATTGACATCATAGTCTGCGATTATCTGATGGAGGATCTGAATGGGCTAGATTTGTTGAAGCAAATAAAGCAAAAAGAGCTTCAAATACCTTTCATAATCTTTACAGGTAGAGGAAGAGAAGAAGTTGTAATTGATGCTCTTAACCTCGGAGCAGATTATTACATCAGAAAAGGTTCAGATGCAAGAAGTCAATATACTGAACTTGTACATCAAATTCGTACAGTTCTTAGACATAAGAAAGCTGAACAAGCTCTAACTGAAAGTGAAAGAACTATCAGAAGAGAGAGGGACCTTACTCAACATTATCTGAACGAAGCAAATGTCATGTTTGTA
The DNA here is from genome assembly GCA_019057375.1 of Candidatus Heimdallarchaeota archaeon. Taxonomy (GTDB): domain Archaea; phylum Asgardarchaeota; class Heimdallarchaeia; order Heimdallarchaeales; family Heimdallarchaeaceae; genus UBA460. Next base: position 87,665 of record DXJF01000050.1, read on the forward strand.
ATCGTAAATGAGAATGAGATCGTTGAATTAATGAACAAAGAAGTAACCTACGTATTAGGTTATACTGAAAAGGATTTAATAGGTAAAAACTGGTTCACAACTGCTTATTCATCAGAATATGTAGATGAATTAAGGTTCAGTTTTCAACAAGTTATTGTAGGTATGCAAAAACCAACCCCATATTTTGAGATTGAAATGGAAACAAAAAATGGAGATAAAAGAATAATTGCTTGGCGTAATACAACTATAAAAGATGAAAATGATAAAGTGATTAAAATATTGGGAGTAGGAGATGACATTACTCAAAGGAAGGAAATAGAAGCAGCTTTGCAACAAAGTGAAGAAAAGTATCGAAAGTTAGTGGATACATCCCCTGATTCTATTGTTCTAGCAGACTTAACAGGTATTATTACATTAGCTAATCCACAAGCTGCAATCATGCACGGAGTAGACAAACCTGAAGAATTAATTGGACGTTCAATGCTGGAGTTTACTGCTCCTGAAGATCATGAAAAGGTAATGAGGGGGATGAAAAAACAAACGTTTTCAACACAAAAAGGATATGTTGAATATACAATGCTTAAAAAGAATGGTGAAAGTTTTCCTGTTGAACTTAATGCTGTAGTCATTACTGACAAGTCAAATAAACCAATAGCAATGATGGCCATAGGCAGAGATTTAACCCAAAGGATAAAAGCTGAAGAAGCCTTGAAGGAAAGTGAAGAAAAATATCGAGGTTTTGTACAGAACTTTGATGGGATAGCTTTTAGAGGTTCAATTAATTTTAAACCATTCTTTTTCCATGGGGCAGTAGAACAAATAACTGGTTATACAGAAGACGATTTCGTTATAGGTGAATTAACTTGGGACAAGCTAGTATTACAAGAGGATATTGAACAATTACTAGCAATTAATGAAGATCTGGAAAATACACCAGGATTTAGCAATGTGATGGAATATAGGATACGAAATAAGACTGGTGAGATAAGATGGATAAGACAACATATCCAAAACATAGGCTCGAAGGAAGGAGAATCATTTATTGTTCAAGGTAGCTTATATGATATAACAGAAAAGAAATTGTTTGAAGTGAATCTACGAGAAAGTGAAAACAAATTTAAGAGCTTGTTTGAAGGGATTCCTGATGCGGTATTTGTAGCAGATCCTGAAACTCAAGCAATTATTGATTGTAACAAGCAAGCAGAAATGCTCCTAGGATGTCCAAGAGAGAAAATAATAACTATGAATGCATTAGAACTACATCCAGAGGACCAAAGAGAAGCAATCAATCAAAATTTTAGAAGACATGCTCAAGGACATGAGGAAATTATAGAAAATGAAGTATTAACATGTAACAATAAGAGAATCCCGGTCAGTATTAATGCAAATTTAATTACAATCAAAGGGAAGAAGTATTTACAAGGGATTTTCAGAAACATAACACACAGAAAAGAAGTGGAAGAAAAACAAAGAGAATCTGAAAAACTTTACAAGATTACTTTTGAAAGCACTGGAACAGCAAATTTGATTGCTAAAAGTGATAAAACTATAAATCTAGTGAATTCGAGATTTGAAGAATTAACTGGTTTAAAGAAAACTGAAATTGAAAACAAAATGAAATGGTCAGATTTTATTTCAGAGGAAGAAACGACAAGATTTGAAAAAATTCAAGAATTACACTTCCAAGACCCTACTCTAGCTCCAGATTATTTTGAAACTTCCATAATCCTAAAAGATGGAACTAGCATAAATGTATATCTAACTGTAAAAACCATTCCAGAGAGTACGGATTTCATCATTACTCTAATCGATATTTCGCAAATGAAAAGAGCTGAAGAACAACTCAAAGAATCTGAAGCTCTTTATAGAACACTTTTCGAAGCCACAGGTACAGCAAATGCTATCGCTAGAGCAGACTCTATAGTAGAAAAAATGAATGATCGTTTAGCAGATATATCTGGCTATTCTAAAGAGGAAGTTGAAGGAAAACTTTCATGGCACACTTTTGTTGATGAATCTGAATTAGAGAGATTGATGGAATATAATAGAAAAAGAATGATAGACCCTACTAGTGTTCCAACAAGTTATGAAGCTAAGCTTAAGGATAAAAACGGAAATATCGTTCCTTGTTTGATTCATGTTGGTGTAATTCCTAGTACTGAGAAATTTATAATTTCATTGATTGACATTTCAGAGACTAAAGAAGCTGAGAATGAATTATTGAAATCAGCTGAATTATACAAAACAATATTCGAAGCTACTGGAACTGCTAATATGATTGTAGGACCTGGTAGAACTATAAAACAAGTTAACTCTAAACTTGAAGAAGTTTCAGGATATTTGAGGGGCGATTTAATTGGCAGGAATTGGAGTGAGTTTGCCCCTGAATCTGAAATGGATAATTTGCTGGATTTCAGCAGAGCTAGGAAAACAGACCCCAGTAATCTACCAGCATTTTATGAAACAAAATTTGTTAATAGAAAAGGTAATGTAAGAAACACAATAGTTAACCTAACCCCCATTCCACTTTCGGAGGATTACATAGTATCTTTATTTGATATTACTGATATGAAACTGGCTGAAGAAGAACTAAAGCAGTCGGAAATTATGTACAGAGATTTATTTGAGAGCACTGGTATGGCTAATGTCATTTATAACTTGGAAGCAAGTATTGTTTTGGTTAATTCAAGAATGGAAGATCTATCAGGTTATACAAAGGAAGAATTAGAAGGACGAAAATGGATAGAGTTTATTCCACAACCTGAACTTAATCTAATGTTAGAATATAACAGAAAGAGAATGCTACAACCTGAAAGTGTTCCAGAACAATATGAAACACGTTTCATAACAAAGGAAGGAACACCAAAAACCATAGTAATCAGTGTTAACCCTCTACCTAATTCAACGAATATTCTAGCCTCAGTTTTTGATATTTCTGATAGAAGAAAAATTGTAGATACTCTCACTAGACAGAAAAAAGAGCTTAGTAATTTTGTACACTTGATGGGTCATGATATAAGGAACTGCCTTTCATCAATTGAGGGATATACAGATTTACTTGAAGAAAATGAGCAAGAAAAAGAATTAGTTCTTAAAAAGATAAATAATCAAACTGATTACCTCCAAAAACTCTTAAACAGGTCTATTGAACTTGCAGATGCAGGACAAACTGTAGAGAAATCTGAAAAAGTAAATCTGAATAAGCTCGTAGAAACCATAGGAGCAATAACAATTCCACAAAATATTAAGCTCAGTCATGATCCTCTTGTAGCTGTCAGAGCAGATAAAGAGAAACTATCACAGATTTTCAAAAATCTTTTCGAAAATGCTGTTATTCACGGAAAACCCAGTCAAATAGATGTGACAAGTAAATTGTTAGATAATGAAATAGTTTTAACTATAGAAAATGATGGACTACAAATAGAAGCTAAAACTGTGGAAGAAGCTTTTGAATCAACATTCACAACAAAAGAAAAAGAATCGATTCATGGTTTAACTATTGTCAAGAAGCTAGTGGATGCTCATGGATGGAAAATAAGATTAGCTGATAAGCAAGAAAAAGCATGTTTTGAAATACTAATTCCAAAAGAAGATGTCACAGAAATTTTCTGATTTTCTTCAATCTCAGTTTCCTTTTAAAACTTCGCATGAAAAATTCTTCAGCTAGGTATCCTTTTATGCTTCGATATTGACTTCAAATCATGACCATACGAATTGTTACTGATAGTGCTTCAGACCTTTCATGGGATTTTGCAAGAGAAAATAATATCAAAATTGTACCACTTTATATGATGGTACATGACGAAGTGCTCAAAGAAGATGAAAATTTCGATAGGGATAGTTACTACCAACTCTTCGAAGACGAAAAGGCTTTTCTTCACATACCTAAATTAAATTTGCATTCCTTTGTTCCTAGTACTTCCCAACCTAATCCTCAAGATTTTGAGAAAGCATATCAAGAGCAGATTGACGAAGGTGCCAAAGAAATACTAGTAATTAATGTTACAGCTGGATTATCAGGAACTACCAACAGTTCAAATTTAGCAGCTAAAAAGGTTATGAGAAAACAATCTGATATCAAAATATACATTATTGATGCTAAGTCTGCATCTTATCCTGAAGTTATTTTAATAAGAATGGCGCTAAAGTTAATTAAACAGAAAAAATATACAGGAGAGCAAATTACAGAAATTCTCAGAGAACAAGCAATAAAGATTCGTACAATCATTCTACTTCCAACAATAAGATATCTCTGGAAAGGTGGAAGACTAGGAAGATTTGGAACAGCTAAATTTGCACTAGGGTCTTTATTGAAAAAGAAACCCATAGTAACAATGAATGAAGAGGGATTCGTTGAAACTGCAGGATCTGCTACTGATGTTGAAGAAGGACTGAAAGAGTCATTAAGACTTAGTCTTGAGAACGCACCAAAAGAACCTAAAGCTTTTACTATCGTTTATGGTAGTAGGAAGGACTATGCTGAGAATCTTGCTAATCTAATAAAAGAAAAGTATCCTAAGATTGAAATTGAAATTGGTCAGAGTGGAGGTTCAGTTCTTTCGCATTTAGGACCTGAATCTATTGGGTTAATAACTGATTACACTGATGATGAACACTGGAAATAAGTGAGAAACCATTCCACACGAAGTATAGGTAAGATCTTCTTGGAAAGGGTTCATTCCGAAAAGGAATCATCTAATAAGGTAGGATAGGGTTAAACATTCACTCTACCTTCTAACAAGGTCTAAATTCTCTTCTGCTTTCTTTTTCTTTGCATATTTCAAATAGTATCTTATTCCTAAAATTAGAAAACCAACTATGAACATGATTCCTAGAATTAGATAATCAGTTCTTGAAGACATAATATTATACAATATCCCGTTTTTCTGCGAAAATGGATAGAAGAACATTATCTCAGGATAAAGGATTGCATCAAAAAAAACATGAGAAAACAAACCTATAATACTTGATATAAGAGACAGATAAATATTATATTTTGGGAGATATCTATCTAGTTTCAAAAATCTGTAGCATAACCAACTTATGATTGATGCAGGTATAAAGAAAACAATTACACCAAGAGTACTATGCATAATTCCATGCATTCTCCCTATACCAGTTATAAGATAAAAAATTGGTTCAAGATCAATAATTACAGTTCCAATCAATAGTGCAATTGGATCCAAAAATGGCAATATACTAAAAAGAAAGATTCCAAAACCTAAATGCATTGGAGTAAAAGGCATCTTGGTTTAATAGCTGTAATCAGCTTATATATCTTTTATCTAATCAAGCTGTGACATTTTCTTTTCCTGATTATAAAAACCACAACATAGAAATTTACTAATCCAGTAAAGATCAAAATACTGAAGCTTGTTTTCTCTGTAGGAATCTCTAGTAATGAAGTAAAATCATATACAACATCATCTAAACTAACACTTGTTCGGTTCAAGACAGTAATTACAGAAGATTCATTGTTGAACATTGGTGCTTCACAATGATATAGAGTTGAAGTTGAAACATATTTCTCTTCATGATGTTCATGACCATAAAGCATAACTTCTATATTGTAGCTTGCTCTTAGATTTGAAGCATGATTCTTGTAGTCTGAATGATAAAATAGTACATTCGGTTTTTCCTCTTCAGTTGATAAAATATCCACTACACTATCAAGATCAGATACACTTAAACCTCCATTAGTACAAGTGTATCCAATAAATGACCAATCTAGAAAATTAAAATTCATATAGTTCTCTCCAAAGTAATTCTTCCAAACAACTGCTGGGTTATCAGGAAGGAGAGATGAAGAATCCAAATCGTGATTTCCCCCAATAATGTAAATAGGTAGATTAAGTAAATCAAACACCCATAAACTTAGCTTTACTTGCACTTCAGCAGCCAAGGGTTTTCCTGTTATAGGATTAACATATTCTGAAGCTGGTGCTCCTTCTATTAAATCTCCAGTGAAGATTGCAAAATCTACATCAAGACTCTTTATTGAATCTATATAATTTAAAACTATATCAGTTGTGTTCATTCCTGCAAACGAAGGAATATGTGAATCAGAAATATGGAGAATATTAAACGGATATGACTTCTGCACTACTATTTTAACTGAATTTGTTTGATAATCATCACCAATACTGCAATTCAATTGTAAATCGTATAATCCAGCAATATTCTCTGAAGGATTAACCTCAAAATACCAAAGAGCATCAATCTCATCATATGTTGATTCTAAGATATCAAGAGTAATATTTGCTCCGGACGAAACTAATGAAAACTGCCAACCAACTGTATCTGAATCAGCTTGAGCTGTGATTGATATGTTTTGACTATAATCGATAATTGCAGGGAAACCTTTGTGGGGAGATCGAATTATTGAAAGAGGTCTAGCTACAAGGTGATATCGAGGAAAACTGGTTTCATTGAAATATTCTGTTGGAGAGGTAGCATTAATACTTGTTAGAACGGGATTATTGGTTGGGTTATCTAGAAATATTAAACCATTTATAGTTTGAGATTGAGATACAAATAAGCTTGAAAATAAAATAATAATTGTCAATAAAAACCAAAGTCTAGATTTTATTTGCATAATTATTTCATTATTCTAAATAGAAATAAATCTTACTGTGATTTTACGAATATATTTATGGATTCTACAAAACAACTTATAAAGGATCTTCAGGAAACTTTCCAAAACTTAAACACAAGTCCCAGAGCAAGTTTTGAGCTTGAGGGTTCAGATAATCATATGGAGAAACATGTTCTCTTACTCCAATAAACTTGTAGAAGCTGATAGTCCAATGAATATGTGGAAATTCAGCGCTAAGAACAGGAATCAAGAAACCAAGAGACTGATTTACTTCAACCCTATCACCTTTTTTTACAGTTATTGCAGCTAATTGATCATCTATCACAGATTCTTCAGTCGTCCATGGTTCAAAAGCAATGAACATTGTCCATTTCATATTTATTTTGATGTTTACATCTATTAACCAATAACCATTTGACATCCTAAACTTCTTCACATCTGTAACTTTGCCTGAAATTGGTGTAAATATTTCAGTATCATTATCAAGTTTAAAATCAAAACCAATGTGTAATTGAGTAGACATATTATCATGAAAAACTTGAACACCAGTAACATCTTCTAAATTATGAACAGGTAAAGAAAATTCAGGTGTTTCTGCTAGTGTAAAAGCAATAGCAAAACCAGCTGAAATACCACCAGCAAGAATAATTGTTGATATGAATATGAAAAAGATTAGTTTGATTTTTTTCATTGCATCTATTTTAAGGAAAAGATAATTATAGTTTTCTAAAGTTTCTGAAGGTTTGCAACAATGTTTATCATCACTTCCTTTTGTACCATTGTACTTGAACTGCAGTAGAAGTGGTCAGATGGAGAAGAAAAATAAAATAAAACAGTGTATCAAAAAGTGTTTGCTGGTTTTCTGTGGACAATTCAATATATTGTCTCCATAAGAAGATCAATCAAAATTGCATTTTTAATGATTATATCTGGTATAATTTCTATTACAATGATTATTGGAACTATATTTGGTTCTCTGGTTTGGACATCAGGTCTAGCTACGGTGGCTTGGGGTTTTATAGCTATCATTTCAGGATTAACTTGCATAATTACAACTACTATGTTTGTTAGAGCAATTAAAAAAGAAAGAGAAGTCGTAACTAATCTATGAGTCATAATTTCTTTGTAAGTATATCGTAGGAAGCTGATTTCTCAAATCCAACAGCCATGAAATCTTCTGCTTCTTCTTTCTCAACTGGTGTTTCAGGATTAAGATAAACAGCTACTTGTTTGAAACCTGCTTCATTAATTTTTGTTAAGAGATCAGAGATTATGTGTTTTTTGAGTTCAGAACTTTTACCTATAAGGAGTGAAATCGTCGCAATTCCCTCATTTTGAGTTGAAGTTGCTGCACCATAAGCTAAAATCTCACCATCTTTCTTAATTACTCTATAACCAAGTAAATTTTCATTTTCTGCTATTCTTTTGACATAGTTTTCTAAATTATCTCCAGCAAGATTTGGATAAGTTTCACCAAGCTGATTTTTAACTTGTTCAACATCAGTTTCATGGTTATAATCAGCAATAGAATTTTCTGTTTTAAAGTGTTTAACATCTGATGGGTCACAAAGATAAATTTCAGTAACTGTTCTAGTTTTGGAAAATCCTAGTTTTTCTGCTATTTCATAATAATTATCATTAAGTATAGTTTGGGGAGTTTCTATTTCAGTAACTTCCTTTTGTTTAAGAACCTCAACTAGTTGGTCAAACAACAGGTTAAAAGCTCCCTCATGTCCTGGAAGAACAAAAGCTAAACGAGTCTGAGCTCTTTTGATTTTTTCTTCCTCAACATCAACAATATTAGCCCCAATGTAACCAACCATTTCGTCTCCTTTGAAACAATATAATCTTGTTTCAGGATCGAATGTTTCTCTAGAATAAACTTCCTTTACTTGTTCAACTGAAGATTGGCCATAAGCAATCCATTTTTGAGCAAAGTGATTACCGATTTCTACCTGCTTTTCTATGAATGATTCATTATAAGGTTTAATTGTATAATCTGTCATAGCAAGCGATTCAGTTAAGACACTTATAATAGTTACCAGTTATTATAAAAAAAGCATATTAGAATAACACTCACTTACTAGATTTTTATTGAGAAAAGCTTTTTTGAAACTTCTACCTCTCTTGAAATTGTTTTGGTTAAGCTAGTTTTCTTAATATCTTCAACTGTATCTTCGAGCTTAACAATTGACATTCTATGAGAGAGTGGTGAGGATATTTGTTCTAATTTCTTTAGATATATAGATTGTTTAGTTAAGTCTTCCTGCTGCTTTAGTAGATCTAGGACTAATCTATCCAACCCATTCTCTTGTGCTATATTTAGTGCTTTGAATAGAAGGGTTCTAGCACTTTCTACATCAAATTCAAGAAGTGCCAATTGTGCTTTTAATCTCAGTGTTTCAACTAGTAGTACATGAGATTTGTTCTTTTCAGATAATTCCTGAAGTTTGTTAACTTGTTTGTATATTTTCTTTAATACCTCGGGCTCATTAGTTTCTTTCATCTCAAGTAGAAGAATATCACATAGATATAGCAAAACTTGAATTAATACGGGATAGAGAATGTCTTCTTCAACTAATTGCTCAAATAACAATTCTGCTTTAATTCTATCCCGTAAATTTGAACTTGTTTTTAGAATTAAAGCTTCTGAATATTTATGATATTGACTGACATGTTTATTTTTTATTTCTTTATTAATCAAATCTAAAGATTCGAAGTATTTTTCAGCTTTTTCTATGTTGTGTAATTCTACATTAAACTGGATTAAATATGACAGACTAGCTGCTACAAGAGCTTTGTTACCCGTTTTTTGTCTTATCTCTAAGCTTTCTTGAATGAAGGATAAAGCCTGTTCTTTCATTCCTTTTTGCCAGTAAATCTTTCCTTGCTCTGAGAGTACAGATGAAATACCAAGTAGATTCTGTAAGCCTTTATGTATTGTCATCAATTGATTTAAGTATTCCAGTGCTTTATCTAACTCTCCTTTTTGAATATAAACATCAGCAAAACCAGAAAGAATTTCATACCAGCCTTGAGGTTGGTTTTCTTTTAAAACAGGATAAGCCTTGTCATAAAATTCTAGTGTTTTATCAAAATCTCCCTTCAAGAAGTAGACATAACCACAATTATGCTGTGTAGAAGCAATAGCATTCTCATTGTTTAGTGCTTGATAAGTTTCGAGACCACGATTGTAATTATATAATGCTTCATCATATTCCCCAATTACTAAATAATAGTGACCTATGTTGTTGTAAGTATTAGCTATCATACCATCAATTTCTAATTCTTCTGCAATAACCAATCTCTCTTTACTCAATTCATAAAACTTTTTATAATCATTTTTCTGGTAGTAAGACCGAGCTAGAAAATCTAAACTATGAGCAATAGCTAATTTATTCTTAGCTCCTTTACATATATCGACTATTTTTTGACTTATTTCTAAAGCTGAATCTAGTTCTCCTCGATTTGTCAGAATAAATCCTATATTCGTAAGAATAGATAGTTGATAAATCGACAGATTATTTTTCTCACAAAATTTCTCCCCTTCAATTAATATCTGAAAACCTTCTTCTTGTTCTTCTTCTGTAGCGCTCTTTCCAGAATAAATTCTTAGTAATGGGATTATTCCTTTAAAATTAAAAATCATAGCTTTACGTTTTAAATAATCTAAATCCTTGCTAGGTTCAAGTTCATCAAACATTGGTATGATTTCATCATGTAATTTTTGTAATTCTTGCCATTCATTTAAGTGAAAATAACTTAATTGTAAGTTTAGAAGTGAATCAAATTTCAGATTCTTATCTTTAATATCTCTGCTTTCTCGTATTACTTCCTGAGCTAATTTCATTCCGTAGTCAAAAGAGCTATGTTCATAACCTAAATTTGTAAGAGCAATGACTATTTGGCTTTTAAGTATTTTAGCTTTTATTCTTTCTTCTATTGTAATTTCATCTTTTTTCAACAATTCATCTAGTTCATCAATTGAATTTAGAAAATCTCCCCTTATGAAGTCTTGCAGAATTCTTTCTAACTCTTTTTGAATGGGAGTGACCATACAATCACCAATATAAAGAAATTAAACAAAACTAGGTTAAAACTTTTGCTTCCAAGAAAATTAAGATAAATACTACGAATACGAATAACAGCTGAACTTATTTGTTAGGTTGCAAGTAACATTATAAAAAGAACTTAAACATCACACAATAGGGAATAAGAGGTTAAAATGAGCGATGTAATAGTTGATAAAAATGCAACCTCAAAGATTTCTCTTGGTATTATAGCTAATAAAAGGAAATATAAGCTAGATAATGCTGCAGAAGGCTTTAGCTTAATGTCCAGTAGAAAGATTCCATGTGTTTTTAAAATAGCTTGTACCTTGAAGGAAAAGGTAGATGTAAAGAAACTCCATAAAGCTCTAGCTAACATTCTTCCTCGTTTTCCTTATTTTAGAGTTAGTATAAAGAAAGGATTCATATGGGGAAAATGGATTACTAATTTATCAATTCCTGAAATTATGCCTGTAGGACAATATACTAACCAATATATTCCAATAGGAAGAAAGAAACTCCTCTATAGAATATTAGTCAACCAAAATAGAATCGCTATAGAGTGTCATCATAGTTTGACAGATGGTCATGGGGGGTTAATTTTTCTAAATTCACTAATAGCTGAATATTTCAATATAAAGAAAACAGAAATCGATAATTGGGAAAATATTTTCAATTCCAAAAAAGAACCTGATTTTCAAGAATTTGAAAATGCTTTTGATCAGCATTATAAGAGAAAAGTGAAGAGAAAATCAACAAGATTTGGAAAAAAAAGCTTCAATATACCATTTAAGACAGAGCCTCCAGGAGTAATTCATACCTCTAAAGTAACAGTTTCTGTGAAAGAGGTCAAACAAAAAGCCAAAGAGTTTAATGTTTCAATAACTGGATTTCTATCTGCTCTTTATATGGATTCTTTGAAAACAATACAAGAAGATATCTGCAAAAACAAAACTCGAAGAATGAAACCTATCCGTCTGAATGTTCCTGTGAACTTAAGAAGAGTTTTGCCTTCAATAACAATGAGAAATTTCACTTTATGTGTAACACCAAATATTGATCCAAAAAAGAAACAACTTACTTTAAAAGAAATTGTTTTACAAGTTAATGATTGTTTAAAGAATAAGATTATACCAGAAACATTTTATCAAATGATTGCACGAAATACCAGAAGCTTGAGTTCACCAATAATGCAAATTGCACCTTTTCAGGTAAAGAGATTCTTCGCAAGAAAAGGATATTATTTCTTTAGAACGCCATATTATGGTGGCATTCTTACAAATCTTGGTCAAATTACTTTGCCAAAAAGCTTAACTGATCGAATAGATAATTATGATATTGTAATAGGTCCAGGTCCTGTAAACAAGGTAAGAGTTGGAGTAGCAAGTTTTGAAAACAAATTAATTCTTACATTCAGCAGGGTGATAAAGGAACCGATTTTAGCTGAAGTTTTCTGCAAGAAACTAGGAGAACAAAATGTAGATTTCAATCTTGAACCATACAAGATTTCTTGAAAGCTGTATACAGCTGTTAAAATTAAAAAAATTAGAAAAATAAACCCCTGTGCAAAAGAAAATTGCATAGTGCTCTATTTTTTTCCAATTTAAGATCTTTCTTAATACGAAAATTATCGTAATTGCTAATATCCTTTTGAGAATATGAAGAGATTTCAGAGTTATACAGATTTTCTGCCAAATGTTCTTTTATAGGGAAAGTTGATTTTTCTTCAGTAGAGTCAAGTTTCAAGAAGTTCTTCAGAGAATTATATTCCTTTAGTAATTCATTTTTCAGATTTTCTTTCTTGGTTATTACCGTCATGAGCTATACGGATTGCTTTGCTATTATATGCTCTAGTCGAAGAATATGAGTATTCTAGAATTCTAGTAAAACTGAATTCATGAATATCTTCTAATTGTCATCTACTATGATAGACAGATTCACTTATTTCTAAAAACTGATAAATTTATAATAAACATCAATGAGTATTATCCATGAAAGATGTTCTAAAGAGTATAAGAGAGATTGAAGAGAACATTGAAGAAGTTCTGAACAAGTATGAGATAAAAGAGGAAAATGAAAGAGCATTGGAAGAGTATAAGAAATTAGAAAAAGATTTAACTTCCTTATCAATAAATGATTCAGAACAAGAATGCTTCAAAGAATATAACCGAGTTTTAGCTTATTTATACATGAGAGAGGGCAATATTTTAAGGATTTTAGGAAATGCTGAAGAAGCTATTAAAGTGCAAAAATTAGAAATAGAAGCTGCACGGAACTCAGAAGATGAAATTACTCTCGCTAGATCATTATTTTCATCAGCTGTTCAGAATATCTCCTCAGGAAATATAAAAGAGGGAACTCTTCTACTTGAAGAAGCTTTACAGGAGTTCAATAAAGGAAATTCTACTGATCATAAGCAGGGAGCTGGATGGATTTGGATAATTCGAGCTGACATTATGAACGCAGAAATAATCGAAGCAAATCATGAAGAGATAGTAGAAACCTGTAATAAAGCCATAGAGTTACTAAACCTATAAATAATTGGCAAGGACTAGTTAGAGCATATCAAGCTAGAGCTACAACTCATAGAAAAAACAATCTTCAAGATTTAGCTGAAAAAGATGAAAGAAAAGCTGAAAGCTTCAAACCTGAATAAGAAAGGAATTACTTGAAATACTTGAATCCCATAATAAATCACAAGGATGATAGAAGCACACTCTTCTTCTGATTCTGTAATCTTTATTTATAATCAATAAATGAATCTCTTCTTTCCTCTGCTGTTTTTCCCCACTTCTCTAACTATGAAAAGTAGAAGAAGTGAGGGGTATAGTTTCTGAAGAGAAACTCAAACTGAATGTGTAGCACAATTTGGTTTAACTACAAAATTTGTCATAGAAAAACCTTTAATATAACACAAAGAAGACGGTGCTTTAGACTCTTATCTTTATTAGGTGAAAATTATGAGTGAAAAACAACTTACAAAAGAAGAATTATTAGCAAAGGCTGAAAAACCTGCAAAAGACGCTTTGATACTTCATCCTTTCTATGAAGGAAAGATTCAAATTGTACCTAAATGCAGTATTTGGGATTTTTCAGCCTTTGGAGTTTGGTATACTCCTGGAGTAGCAGCAAGCTGTAGAGCTATCGCAGATGATCCAGCTGAATCATTCAGACAAACTAATCGTGCTAATACAATCGCAGTAGTAAGCGATGGAACTCGTGTTCTCGGACTTGGTGATATCGGTCCAGCGGCTGGACAACCGGTCATGGAAGGAAAAGCATTGCTCTTCAAATACCTTGGAGGCGTTGATGCTGTCCCATTAAGCATTGGAATGACCAATGAAAGACCAAGTGCTGATGAAATAATTAATTTTGTAAAATTAATTCAACCTTCATTTGGAGGTATCAATCTTGAAGATATTTCTAAACCAAAATGCTACAAAGTTCTTGAGACTTTAAGAAATGATCCAGAAATAACAATACCTGTTTGGCATGACGACGCTCAAGGAACTGCCTCTGTTGTCACAGCTGGTGTTATTGGAGCAGCTAAACACGTTGGTAAGGAACTTGATCAAATCAAAGTTGCTATGTTGGGTGTTGGTTCCGCTAACACTCGGACTGCTTACGTCCTAGAATCTGCGGGTGTTCCTCACAAGAATATTATTATGGCGGACTCAAAGGGTATCTTAACCAAAGACCGTCCTGATATTATTGAACAAAAAGACTATGATACTTTCAAGTATGATTTAGCCCAAAAGACTAATTCTGAAGGTATAACTGGAGATTTTGGCGAAGCAATGAAAGGTGCTGATGTCATGATTTCAGCTTCCAAATCTGAACCTGGAACAGTTAAATCTGAATGGATTTCTACTATGGCATCTGACAGTATTGTGTTTGCTTGCGCTAATCCGCTTCCAGAGATTTATCCTTGGGATGCAAAGGAAGCTGGTGCTAGAGTTATTGGAACAGGTCGCAGTGATTTCGATAACCAGATCAATAATAGTCTTGGTTTTCCAGGTATTTTCAGAGGTACTCTTGATGTTAACGCTTCTACCATTACTGATGAGATGTGTGTCGCAGCTGCTCAAGCTATTGCAGATATAGCCATTAAGAAAGGCTTACGCGATGATTACATTATCCCAACTATGGATGATTGGGAAATCTTCCCTTACGTAGCATCTAAAGTAGGTATGAAAGCTATTGAACAAGGTGTTGCTCGTAAAGTATTTGAGGAAGAGGAACTCTATAAAATGGCTCAAGAAAGAATCAAGTATGCTCGTAACCTTACTAAGAGTATGATGGAAACTGGTTTTATTAAACCTAAAATCTGAAACTTTTTTTCTTTTCTTTCTTTTTATTTCCTTTCCTTTAGCCTTTTTCAAAGAACTTATATTGGAATTTCGGTATATTCTTACTTGAATGTCTGATAAGCACACCCTTACTGATTTTGAGGAATTCTTCGATACTACGCCCATGTCTATTATTATCGTTCAGGACATTCACAACATTGTTTATGCTAATCGATCTTTTCTTACTACTACTGGTTATAATTTCAAAGACTTAGAAGATATTACCCTTATCGATCTTATTCATGAAGATGATCGTCCTATAGTTCAAGAGCGAATGAAGATTCTTGAATCAGGTGGTAAACCTGATGATTCCATGCAAGTCCGTATAGTTCGAAAAGATGATTCTGTTGCCCTTTCTAGGATTTTTGCTTATGATATTAATTTCAATGATAAGCCTTCTAGAATCATAGCAGGAGTGAATATCAGCGCTGAACCGCTTATTGAACAGTCTTCTGAGCTTGTTTCTTCAGTACTCCAAACTCTTACTACACACAGTGAACTTGGATTTTGGGTTGATGATATTAATGATCACACTGTTTTCATTAATGATCGAATGTGTGAGTATCTTGGTTATACACTTGAAGAAATAAGTACTCGTTCTGTAACAGACTTCTTCCATCCTGATTCACAGGAGCTCTATTATCAGGTTTTAAAGGAAAGAACTGAAGGGCACTTAACCGCTAGCTCCTATGAGCTCGTTTTAATAAACAAAGAAGGACGTCCTAATACTTATCGAGTCATTGGCTCTTTGTTATATGATAGATTTGGATCCTCAATTGGTTCAGTTGGTTTTTTCACTAATATTGAAGCAACTAAGAAGCTTTCTCTAACCGTTTCTGTTCTTAACAAATATGCTCTTTTCTCTAGATTTAAAGATTTATCCACATTCTGGAAAAATGTTTTACATGATTTATCAGATATTTATTATGCAGATGGAGGTATGATCTTTTTAGACGGAGAAGTGTTAGCAAAACAAGGAGACTTTGCTAATAACTTTAATCCTCAAGATATCCTAGAAGATATAGCTAAGAAAGGAGAAAACATTATCCATTGTCGAGGTAATTGCAAACATATATCCAAAGAAACTAATTCTGCTGTTATCTCAGTTTTACATTTAAATCAACTTCCTGCAGGATTTATACTGTTATCTTCTAACATAGAAAATCTATTCTACCCAGAAGATCTTGATCTAATTTTAGCATTCAGCAGTCAAATCTCACTTAATTATGAACATCACTTTTTATATCTTCAAAGTGAGGAAGAGAGAGAATTTGTTTCAGTACTTTTAGATATACTCTCACATGATTTTCTCAATGCAAATACTTCTGTACACGGTTATCTTGAATTGTTGGATCAATATGTTGATTCAGAGGATAGGGAGAGGTTTAAAAGTTACATTAAAAGAAGCATGAGTGTTGTTGAAAGAAGTGAAAGAATTCTTCAAACTGTTCAACAGTTAACAAAAATTCAGAAAGAAAGAAAAACTAGAAAGACAGTAATTGTTAGACCATTATTAGACAATGCTATTGATGTTCAGAAATCGATGTTTTATGATAAAACAGTAGATGTCAAAGTTACTACTATTAAGAATCTCAAAGTAATTACAGGAGATTTACTACAAAATGTATTTGAAAACATTATAAACAATGGAATTAAGTACACTAATGATAAAGAAGTACAACTAGACATTGAATGTAAAGTAGTACAAGAAGAAGATGAAGAAAGAGTTGAAATAAAATTCATTGATTATGGGGTGGGAATTCCTGATGAAGATAAGCCATTATTCTTCAAAAGACTATCAAGAGGAGATAACCGTTTTCAATCAGGTTCTGGTTTAGGACTATACATGGCGAGAGTTCTTATTAATTCATACAATGGTACCATTCGTTTTGAAAACAGGATACAAGATGATTATACCAAGGGATCAGCTGTAATAATAACACTTCCAAGAGGTTAAAGAAATGGCAACAATATTTATAATAGATGATGAAGAAACCATCCAATTTCTTTACAAAGAAGGATTATCTCTTGAAGGACACAAGATTATAGGAACTGCACATGATGGTTCAAAAGCTATTGAAGACATTAATAAATTAAAAAAATATCCTGATATTATTATCCTTGATCACAGAATGCCAATTAAAAATGGTTTGGACACATTGAAAGAGATGAAACGGTATAAGATTATAGCAAAATCCAAAATTCTTTTTATTACTGCAGATCCTACAGTCAGAGAAGAAGCTAGTAAACTCGGAGTTACTTCTTTTATTCAAAAACCATTTAGTATTATAAAATTAGGTAAGATGATTAGTGAGATTGTTAAATAACTTACCTGACTATTTTGTCTGTTTTTACTACATTTGATAAAAGAACAATATTTTTATTTCATAACTATTTGTAATAGGTGAGGAAAGATGTTATTATTAGGTCCTACAGAAGATATAGAAGAAGAGGAAGAACAGAGAGAAGGTCCTGTTGAAAAAGATCTAGGGATAATTGGACTTGGTCCTGCAGGTTTAACTGCAGCACTCTATGCATCTAGAGCAGGTTTGTCAGTAGTTGAAGTAGGTCTAGATTATGGAGGACAAATGGGTTTAGCTATGGAGATAGAAAATTACCCAGGGTTCGAAATGATTACTGGGATTGAACTTGCAGATAAGATGAAAGCTCAAGCTGAAAAATTTGGAACAAAAGTAGTCTTTGGAGAAGTTTCTACTGTAGAAAAACTAGAAGACGGTAAATTCTTTATTAAGAGTGATATGGGGGATTTTATTGTTAAAGCCCTGATTCTTGCAACAGGAGGTAGGCATAGAGAACTAGAAGTTCCTGGAGAGAAGGAGTTTATTGGTAGAGGAGTTTCTTACTGTGCAACATGTGATGCAGCTTTCTTTAAAGAAAAAACTGTCATTGTTGTTGGATCAGGAGATGCTGCAGCAACAGGAACATTAGCTCTAAGTGATGTTGGAGCAAAGATGACCTATTGGGTTTCAAGATCAGATTATCTCAAATGTGAGAAAATCTATATTGACAGAGCAAAAGAACGCAGTAATATAGCTATTCTTTACAAAAAGCAAGTCACTGAAATAAAAGGTACTAACACAGTAGAAGAAGTTCTTTTTAGTGATGGAACTTCTCTGAAAGTTGATGGTATTTTCGCTGAAATCGGAGCTATCCCAAACATCGAACTAGCAGAATCTCTAGCGTGTGAAATCGAAGATGGTTTAATCAAGATTGATGATGGCTGTGGTACAAACATTGCTGGAGTGTTTTCTGCAGGTGATGTGACAAGTAAAATAGTTAATCCACTTATGAGACAGATTACTACATCAACAGGTTTAGGTACAATTGCAGCTCTTAGTGCAGCAGAATATTTACAAGGCTTAAAAACCAAACAAAACTAAAAAAATGTTGGAAGAAAGACATTTATCTTTCTCTTTTTAAATTTTTAATCAAGCTTTTTGTTTTCCTTGTAAATGTCTTGAAGCACGTTTACTTTTTTTCTATTAAGAGGATAAATTAACAAGAAGATGACTCCTAATATTAAAGCTCCAGCTGGGAACCAAGAGACAAGTGATTTTAATCCAGTAATTGGAGGATTGTTAACATCAGCGGCTGAAAATATGTTATAATCTGTTCCTGCAAGAATTATAAACATAGATATAATTGCTAAAATGGATGATAATCGAATTATTAAAGCATGAACACCGAAAAAAGAAGCTTCTCTTCTTTGACCTGTCTTCAATTCATCATCATCTGCTATGTTGGATATATGTCTATCTATGAAATATGGAGAACCACCAAGTCCAATACCGTTCAAAGCCATGATTCCTAAAGCAACAAAATAATTGTTTACAAAGAACATTGGAATCAATACAACAATCCAGAAAATCTGTGATAAAAGGAAACCAACTTTACTACCAAGTTTGTTGTCTACTTTTGACCAAATTATAACTCCTAGACCTGAGAAAAGAAAAGCAACTAACAGAAGTAATGCTGCAAAGATACTAGTATTATCACCCATCCATGGTTGTTCAAGTATAAATTTGTGATAAATGTTCATAACCATTGGGAAAAGAGCAAAAACATACCAGTTCATCATAGAACAAAGCACAAAGATAACAAACCGCCAATTTTTCAATGTAATCCAAATTGATTTGAAAACTCCAGTAGTTTCTCTAGTTTCCAATTCTTCTAGTGGAGGCTCTTTTACACCCCATTTGATATTAATCCAAGCTGTTATGAAGATTATAACTCCAAGAACTGCTCCTGCAATCCAATATTTGTATAAGTTATTGGAATCTGATAAATCTCCCACAATGAAAGTTGGTAATCCCATAGCCAAAACTAACCCAAGAATCATCATGATTCTTCTTCCAGCACCTGCTTCTTCTCTTTCTTTGTTAGTTCTGAACATTTCAGGATAAAGAGAAGTTCTATTCAATGAGAAAGCTGTATAGATTGTATCAAATAAACAGATTATCACAAAGAAGTATATTGAAACCCAAACTGGGTTCTGAGCATAAGTGGTAAATGGTGTGAAAAGAAAGAACATAATAATTGACAAAGGAACCCAAGCAGCTATCATCCAAGGTCTTCTTCGTCCCCCTCCAAATCTTTTTGTTCTTGTTTTATCAGATATACCTCCAAGAATTGGATCATTAAATGCATTATATATTGACCAAAGTGCATAAAGTAGAGTTATATAGAAAATATCCATGTCTACTACAAAATAATAGAAATTGAATATTAGAAATGAAAATCCCTGATAAGCAACTGCATCTGTGATTTCTCCTGTTGCAAAAGCTAAGTTAAATTTTAAAGGAACAGCTCTTTTAGATTTAGATTTTTCTTGTTCCATAGATTGCATCATGACTGTGCTTAAATAAAAACTTTATCGCAAAGAATCGAAAAACTAGGAAGAATGGTATCTAAGACAAATCTTCTCCTTCTTTCTGTTCTAGAAACTTTTCTCTTCTTTTAGTCAGATAGCTCTTTCAGAGTCATACCTTGCTTTTCAAGCATCTCTAAAAGCCCATCAAACAATTGTACTTGAAAATGTAAAGCTACAGGATGTTTAATATTTATTAAAACACTGCTAAAATCATCAATTGGTGGAAGCAACATATTCATAGATGAACAGGATTTCTTCTCAAAATCAACATCTGTATAAAACATTGTTGGCTTTTTTGCTAATAACCCGCTAAATCCATCTGTACTCATCAATTTCTTTATTGGAGGAATTTTGAGAAGTTTCTCATTTGCTGTAAGTTGCAGAAGTTCTATTCTAGGATTTTCTTTTCGATAATCATTAAATAAGCTGAGAATAAGCTCTTCATCAATTTCGTTTACTATGACAATTATGATATTCTTTTGTACTTTATCCACGACTGTTTTTAATCCAGCAAAGACAGTTTTTTTACCCTCATAATAAGAGAATAGATCCTCAACTTGTCTCTCTTTTTCCTTTTCCTTCACATCTTTAAAGTAGTTATTTGCTGCTTTTATTTTTGTATAGATTTCATTTTCAAGTGTTTCCATCACTATTTCATATGGTACAGCTGTAAAAGTATCAGGTGTTCCTTCTTTCTCTTGTCTTGTTACAAAAGTACGTTTGACTAAGTCTTTCAAATAACCATATACCTTTGGTTGTAGAACACCTGCTTCACTTGCTATCGTAGATGCATGTGTAGGACCTTCACCTACTAACCAAGTATAAATCTTAGCTTCTCCTAATGACAATTCTAAGCTCGTTAAAGCCTTAATAGCTTTTTCCCTGGAGAATGAAGAGGAGGTTGTTTTATTCATAAATTAACCTCAATCTCTCATCCTATTTCTAACAGAAATTACTGCTAGAACAAAGAAAATCAAACACATGCCACCAACCACTAGGAAATCTACCCATAGTTCTTTGAAACCCCATCCTTTTAACATAATTCCTTCAAATAAATTAATTCCATATGTTAAAGGTACTATATATGAAACAGGTTGGAGCCAAACAGGAAGACCAACAACTGGGATTAACAGGCCACCTAAAGCCATACTAGGAATAGCTGTTAATGGTGCAAATTGTATTGCTTGTAATTCATTTTGAGCAAAGTTCGCTAGAAAGACAGACATGAATACATGGGCTAATCCAAAGAGCAAAGCTGCAAAAATCAATAAGAACGCATTTCCTCTAACTTTAGCTCCGAATACGAAGATTCCAAATATCAAAATAATTGCTACCATAATCGTAGCTATAAGAAGTAATCCTATTACATATCCTAGCAATCTTTCTGATGATTTCAATGGAGTTGCAAACAGACGATCTTGTGTTCCTTGAATCTTTTCACGAGTAACTGTAATAACTCCTACTATAACTAGCAAAAAAATAAGTTCGAATGCTATTATCGCAGGAATTCCTACATCTAATCCAGTAAATTCAGCACCATCATGAGCTAATGTTTGAACAAGATTAATTCCTTTATCTCCTATCGATTCCTCCATAGCTTCTCGAACAGCACCTAATACACTAGCTCTGACTGTTGGGCTCGTTGCATCAATGTAGACATAGAAACTTGGAGTGACATTCCCGAATGCTAACATATGGGCAATGGATTGAGAAAAATTAGCAGGTATAAGAATAGATGCATAGGATTTTCCCTTCTCAACTAAATCAATTCCGGAGACATATGTATCATAAGTAATTGTAACTCTATTATCTCCTTCAAGCACGGTAGTAATATTAGAACCCAGGTTGATTCCAGAATAAAGCACATCATTGTTTTCAATGATTATTGGAACATTATTCACTTCTCCACTAAGAGCTAAGCCAAACACTAACATTGTAATAACAGGAACTATTGTCAGTAGAACTAGAGTTCTACGATCTCTTCTAAATTGATTAATTGTCTTAAAAGCAATTGCTAGAGTTCTCTGCAAGGAGAAAGTAGGATTCTTGGGTTTGAATTCCATTTCCTTTTTCTTATTCATCAACAATCACTCCTTCACTTAATTTAATGAAAATCTCTTCTATTGTGCTTGAATTATGCTCTTTCTTTAACTGGTCTGGAGTTCCTTCAGCAATTAATTTTCCAGCTCTCATCAACCCAATTCGGTCAGCTTTCTCTGCTTCATCCATCACATGAGAAGTTAAAACTAGAGTAACACCATTTTTCTTTAGAGATCTAAAATATTCCCAGAAAAACGTTCGAAGGACAGGATCAACTCCGACTGTTGCTTCATCGAAGAATACTATCTTTGGGGAATGAATTAAAGCACAAGCTATACTAGCTCTTCTCTTCATTCCACCAGAAAGATTCTTAGCTAGAGCTTTTCTTTTTTCTTCCAGACGCAAAATTTGCATAAGTTCATTATATTTTGGTACAAATTCTGCTTTCTTCATTCCATATAATCTAGCAAAAAAACGTACATTTTCTTCTAGGTTTAGATCATAGTAGATAGAGTAATCTTGAGGAGCAACACCGATATAATTTGTAATCAATCGTCTATTCTTTGGTATTTCTTGACCTAAAACTTTGATTAATCCAGATGTTGGAAAAAGAGCTCCAGTAATCATGTTTAAAGAAGTTGTCTTGCCACTACCATTTGCACCTATTAAAGCATAAATCTCTCCTTTTTTTATCTTCAAGTTTAAGCCATTTACAGCTTTCACTTTTCCTGTCTTGTAGATTTTTACAAGATCTTGAGTTTCAATTACGTATTCACTCTCAACTGTCAATTTATCACCTAAACAATCATTACTACATCAAGTTAGTTAATTCAAACTAATAAATGTTTCGTGTGCTACTCCCGAAGGTAGTAGTGAAAAATGTTAGAATTGTTTAATATTTCATTTGATGAAATCTGAGAATCATCTCAGTAAATGTTTCGTTTCACACGACTTTTCATAATATAGAAATTTCAAATATTCATCTGTATAGGAGGTTATCCATATCTTTGCAATTGGGACTAACTTATTTATTTGGTTGAAACTGTTGTTTGAGAACAAACTAGATATTTCATGGAAAAAACTTCCTCATGTTTTTGTAATAACTTTTATAATTATACTTTTTACACCTCTTGCTATAATTGAAAGATTGCTTGTTTGGCGAAAACTAGGTGAAGTTGAACTGAAACATCAGCCAATATTCATACTTGGACATTGGCGCCAAGGAACAACATTTCTACATGAACTCTTTAACTGTAATCCAGAATATGAATTTATGACACTATTTGAGAGTGTGTTTCCTAATCACTTTCTCTATTCTTCCGAGTTTTTAAGATGGTTTCTTAATCTTTTTCTTCCCGAAACAAGACCTCAAGATGACTTGAAAATTACTGCGGATTTACCTAGTGAACATGATTTTGCAATCGCTAACCTAAGCTCTATGTCACCCTATTCCGGAGCATATTTTCCTAATAACCAGGATGCTTACAACAAGTATGTTACTCTTGAGGGATTATCTGAAAAACAAATTGAGAAAATAAAAAGCAGTTTCAGATATATGATGAAAAAATTGATAGTTAAGAAAAAATACAAAAGATTAGTTCTAAAAAGTCCTGTTGATACTGCTCGGGTTGGATTCCTGTTGGAGCTGTTTCCAGACGCGAAATATGTTCATATTGCTCGTAATCCCTACGAAGTTTACTACTCAACAAAAAGAATGCACCAGAAATTAGTTCCTATTTTTCAGCTTCAAGAGGGATATCCAGATCTGGATAAATTTGTTCTTGAAATATTTGAAGGGATGTATACTAAGTTCTATAATGAAGTAGATTTAATACCCAAAGAAAATTTCATCGAAATTAGATATGAAGAGTTCATAGCAAATCCAGTAGATGAAATGGAAAAAATATATGATTCTTTATCACTACCAGGATTTAATGAAGCTAAACCACATATAGAGAATTATATTGAAAGAAATAAGAATTACACTCCAAGTAAATACAAAATTCCTCTTGAAGAAAAGAAACGAATTTTCACACGATGGCAAAGTATTTTCGAAAAGATGAAATATGGAAAAGCGTTTATCTAAAATTTAATAAGGTTTAGAAAGTAACTTAGTATTTGTAGGTTTTTACAATGTTTGCTGTTGGTGCAAACTTCAGAACATGGATGAGGTCATTGATTGAGAATAAGTTTAACCTATCTCTAAAAAGAATACTACAAATTTTCTTTATCACTCTACTTGTAGTATTTTTCACTCCTTTTGGTTGGATAGAATCTTTGCTTTTCAATCGCAAAGTAAAGAATATAAAATTAGAAGAAGATCCTCTCTTCATTCTCGGTCACTGGAGAAATGGAACAACCTTTCTCCAGGAATTACTTATTCGAAACCTCAATCATAATTATATGACTGTGTTCGAGTCAATATTCTCCAATCATTTTCTGTATTTTGAAAAACTGATGAAATGGTTACTTGGTTTGTTTTTACCAGAAACTAGACCTCAAGATGATGTTAAATTTGGTGTAGATTCACCACATGAACATGAGATTGCAATTGCCAATCTGTGTTCAATGTCTCCATACTTGGGTGGTTATTTCCCTTTGAATGTTGAGTTCTATAGTCGATATGCTTTATTTAAAGACTTATCTCAGAATCAAATAAACAAAATCAAATTTTATACAGAATATGTTATCAAAAAACTTTATCTGAAAAAAGGGAATAAATTACTAATTCTAAAAAGTCCATTTGATACAGCAAAAGTTGACCTTCTTATAGATCTTTATCCCAACGCCAAATTTGTTCATATTTATAGAGACCCATACGAGGTTTTTTTTTCAACAAAACGATTGCATGAAAGAACAGGTAATCTCCTTAGATTACAAAAAGGGTATCCAGATCTAAACAAGTTTATTCTCAATTCTTATAGAGATATTTATGAGAAATATTACACAGATAAAAAACTAGTTCCAAAACATAATTTAGTTGAAATCAGATATGAAGATTTCATAGCTGATCCTATAGCTTTCATAAAGCTGATTTATGATAAATTTAATCTCAAAGGTTTTGAAGAAGCTTTACCTGAAATTGAAGAGTATCTTACAAGTGAGAAAGACTATAAAAGACATAAGTATAACATTTCGTTAAAAGACAAACAAAGGATTTATTCTTATTGGTATACAATAATTGATAGAATGGGATATAATAAACCAAAACAAGCTTAAGAATGCAATTATTCAAACTTCTGACAGTTTGAACAGATATAGTTGTTTGTGCTTGAAACACTTATTTTTTCAATTTTAGTACTGCAGTTTGGACAAGTTTTTCATGCCCTCTTTGAACTAATTATTCTCTCATATTCACCTTTCAGGAGGGATAGTAACAGAATATCCACCTTCAGTGTGAGAACTTCTTAGCTTCCAGATATTAAAACCAACTCCAAAACATAAAATCTTTGGATCTGGTTCGATTTTAATATAAACATATTCTTCATCTCTCTCAAAATCAATATCTGCAATTATCATTTTCAAAATTCTCTTCTCTGAAAAGATATCAATTATATCCTCTGTATTTACGGGTACTAATTTAGCTACTCCGTTCAATGTAATCGTACCAGAGGGAACAAAACGTAGATGATGATGTGGGAAAGGTATAATGAAAGATACTTTCGGGTTTCTCTGTATGTTTCTTACTTTCCTATATTTTCCTGAAGTTAATAGGTACAAAGCAAATTCAGTATCAGGTTTTGAAACTCCATAAAGAATTCCAGTTGTATGTGGAGTTCCATCTGAATTCAAAGTATGAAGTATTCCAAATGTTTTTTTTCGTATTTCTTTCTCAACAAAAGAGAAGTTGAACTTAGTCATGTGCAAACATTTTCACCTACAACTAAAGACATTTCAAAGGATATAAGCTTATTTAATTTTCCTTCTGCTTAAATGACTTTTTAAAGTAAAAACTACTTGTTATACAATGAATAAAATGAATGAAGAGACTAAGCAATTATTGGAAGAATTAATGGAAAGGCCTTACTCAGCATATCTAGCGACGATTGATGAAAATGGTTTTCCATCCATAAGAACTGTTTTCAATTTGCGGTGTAAAGAGAAATTTGCTCATCCTGCTAAAGTAATTGAAGATTATGACGATAATCCTTATACTGTCTATATATCTACTAACACATCTTCAGTCAAGATGAAACATATCTTAAATGACCAGAGAATTGCTTTGTATTTCAGTATTCCAGATGAAGTTAAAGGTATCATGTTACAAGGGAAAGCTGAAGTATTGGAAGATAAGGAATTTAAAAAGAATATTTGGATGGATAATTGGAAAATCTATTACCCATTAGGATATGATGATCCTGATTTTACAATTCTCAAACTAAAGCCTAAGATTTTGAGAGGATGGTTCAGAGGACCCCATAAACACAAATTTACTGACTGATTTTTTGTTCAACTTACTGAATAGATTTCAAGCAGCTTTATTAGTAGAAAGGAGATAGAACACCTATGACATCCAGAAAGGAAACAAATGTTAAGGATGTATGCATTGATTTACTAGAGATAGCAGATATTAATTTTCTAGCAAATTTACATGGTTTAAAACCGGAAGATGTAGAAGTTAAAGCCCACTCTGATATAAACTCAATCAAAACAATAGTAAGACATTGTGTCCGACAAATGGATAGGACTATTGAAACTTATACAAATAATAGAGTAATGAAAGATCAAAAGGAGTATTCATTCAAGGAAATAATAGATATGTATCTTCAAATCTCTCAAACTTTCTTTGGAATGCTAAGAAAATTTCCACTAGAAGCATATAATGATAATCCTGGAGGAACTGGGGAAATCCTAAATAAGAGGATACAAAGGATAGCTCTTCATTATCTTGGACATACTGGTCAAGTCGTTCTCATCAGGAAAATGCTAGGAAGAGGAATATCTGGTGCTTATAGCTTTGTTAAAGCAATGTCAATACCGACTAGAAAGAAAATAAGAAAAGAATGGTTAGAATGGTGGTCTGAAAGCAAAGAAGATTTTTCCTAGTTCTAATCCACAGATAAAGTAATTTTATTCTAAAGTAAAGGTTTTAAATGCAACTTTTTGCATTCTCTTGTTATGTCTCAGCAAGAGCAAGTATTCAATAATGTACTCATATCAGAGTTCGAAAAAACTGCTAAAGAACAATATGTAGAAGTTTCAGATGGTTCTGAAATTAGAATCTTAACCACTAAAGCTCTTGAAGAAGAAGTAAATGGATATACTCTTTTGCTTATTCCAGGCTGGGGTACAGTTGTACCTGGTTGGGAAGAAGTTTTCATGGAAGCTATCAAAGATTTTGATATACTATACGTTGAATCTAGAGAAAAACTTTCTTTTCGACCAGGGGAAGGGAAGATCAAAAATGATTTAGAAAGACTTGCTTTGGATGTTCAGGAGATTGTAGAATATCTAGAAATTGATCAAAATAAAATGGTTACTCTTACTTCTTCTTTCAGTACTTTAACAATTGCAAATCTTTTGGGTTCTAAGAAGATTAAACCAGCTTTATCTGTTCTCATTGGACCTGTATTTCAATTTAATATGCCTCCAACAACTAGATATCTAACGCATATTGTACCTCTCTTCCTCGTTTCTATGACTAAACCAATATGGCGGTGGTGGGTTAAGAAATTCAAAAGTGAGGATCCTGTTCAAGCAGCGAAGTATATCAGAACTTTAGAGGAAGCTGATTTTAAGAAGTGGAAAGCTGTTGCCAAAAGGGTTTGTTTTACTAAAGTTTGGGATTTATACAGACAAATAGAAGAAAATTATGTTGTAGTCATAGGAATGGAAACTGATAAAATGCATGCTGTTGAATTATCAAAGGATATAGCTGCAGCAATCTCTAATGCTGAATACTTAGATATGGGAACCAATCGAGCTACACATTCAGCTGAAATGGTAGTTGTTATAAGAAAACTCTTGAAGAAAATTTAGTAAATTAATCAATTTATTACAGAATTAAATAAGAAATCTAATTCCTATTCTAAAGAAGAGAAAAATAAAGTGGGTGATAAGGGTGCATATTCATCCAATCCTCAATCACCGATAGTATGTATTGTTTCTATAGTTTGTTTTGAAAAATTAAACATCCTTGTTCTTAGGGTCAAAAACAAAACACCGATGAATATAACTATACTAGCTGACATCATTGTATTTGTTATACCTATAGCATCTGATGTTAATCCAGATAAAGATAAACAAGTAAAACTAAATATCTGGAGGTAGGCATTGGTTGCACTGTATGCCCTTCCTCTTACTTCATTAGGTACTTCTTCTGCGAAATAAGCATTGATGCTCAAACCCATCATTCCATTTAAGGTACCCATTATTAACCCCAGAGCACCTATTACATAAATAGAAGTTGTAAATTGGAAGATAAAGTAGTATATTACTAGAGAAAAAGCACCCATAGTTATTGCTCTTGAACGACCAATTTTTTTCTCAAATTTACCAAATATTAGATTTCCTGCTACAGTTCCAAATGCAATGATAGCTCCCACTATACCATATTCTGTTTGAGCAAGCTGTTCGAATAATTGATCCCCCCCATGGCGTATTTCGAATACCCAAGGGTAGAGTAAGGGACCTGCAAACGAAGCTCCAATTGTAGTAACTGTATATAATAAGATTAAAACCTTGATTATCTTGTGTTGGAATAAGTAAACAAATCCCTCTCGCATATCTTTGAAAATAGTTTTCACGGTCAAGCGTACTTTATCTCTTGAAGCTGAAGGTATCATTGTGAAGAATATAAATATTCCAGATACAATATAGCATCCACTTGTTATCCAAAAAGTAGGTGCTCCAAAGAATGCATAAACAGGTGCCGCAATTAATGGCCCCATCACAGCAAAGGTTTGAAAGATGAGTCGGCTAATACTAATTGCTTTAACATAAAGATTCTTACCTACAATCTCGGGTATAGCAGCCGAACGAGGAGCAGCAAAGCTTGATGAGCCCACTCCATCTAGAAAAGCAATAATCAGTAATGGATACATAGTACTAATGAAGGGGATAGCTATGATCGAAACAGCTCTTAATAAATCTGAAGTAACCATAATTGTTTTTCTGCTAATCCTATCTGCAAATACACCAGAAATGGGTCCTATTAATATCCAAGGTAGGGTTTGTGCTGCTAAAACTAAAGTCATCTTTGTTGCAGATCCAGTGATACTATAAACATAAAGAACAATAGAGATTCTAAAGACAGCGTCACCAATATTACTAAAAGTTTGACCTGCTAGTAACTTCACGAAATTTTTGTTTTTGAAAACATCTGAGAAAGAGGATTCCTCTTTCAATTCTAAATTAGCTTCACTCATCTTTTTCACTCACTTTTGAAAAAAAGATTTAATGTAAGCTTCCTCTATGCAAAACATGTTTTTCTAAGGAAGCTAACTTTTTCTTACGCCATTCCATTTGAACTAAATCCTGTTTCTTTGCCTTTCTTACCATTTTTATCACCTTTCATTTTATGCCATATACCAGGTTAAATGTAAGATACATTATGCCCTACTGGATACCTAGAACGAGCTTTTACTCTTCTAGCGCGACGAGCTCTTTTGAGCTGATTCAACTCTAATTCGAGTGCCTTAATCCTTTCATCTAATGAGTTATCGATCATCAGATTTTCCATGTTAATGAGTTTAGAGGTCATTTTTTTATCACATACTTTCCTCAACAAGTTTTCTCAACTTGCTGAGAATTGTTCTCAAACACAGTATATGCGGTCTAGTATTTAAGGGTTTCTCAATACGTTGAGAAATGCTCTCGCTTTAGCAAGATTGTTGCCCATTCGAATGAGAATGTTTATATAGGATTGTAAAAATGTTAACGTGGAAGTCTAATTCATGAGTGACAGAACTTATAGTGATTTCGAGCAATTAGCTGTTAAAATTATTGTAGAAGATGAAGCTTTAAAGCTTTTAGTCAATCCAATATATCGTCCAATTTTACTTGTGCTGAGAGAAGGAATCAAAACAGCAGAAGAGATTGAGGAAGCACTACTAACGAAAAAAGAGTATCAAGTAGTTACTGTGAAAGCACCTAGTTTGAAGACAATATATAGACACCTAAAAGCTTTGACTAGTGCAGGATTAGTTACTCAAGCTGGAACTAGAGGAACACAAAGACTCTTTGCTAGAACAGCTAAATTCTTTTATCTTAAAGATAGTAAAAAGGAACATTTAGTACCTGAAAAAATAAAAACAAAAGCTAAATTGCTAAGCACGATACTGCAAATTGGACTTGATATTCCAAAACCACCCTTGGATTGTTTAGGTAATTTAATAGAAAAAATATACAAATTTGAAGCTGATTGTGGTGAAGATCTTTTTACTGAACATGCTGAAGAAATAGCAGAGTTTCTAGGAGATGTTCCCCTAGAAGATTTACAAAGTATTCTAAACATGTACAGTACTATTAATTTCCTTTTGAGAAAAGATAAATTTACTAAGGATTTCAAAGATTGTTTAAAACTAACTTAATCTAAGAGGATTTTGATTATTGGGGGAAACCAAACTACATATCTTCTTTATCTAACAATATAATTGCTGTAAGATTCACCATCAAAGCTACTTTCTGAGTTACTATGTCTAAACCAATATTGATAATATGACATGTCTCCAATAAACAAGCTAACAAATGTATGGCAAAGGCAAGAAATACTAGCCAAACAAAGATAAAATCATTCCAGAAATCAAGACTTTGTCTATTTAATTCTGGTTTGTGTTTTCTCATATACCTTAAGATTTGACATACAAAGTTGAAAGCAGCAAAAGAAAGCATAAAGATAGCAGCACCTATACTATGAAATATTGCAAAAGAAGGATGGTCCCAAGGAAGCGATATTCCGATCCCTCCAACCATCATTATTAGAAGAAGAGCTCCTTTAACATAGTTATATCGTAATTTTCTCAGGATGAAGTAAGATATGGATAACCCTAGAGCAAATATACTAACAAAAATAAAACCAATCATCATAATTAAAGAGGATTTAGTGTTATCCAAACCGGTATCACTTTCTATCCCGCCTAAATGGCTTATAGTTTCACTAAAGAAATCATATTTCTCTGAATAGAGAGACCATGCTAAAGCTATTGTAATTACTATTAAGAACCCTAGAGACCAAATGATGAAACGAAGATTTCTCTGAATTCTCATGATTCTATTCGAATCAATCATAATATTAGCATTATTTCTATTCTATATATCTGTTTCACATATTTCCATTAACTAAATGAAAATAGTTGCTAAATTACGATTACTCCTTTGTTCTAAGATAGTTACATACAGATTCATAGGAAAATTTCTCTAGATTTTCTAATGCTTCACTTTCTCTATTAGCAATATAGTCTTCAATATAATGCATTATTCCGTAATCAATTACTGTCTGTTCTCTTTCTTCATCATTCAACTTAGAAAAATCTCTTTTGTAAGTATTCAGAAATCTTGCAGCTTCATTTAATTGTCTTATTTCATATTTTGAGCTTTTGACAAAGAAACTCTTAAGATATGCTAACCTCTGAAAAAGAGCTGAAAGCTCCAAATTAGTCTTTATTCTACCTTCTGGCACATATCTTTCTGATGTATAATCTAACCCTAACTCATATCCTAGTTTATATCCTTTAATCTCAGGCCAAATTAAACCAAGTTCCTTAAATTCAGCTCTATCTAGATTCCCATATTTATCTTCATTTCCATAGAGAATCTTGTATTTTGGATAGATATCTGGGAAATGTTCTTTCAAGGTATTCATGAATTCAGTTTTGTTTCTTCCAGGTTTAAGCGTTAACCCCCAACAATAAATGAATTCAGCGTCTACTTCTTTTGCTGTCCTATAGATAGCATTCAGATTTTCATCTGTATCTCCGATAAATGGTAATGTTGGATAGAAGTAAATTCCTGAATGAATCCCCTCAGATCTTAATTTATCAATAGCTTCAAACCTTTCTTGAGATGTGCTCGCATTAGGTTCAAAGATTTTCTGTTTTTTCTCATCAGCTAAAGTAATTGTGAAACTGGCACAAGCGTAGGTATCTTCATTGATTTTCTTTAAAAGATCTAAATCACGAAGAATTAGTGTATTTTTAGTAAGGAAGAAAACAGGAATCTTATAATCATAAGCTATTTGCAGAAGCTTTCTAGTCATTTTCACTTCTTTTTCAGCTGGTTGGTAAACATCACATACTCCACCACCGATGAATAGGACAAACTTCTTTGTTTTGGAAGAATCTGCAGCTTCTCTTAACTTCGGAAAGTAATCTACGAGTGTGGATGTTTTCTCACGGTTTACCGGAAAAAAACCTTGTTTTTTAAAATAAAGTTCTAATAACTCCGGAGCATTTTTCTTTACTCTAATTCTTTGACCAAAATCGTCATGCATGTAATAACTTTCAGCTTTACCATCACAATAAACGCAATCATGTTCGCACCCCTGGTAAGGATTAAGATAGACTTCAGCCCATGAAAACAGTGATGTTTTTGCAGTTCGAACTAAAGATTTAGCATCATATTCTTCGATTATCATAGCACGACCTTTTCAAGTCAAATAAGATTTCATTATAAGAATATGCTCAAGAGAATAATAATATTACGAAAAAGAAAATAATTTATGTTAGCTCAGTTCTATTCAACATAGTGGTTTTATGCACAAACTAGAATTTGAAATAAATGTAGCAACGGAAAACCAAATCAGTGATATTAAATCCCTTCTAAAGAATTTAAACTTAGTATATGAAGATGTAGATAAATATGTTGAAAATTTTATAGTTGTGCTGGAAAACAAACAAATAGTTGGATGTGCTGGTTTCGAAAAATATGAGGAAGTAGGCCTTTTAAGATCAGTAGCTGTAGATTCTAAACATCAAGGTAAGGGGATAGGTCACAAATTAATTAAAGAGATAAATGCAAATGCTAGTAAAAGAGAAATAAAAGAGTTCTACCTTTTAACTGATTCTGCTAGCCAATTCTTCCATAAATTTGGCTTTGAAGAAGTTTCTAGAGCGAATGTTGATATAAGGATTAAGAAAACATATGAATACTCTGAAGCCTGTCCCGAATCTGCAATTGTAATGAAGAAGATTCTTTAATTATTTTTATACCAAAAACATATATTTAACATAACTTGAAAAACTGAAGAATTGTGTGAAATTATACAAGTGAGAGTTAGCTATGGAAGACAAGGCCATTATTCAGACATCTATAAGGAATCTAGTGGAATATGTACTCAGAAAAGGAGATATTTCATATGGATTCTTCAGTCAGTCTAGATTGGTCGAAGGGACTAAAGTACATCAAAAGATTCAAGCTTCAAGAGGGAAAGAGTACCAGAAAGAAGTTCATATTGCTGAAGATATTGTAAGAAGAAGCGCAATTATAAGTCTTAGAGGTCGCATAGATGGTGTTTTTGAGAAAGAAGGTGTGATTTTCATTGAAGAAATTAAAAGCACATCACAGAATTTTATCGGTTTATCAAAAGAATCAAATGAGAACTATTGGGCTCAAGCTAAATTCTATGCGTTTCTGTATGCTAGAAAACACAAAATGGAGGAAATTAATGTTCAACTGACATATTATCAAATCAATACCAAACAGATTAAATTATTTACAATTAAGTATACTCTTCAAGAACTCGAAAAGTTCTGTTTAAACATCATTGATCAATATCTAGAATGGGCAGTTACTTTATCAAATTGGTTGAAAAAGAGAAGTTCGAGTATTAAGAATCTATCTTTCCCATTTCCATCCTTTCGAAAAGGTCAAGAGAAGATGATTAAAATTGTTGAAGAGGTTCTTTCAGATAAGAATAAGCTTCTATGTCAAGCTCCTACAGGAATAGGAAAAACTATTGGAGCTGTTTATCCTTCAATAAAATTACTTAGAACTAGCTTTGACTCAAAAATCTTTTATCTAACTGCAAAAACGACTACACGATTTATAGCAGAAGAAACACTAGATATGCTTAGAAAAGTAGGGTTGAGTTTGAAATCTGTTTCAATCACAGCTAAAGCAAAAATCTGTTTTAAAGAGAAAGACATATGTGACCCAAATTACTGTGAGTATGCTAAAGGACACTTCAACAGAGTAAATACAGCTATCAAAGATATATTTCAAGAAGAAGCTTTTACAAAGTCGATGATCGAAAAATATGCAAGGAAACACAAAGTATGTCCCTTTGAGTTGTCTTTAGATTTAGCTCTCTGGTCTGACTGTATAATCTGTGATTATAATTATGCATTTGACCCAAGGGTTTTTCTCAAACGTTTCTTTGCTGAAGAAAAAGGAGATTATACTTTCCTGATTGATGAAGCCCATAATTTGGTAGATAGAGCTAGAAAGATGTTCTCTGCAGAACTTCTGAAGAAACCTTTCATGAAACTAAGAAGAGCAACTAAAGAGGAAATACCTGAAATCTCCAAAATTCTGAATAAAATCAACCAATATATGATTAAAATTAGGAAAAGATGTGAGGAGAAAGAACAATTTTACATTGTTCAGAAAGAGCTACCAGAAGAGGAACTTTTCAAGATGTTAAGAAAATTCTCAAACTTAACTTCAGATTGGTTGGAGGTGAACATTCCTACGGATTTCAGAGAGGAATTGTTAGAGTTGTTTTTTGATGTTAGAAATTTCTTGCGTGTTGCAGAAGAATATGACAGTTATTATGTAACATACTTTAGGAAATATAGAAGCAATGTGATGATTAAATTATACTGTATAGATCCTTCAAAATTGTTGAAGAAAGCTCTCAATAGAGGAAATACAGCAATATTCTATTCAGCCACTTTAACCCCTTTAGATTATTTTGCTTATCTTCTTGGTGGAGATAAAGGAAGCACTAAGATGCAGCTACCATCACCCTTTCCAAGGGAAAATTTAGCTCTAATGATAGAAGATCACATTTCTACTAGATATGTTGATAGAGAACAATCTTACAAAGAAGTAGCTGATCTCATTCTTAGAGTGACTAAACCTAAGATAGGGAATTATCTGATCTATTTTCCATCATATGTGTATTTAGAGAATGTTTTAGAGGAGTTCGAGGAAGTTAAAGAAGAAGCTGAAATTATTGTTCAAACTCAAGGAATGACAGAACAACAAAGAGAAGAATTTTTAGAAAAATTCTCAGATTTTGGAAAGACAACACTGATTGGATTTGCAGTGATGGGAGGAATATTTGGAGAGGGTATAGATCTCATTGGTGAAAAATTGTCTGGCGCTGTTGTTGTAGGAGTCGGATTACCTAAAGTAAGTCTAGAACAAAATCTCATAAAAGACTATTTTGATGCAGAAAATGGTAAGGGATTTCTGTTTGCATATACTTATCCTGGAATGAATAAGGTGATGCAAGCAGCTGGTAGAGTTATTAGAACAGAAAAGGATCAAGGAGTTGTTCTTCTGATTGGGGACAGATATTCAACAAATACTTATACAAAGCTCTTTCCTGAAGCATGGCAAGATATTAAGCTAATAAACAATAAAAACCAGTTATCTAAAATGATAGAAAGTTTTTGGAAAGAAGAATATTAAAGTTCTCCACGCAAGTAATGATGAATCGCTTCTGTCTGAGTACTCTTTATGATTTCGCTGACTAAAATCTGAAAAGCATCATTAACATTGTCTCCAAACTTTGCAGATGTTTCAATGTATGGGATGTTATATCCACTCCAATTTGAGAGGGATTTTGCGTATTTTTCTCCATATTCAGCAGGAATGGTATTATATAATGAACCACGTAAATCGTTTTTATTCCCAATTAAAACTAATGGAACTTTCCTATTTTGATTATTCTTAAGTAATTCTCGAACCCAATCTGAAAGGTGTTCATAAGAATCAGGACGAGTTAAATCAAAGACTAGAAGAGCACCTTTAACTCCTTTGTAAAATCCTTCACGGACAGCTGAAAATCGAGGTTGACCAGCAAGATCCCAGATAATTAATGTAACTTCGTAGTCATTAACATTCAATGTTTTGGTAGCGAAATCAGCACCTAAAGTCATTTGATAATCGCGATCGAATCCTTCCCCTATATAATTTTTCCGCAAACTTGTCTTTCCGACCGCGCCTTCACCAAGTAGCGCTATTTTAAATTTTTTTGTTTCCAGTTAAGACACCATGTTTTTTACTCTAATTACTACTAGTAATTCTAATATATTATATGCCTTTTGGTTGGTTTAAAATATAATCTGTGTATATTTAGGAGATTTTAGATGATTTCCCGACAAAAAGAGTATGTAAGTATGTTTCCTCTCATAAGTCTGCTTTCATTCGTGTGTGATTTTGTCTTCCACTTTGCATTACATATTGTTGTAGAAGGCATTTTTACCTTCATTTATTTTTCAATACAGGAAATTCTACAATAGTTTCATTTCTCAAAAAAAAAGAAAGGAAAGTTTTCCTTTTTATTTTTTTACTGGGAAGTATAAAATGAATGGGATTTTATTTCCATCACTTATTTTAGGGTTAGTATTTTCTTCTAAACATTGATGTGGTGCAAATTTGTATTCTTTACTTTCCTTAACCCAGTCACTTAATTCTTTCCAAGCTCTTCCCAAATCATGTACTCCAACACAACTCTTAGTTACGAATAAGCCTTCAGGAATTGTTTTAACTGTCAAATTATCATCAACTTCAAAATCATCATCTATGGTCATCCAAAATTCATAACCATATGGATTTTCTTTGTTTACGATAAACGATCCACTTTCTTTATCATATTTTGGATCTGGATTATTGAAACCGAATACTCTATGTTTTTCTGGTTCATCATATAGTCCGTGTGGTTCAGCCCATGCATACAATTTTCCCCCTGCTTTTGGTTCAGGGTCACCTAAAAATTCTCCCATAGCGTGAAAGGATACAACTTTCATTTCCGGTAAATTTACTATTTTGAAATCATTTTCTTTAACCATTTTTGTTTCACTACCTAATACTGTGTATTTATTGATTAACGCTTCATAGCGTAATCTAAGGGTTTCAAGCTTTTCCTGTTCTCGAATTTTTATCTCAAGAAAAGTTTTAGCTGAACTTGTAAGAATATCTTCACCATCAAAAGAAATCTGATAAAATCCTCTTTCTCTCTTTTCAACTAAGCCACAATCAACTAAAGTTGTAAGGTGGTTAGCTAGTGAAGTCTTAGCTATTCTCAGTTTTTCTTGTAGATCACTAAATTCCATAGGTTCAGTTAGCAATCTAGCGAGTATTTCTAGTCTTGTAGGATGATCTAATGCTTTATGGAGATTAGTTATTTCCTCTAAAGATTCGAGAATAAACAACTGAATTGATTCTTTGTTATGAAAAGGCATGTTACCCATTCTATACCATCTCTTGTGTATTCATAAGCTTGGGTTAGTGAATTAATGAATACTAGAATAGATGAACATATGAATAAATACATTTTGCACAAATTTTCCATCAACTGAAAAACTAATAAAGCCTTTTTCTTTCTGAGACTTGATACTATGTCAAAAGAAAAGATGAAAGGTATTTCGGTTAAGAAAAGTGAGGACTTTTCTAGATGGTACACAGAACTAATACAAAAGGCAGAACTAGCAGATATACGCTATAACATTAAAGGTCTTGTTCCTTATCGAGCTTGGGCTTCTGTCTCTATAAAACGAATGTATGAAAAATACGAAAAATGTCTCGAAAAGAAGGGGCATCTGCCATTAATAATGCCTACCTTAATACCGGAAAGAAACTTCTTACTGGAAGCAGATCACGTTGAAGGCTTTTCACCCCAAGTTTTCTGGGTTACACACGGTGGAGAGAAGAAACTAGAAGAAAAACTGGCTTTAAGACCAACTAGTGAAACTGCTCTTTATCAAATGTATTCGCTATGGATAAGAAGTTACAATGACTTGCCTTTCAAGAGATATGTCTCTGGACAAGTTTTCAGATTCGAAGGTGGAGACACCAGAGCTTTCTTCCGAGCCAGAGAGTTTCATTGGATTGAATCTCATGATGTTTTTGCAACAGAAGAAGAAGCTAGACAACAAGTCATTGAAGACATGGAAACAACATATGAAATGCTTCAAGATGAATTTGCTATTCCAATCATCTTTTTCCAAAGACCAGAATGGGATAAGTTTGCTGGAGCGGTTCACACATATGCAGCCGATGCTTTAATGGATTCAGGAAGAGTATTACAATTACCTTCAACACATCTGTTAGGACAAAATTTCTCTAAACCATTTAATGTTACATTTATGGATGAAAACAATGAAGAGAAGTATGGTTACATCACTTGTTATGGTCCAGCAATAAGCAGAATCTATGGAGCAATGATCTCATTACTCGGAGACGATCAAGGTTTAGTACTTCCATGGGATTTAGCGCCTATTCAGATTGTGATTATCCCAATCTACAGAGCTGATACAAAGGAAATGGTTTTAGAAAAAGCAAGGGAATTAACACACCTCATCCAAGATTTAATTGACAATGTATACATTAAACTTGATGACAGAGACTACGTAAGTCCTGGCGAGAAATTCAATGAATGGGAACTCAAAGGGGTACCTCTGAGGATTGAAATTGGACCTAAAGATATCGAGAATAATCAGATTGTTGCCGTAAATAGGATATCTGGTGAAAAACTAAAAGTAAAACAAGATGAACTGAATAGTTTTATAGAAAATTATTCAAACAATTTCACCAAACAGCTGAAGGAGAAATATTCTATTCAGTTTGAATCACAAGTGGAAATAGCAAATACAGTCGAGGAAGTTAAGAAAGCAATTGGTGAAAATAAGATTGCTTGTACTGGTTTCTGTTCAATTGATCTTGATGGAGAACCATGCGCTGAAATTATTGAAAAAGAAGTCAAGGCTCAAGTAAGAGGTAAGAGAGTTGATGCTGAAACTCACAAATTCGAAAAATGTGTAGTTTGTGGTGGTCCAGCTCATGAAACAGTTTATGTAGCAAAAAGCTACTAACTTTCTTTTTATTTTTCTTTTATTCAAAAAAAGTCATATATTCATAAGAAATTTCTATACAGTGAATATATTGCTTGCGAACCAAGTTAGAGCTCTTTTATCTAAGAACACAATTCAAAAACAGATATCTAGAAGGGGCTTAATACACGAAATCACATATACTGCCCCAAGTCCAGGAACTTACGATCAACAGTGGTTTTGGGATTCGTGTCTTCATAGTTTAGTTTGGTCAGAATTAGGAGAGCAATCTAGAGCTATTCAAGAAATTACTAGTTTAATACTTGGGATGGATGAAAAACAATTCATTCCACACATGATCTTTTGGAAAAAAATTAAGAATATTTACTGGTGGATTTTTGATAAACTATATCCAACTGATCTTTACTCTGAGTTAATTCAACCACCTTTAATTGGATATACAGTTCAGAAGCTAACAGAAAAAGGTACTGAATTTGAGATAGAAATTATTGAGAGTATTCTTTCCCATTATAACTACTTAGCTAAATTGAGAGACCCAGAAAAGATGAATTTAATTTCAATCATTCATCCTTGGGAAAGCGGTTTAGATTCATCCCCTAAATTCGATTTAGAATTAGCTAATAAGCGATTAATGCGATTTCATCAATGGAAACGTATGAGGGCACTCCTGAAAGAATCTGCAAAAAATGAGTGGAATCAAGAAATTATTGCAAAAAAATCTTCTTTTAGAGTGAAATGTGTTTTAACAAACACATTATATGCGTTGGGAATGGAAGCATTTAGCGAGGTTCTAACCAAATACAACCTGAAAGATGCTGCTAAAGAATTAAAGGAAAAATCACAAGCTGTTTTGGACAGTTTGATACAGAATTCTTGGAATGAAAAAGAGGAACTTTTTTTTGATATAAATTTGAATGCAAGTGAAAATAATCAAATCCATATAAATACAATTACAGCCCTACTACCTCTAATGTTGGATATTCCCAAGGGTATCAAAGATAGTTTAATAACTCATTTAACCAATAGAACAGAATATTGGTCTGCTTATCCAGTACCAACTGTTTCTATGAACGAGCGTTCCTTTAATCCTAACAACAGCCAGTTACTATGGAGAGGACCTACTTGGGTTAACACTAACTTCTTCATCTGGAAAGGATTGAAAAAGCACAATGAAAATTTATTAGCTAATGAACTTGCTCAGAAAACAAGAGAATTGGTAGAAAAATCAGGATTTAGAGAATTTTATAATCCAATAACAGGAGCAGGTGGAGGAGCTAATAATTTTGGATGGTCGACACTCATTCTTTTAATGAGTAAATGAGGGGATTTTAAGAAATCAGAGACTTCCTGTTAACCAAATAACAAATCCAAGAATAATCAGTAATTGACCAGAAATATAGGTAAACATAGTAACAAATCTCGCATATCTAAATTCTTTAACAAATCGTCCTATTCCATTAAATAGATCAGAAACTGCAAACATCCAAACTCCGAGATACAAAATTATGGCACCTAATTGATAATTGGTCCATCCTTCAGGTAGAAACAGAAATGTTGAACTGATACACATTAAACTAATAACAAATATATATGCTGTAACAGCTTTAGTCATCTTTCCTGTATTTTTAGTTATGTAAGGATGTACAATTGAAGCTGCACCAATAAATGGTAAAGCTAAGAACATGCTCCACCATTGCCAGAAAATAAATCCTCTAGCATTGATAATAAAAGCCACTATATATGAAATATGCCCTAGCAAAAAGGCACTAAGACCAAGTTTCAACCCGAGACGTTTCTTTTCAGGATCAGGTATCATTAAGATAACATCCCCTAGAAATCCAAAGACTAAAGCTATTACAATCCAAATTTCATACATTGAAAAATTCAAAAGAGATGAAACAAGAAACGCTAATAAAAGTGGCATCAATAATGGCTTTGTTATAAATCTAGCTAGAACAAATTTATCTTTTCCAAAATCAACTAAAAATTCTCCTAGTAAGTGTATAAATGAGACAAAAGCAAATATGATAAGCAGAATAAGACTAGCTATTTCCATTTAATCTCAAAACAAAGAAAAATGAATAATTTAAAAAACTATGCTCATCTTTCAAACATCCTTTGGAAGATGAATAGCTATTTTACAAACTTCTCCACCATGTATTACAGATTCAAGAACTTCTACCTTAACTTCTTTCTGGAGAATATCTTCCCAAATTCCTTTATAAAATCCTGCACCACAATAGCAGTAGTGTTCAGGAAGAACATTGTTCTCTTTATCTAGGACATCGCGTATTCTTGGACAGTGACAAAAGATTGAACGCTTTTTTATAGGGTCAGATTCTTCAAACCATTCCTTGATATATGCACTTTTGGGGATCTTGGTAGCAATAATTTTGTTACCTTGCAATTTACCTGCTGCTCCCATTCCTCTACTAAGAAGCTCTTCTTTATACTTATCTTCGATTTTCAGATTTGATTCCAAAAAACCTTCAAATTCTTTCTGAAACTCTTGATGAACAAGTTTCAAGTCCTTAGTTTCAGCATATAATTTCTGAAATTTTTCTAATGATTTTGTTGAATAACGACATGCACAACCTGTCATTATATCGATTTTTTCTTCATCATCAATAAGTTCAGAGAGTCTACTCATAGCTCCGTTAGACCAATCAAAAACTTCTTGTCTGGTTGACTGGTTAGAGATTTCTTCGCTCCCTTTCATCACTGAAGTTCTAATTTCACTCCCAGCTATTTCTTCGATGCAGCGGGAGAATTTGTTAAGCCAGTACTTATCAAAATCAAATTCCTCTGACATTATTATCGAATTTCTGAATGTAAAAGAAGCTTATAATCTTATCTCTTCCATTTTGGAAAAAACCTTATTAACTCTCACTCAACCTCAGATTCATGCTCTCTTTAATTCAGCTATATTCTATACTTGAAGAGGAAAGATCACGTATTTTAGAAAGATTCACTAAGGTAGCTAAGAAACATTTCAACTTTAAAGAAACTAGAGGAACATGGAGTTCTGAATTGATTTTCAGACACATTTTAATGAGTAATTATTGGTTACTTCGTAATCTTCCGGGTGGAGAAGAATTAACACCTCCAGCAATAGCTCTTAATCCTGGTCAAGATCCAAGTAATGACGTCAGCATTGATCATCTTCGCGATGCTTTCCTTCTTGTTTCTGACATTATCAAACAGAGACTTTCATATTTGCAAACTGAAGAAGAGGAAGAAATAATAGAGACATTCAGAGGAAAAAAACCTCGTCAAACAGTTATCCTGGGTTTTATTTATCATGAGCTTAGGCACTTAGGTCAGATAACCTGGTTATTCAAACGATCCACTGGATGGACAGATAAAGAAATCTATTCAAACTAAAATCAAATCCAGTAAGATAAATCTTTGTAGACAACACTTTTTTGTGCAAAAACGCATGATAAAGTTATGAATGAAATTTCTGTGTGTTTAACATTTGATGTAGATGCTGAAAGTGCTCAAATCAGAAAAGGAGAAGATCCTGTCAAAATCTCAAAAGGACAATTTGCAATACAGAGAGGAGTTCCAAGGATTTTAGATTTGCTAAAAAAATATAACATTCAATCTACTTTCTTTGTTTGCGGATGGGTAGCTGAAAAATACCCAGAAACCATTCAAAACATTATTTCTGATGGTCATGAGATTGCAGCTCATGGATATTTACATGAGGAATTGGACACACTTGAGTTTAATGAGGAAACTATAGTTCATGAACACACTAATCAGATTCTTGAGGATTTAACTGGAAAAATTAAAGGATTCAGAGCTCCCTACTGGAAATTATCAAAGTATACTCTTGCAATTATCTCAGAAATGGGATATGTCTTTGATTCTTCCTTAATGGATGAAGATAGACCTTATATCTACTCCGTACCTGAATCACCTAGAAATTTAGTTGAATTTCCTGTCGAATGGTATCTTGATGATTGGATTCTTTTTGAGCAGCTTCAACAACCACCCACAGCTGTTTTTGAAACATGGAAATCGCAATTTGATGCAATACAGGAAATTAAGGATATGGAAGATAGTCGTAGAGTATACACTCTTACGTGTCATCCAGCATGTATAGGTCATGCTTACAGGATCCAAATGCTTGATCGATTAATTCGATATATGAAATCTAAACAAGCAACATTCTCAAAAATACATCCTATTGCTGCTGAATATCTGCTCTAATCATGCAAATCTTTTTGGTATAAATTACAAATGTAAGTATTTAATTCACAGCAGAGATCATATTCTTCTCCATAATTTCAATTGATGTTCTATTAGAAGCTATTGGAAAAAAGAAAGAAAAAGGAGCGATTACGATACTCCAAATAAGTTTGTAATCCAAGGTACAAATGAATCCCAGAAGAAACTTATCAAACCAGATAATGTTCCAAGAGCAGAATAAACAAATAGAACAATAGTTTGCCATTTGGAAATGTTTATTCCGAAAATTGCTTCCATTTTACGTTTGTAAATCTTTATTGGAATGTTAATGGTTTTGAGTATACGATAGTTCTGTTCAAATTCAATTCTCATACTACTATCCAAGTTCTTTGACCATTTAGTAGGAGTTATAAAGAATTCAACCACAATTTCCTCTAGTTTAGGATGAAAATAGATAGTTCTTTGTTGTGGAGCTAAAGATGCAACATTACCAATTGCAATAGGTCTAACAATTAGAGTACCCATCTCAAGTCCATGAATTCTTGTAGTAGCTTCAATGACCTTTTCACCTAATTTAGTCACGTTCATTGAGAAATACTCAGCAGTCTTTTTGTCAACTGTCAATTCCTCAATTGCTAATTCATCATCAAATTGTTCATCTCTGATCAAAGTTATTTTTAAGCGAAAGACTTCATCTAAACACATATTCTTTGGAAGCATAATAGCTAGATCTCTGGAAAAACCATCAAATACTTCTTTTTCAGATGCTTCACCAAGAGTTTCTCCATCATAATCTTCAGCTTCTTCTCTTGG
The DNA here is from genome assembly GCA_019057375.1 of Candidatus Heimdallarchaeota archaeon. GTDB lineage: Archaea > Asgardarchaeota > Heimdallarchaeia > Heimdallarchaeales > Heimdallarchaeaceae > UBA460. Next base: position 131,557 of record DXJF01000050.1, read on the forward strand.
CTTTCTTTGTTGTTGATAGCATTCTCTGCAGTAAACTGGTCTTTCGCTATCTGGTTTGAAAGGTACTTGAGTTTCATTACCACATTTTGAGCATTTTAAATCATGCATTTCTCTAGGTGGTGCTGCCATTTCAGCTTCTTCTTCAAGTTCTTTAGGTTCAGCTAACATTTCGACTTCATCATCTACCATCTTAGCTTTTTCCTCGGATTTTGGTGCATGCTCCCTACCAGCTAAAGTGACTCTATCAGCTATCGCTTCATAGTATTCTTCATCCTTAACAGGTTCAATGTCTCCTATCCTCTTTGAACTAGGAGGACGAGGAGAGGGTATGCTTTCTTTAGCTCTTTTCGATTTTTCCTTTCTTTTCATTTTTCTGCTTTCAGTTTCCTCAGAATCCGCAAAAGCAGCTAAAGCTTTATCTCTTACATGTCTCCTTGGTAACAGTATTTTTCTATCTTTTAAACTGAACAATCTATCACCAAAATCGATCTTTTTTGCTGTAATTCCAATTACTATTGCAAACAAAGCAGTTACAATAAAAATTATACCTAACAAATAAAATGTTGGTGCCCAATTGAATGCCATAAACTATCAATATAACATGTTTTAATTAAAGGTTATGGAAAAAAATTATCAAAACCGGAACTAATTTTGTCGGATGTTTTACCAGCGTCATACATGAGTATATAAAAATGCTTTTTTTCACAATACTAGGTCTAAATATGAAAATGAGAAATGAAAAGGAAACAATTTTCATTAATCAATTCGGGGTTCGTTTCAGAAGATGTGAAGTCTCAGAATGCATCTATTGTGTGGATAAATATGAGGTTTCAAATGGAGGAATAATGTCTAATAAAAAAGGAACACCTTATTTCAAAGGTAATGTTTGTAATTGCTCTCTTGAAGATCAAATCAGTCTTATAGAGGCTGCAAAAATGAATTGTTATCCTGTAGAAGATAAAGTTTCAACAGATTATAGCAATTTAGAATTTATTCGCAAACTGAAAGCAACATAGCTCACTCAGGGAATTCCAATAGATTTCTTAAGAAAAAGTTTCATAACAAATGTCTAACATGGACTTCAATAGTATTAAGAGAAAGGATTTTCTTCATTTTTATATCATTTCCATTTAGACTTTTATTTACAACTTACAAGGATTAGGGACATGGTTTTATATTCTACGTCAAACCAAAAAGAGCTAGTGAATTGGTTTGCGAAGAAAAATAATACTCAAGCGAGTTTTTATTGGACTAGCGGTTATCACAGTATTAGCCAATCTACTTTTTGGTCTAGCAATTCACTATTATCCAGGAGGTAATTTTCTTGATCCTTCAGATGAGGGGTTTGATTTTCTATTTGGAGCTATGAGTGATTTAGGAAGAATCACAGCTTATAACGGGGAGTCTAATACAATTTCGAGGTTTTTGTATACAACTGCATTAGTTCTTTTGGCTGTCTTTGTTTTAGTCTATAATTCTATAATATGGAAATTCTTCCAAAAGAAAAAGATCACAAAATGGTTGAGTTTATCAGGAACAGTTTTTGGTGTAGTTCAAGGAATTCTGTACATTATTTTCGCTTATTCTCCAGCTGATACAGCTTTCTCTAGACACATCATGTTAATTTATACTGCACCAGTATTTCTGTTTGGTGCAATTTTGGCATATACTATTGTTTTCTTTATAGACAAAGAATTTCCTCGCATTAATGCTTATTCATTTCTAGCGATGGTTATAGTAACAGTTCTATTCACAATAACTATAGTTATAGGAGCTGTAAGAAAGGATCTTGTCTTTCATACAAGTCGTAGAACAGGGCACACTTTATTTAATTTCATAGTACCAATCGTGTATGGACTTCAAGCCGTTGGAGTAATTCTTTTTTTGGGAACCAAACAAAGTGAACAATTCAAAAAAAAGATTGAAAAATAGGTCGAACAATAAATATAACCATTTGTTTGTGAATATGGGTCTAGTGAGTGAATCTAATCTACTAACATAATTATGTACAGATAGATGCGGCTATCTTCAGAAGAATGCATAAATGTTATATATTTGAATATGAATAACGTGTGTACCACTGTAAGAAGTGACTATCATGGCATCAAAGTATTTTTGTCCAAATTGCGGAGCATCTTTAGAACAAGGAGCAAAGTTTTGTGCAAACTGTGGGAAACAGATACAAGAAGCAACTCAACAACAACCAGCACAACAACCAGTACAACAACCTCAAGTTCAATCAGCAAGTCAAGCAGTTGCAGTAAATGTTGTTGTTCCACAACAACCTGTTTATGCACAGCTACCACCATCCCCTCACAGTCGAACTGTAGCATTATTTCTATGCATTTTTGCTGGCTATTTTGGATTTCATAAGTTTTATGTAGGTAATGCCGGTATGGGTATTGTATATCTTTTTACCTTAGGATTCTTTGGTATTGGTCCATTTATTGATTTCTTCTCAATACTTTCTGGAAGTTATAGAGATATTCAAGGACGTTTACTGACTAACTGGTAACTCTTATTTCTAACTCCTTTTCTTTTTCTTATTACTCAATAATTGAGAAGAATATTAGCTCTACTTTGTAGATACTTTTTCTGTGATTAAAGTCAAAAAATGGAATAAAAAATACATAAAAATAAAAAAGAAAGAAAAAAAATTTAGTATTTGTGTCCACAATTTCCACAGAATTTAACATCAGGTGCGTTTTTAGCTCCACATTCTGTACAGAACTTCACTTCACCTTTCTTTTCATCGTCTGTTGGGTCTCCACAATTAGCACAGAATTTAGCAGCTGGTGAAACTTTGTTTTTACATTGGTTACAGGTAATGAATGCTGATTCAACTTCACCTTTCTTCTCAATTTTATCAGCTTGTTTTAGTTCACTTCTAGAGAAAAGGTTGTTTATCATAACAGCACCAGTTAAACCACTACCACCTTCAGGCATTTTTTCTACAACTTTAGCCATACCTGCGTATTGTTGAATATCTTGTGCAGCGACACCAGAACGCATCCAAAAAAGTCTGTCCCTGTACTCTGGAGTTGTATCTATTCCTCCAAACTTCAGATTCTTGAGCTTTATACCCATTTCTGCCAGGTCGCCTTTGACTTCATCTTCTATGAAATCTGATGTTTTACCCAAATTTGACATTACATCGGTTATGCTTTTCTCGGAAAGTTTACTGATGACTGATTCAACTACAAATGTTCTGAAAAATTCATTAAAAGCTGCTGTTGTGTAAATACTCCTATTTCCAGCAATTTCAAAAACAAATTTTTGTATACCATCGATTTTATAGTAATAATCCCCGAAGAATTGCAAAGGTGCTAATTCTTGTGTTTGTGAACGTCCACCGAATTTTCCTTGAAAATCTGCTAGATTGACAAAAATCACTTGACAATTAAATGGACTTTTATCAAACCCAACAATTCTTGAAAGGAAAGTTGTCAACAGTGGAATGTTCTTTGTTTTCATGAAGTGTCTTCCGCCTTTTAGCACATCATAAACTACAGAATCTTTTATGAACACTGCAACTTGGTTTGGAAGGACATTTACTTGATCTCCCCAGTTAATTGTATCACGAGGGTGTCTATACATTATTTCGTCGCCTCTACCTAGGGGCCACTCTAATACTTCTACCATAATCATACCTCTTTGATAATTTCTATTATAACCTATAAACGGTTCTAATTTAAAATATTGTAAACCTTATTTTTAAAGGTATTTAATGCGGGATACTCGTACTTTCTATCGAAACAATCAAGAATTCATTATTTTCTCCTAATTTCATAATTCTTTTTACATAAATAAGGCATTTTTGGATTTCATAATTGTTCAGCAAAAGTTAAGTAATTCGAAGAAATAATAAGCAAAACTTGCTAAAATGTGATATCCTATGCCAGTTCTTCTTTTCAGGGACAAAAGTCTTTTCTATCATTTCTCTCTGATTCTTCTTGCGTCTATAGGTATTGGTCTTGCTAGATTATTGTTACCTTTTCAAGTAGTAGCTGTTGGTGGGAATGAGGCAATTGTTTCTATTACTTCTGTATTGTTTTCAGCGGGACAGGTTGTAGGATTATTATTTTTATCAAGAATCTGTGGAAGAAGTGAATCCTCATTTTTTGTTGTTATGTTGATGTGGTTTTCTAGCCTAACAGTTTTGATATTCCCTTTTCTAGTCCCTGTTACAATAGCGCGTTTTTTTGAAGGCCTAGGAAATGGTTTACTAATAATTGCTATTCTTAATTATGCAGATACAAACTACAAAGAAAATAAAGGAGAAGCTGTTGGGACTCTTTTTGGAAGTATTTTCTTTGGTGGAGCAGTAGGACAAGGTTTAGCAGGATTTTTTGAAGAAGCAATATTTGTAGATCAAACTTTCTGGATTTTCACTCCTTTCCAGATTGTTTTATTAGTCGGAATTTCTCTTGCTTTAATCTCAGTTATTATTGCCTTTGTTGTGTTAAGAAGATCCGATGCTAAAGTCTTTGAAGTTGATAGCATAGCTATACCTCACTTCCATTTTGGTAACCTTAAAGATCTTTTTAAATTCCTTCCTTTTGTTTTGCTTCTATTGATTTATGCGTTTTATGATTTCTCTCATGGAATATATACGCCGAATCTTCCCCTAGTTCTTTATTCACATGGGATTTCCAAAATACAGGTTTCAATAATTTTCTTTTTTGGTGACGCAGTTTGGGGACTTGCACAAATTTTTACTGGTAAATTAGTTGATAAAATGGGATCATGGATACCAATGGCTCTTAGTATGGTTATAAAAGGAGTTGGTGTTGTTTTTTATAACTTAGTTTATCCTTGGATTGGTGTTCTGTTTCTCTTTGCTACAGTTGGACTTGGAGAATCTCTGATGGAACCAGCTAGAAATATTGCAGTTCTCAAGATGGAGAATTACTTTGATGAAGAGTTATCAAATGCTAAAATTCACCATAAACACAGACATCTAAATGTATCATTTGGGAGAGGTCAAGGATTTAATTTTGGAGTTCACTCACACGTCCATGAACATAAACCCAGTAAAGAATCAATGATTATGGGATTACAAGTAGTTGGTATACTATCATTTGGAATGGGTGGAATTGTAGGAAGTGCAATACTAGGTCTTGGGGGAACAGCTGAATTATTGATTTACATTGGAGCTAGTGTCCTGATTTTTACATCTCTTATAGCTTTAGCTGGAAAATTATTCAAGTATGAAAAAAAGTGAAAAAAGAAAAACAGTTATATTATTTTCTTCTAAATGTTGAAGCTCTACTAAGAAATTAAGGAATTAAGTCTCTTTTATTCTTCCAAATCTGTAGGATTACCGCAAATAGAACAG
>DXJF01000051.1 GCA_019057375.1 Candidatus Heimdallarchaeota archaeon
ATCCTAATATGTCTCATACATGTTGTATTTCTGATATTCTGTTATTCTGTTGAATCTTGCATATACTGGAGATTGCTGTATGTTTACATTAGTCAAATAAAAAAATAACTATCTCCTGAGAGTTAATTGCCTTTAGAGAGCCTGAAGTCAAGAAGAACTTAATCTGTCTAATTAAGGGACTCACAGATATCTTCTAAGGATTCTATATGATCCTCTTAATATAAAACATCAAATAAAAATTTGTCGAGCCTTAGGTTTGAAGTATACTCTGGCTTTAGAAAGGCTGAAACAATATAGAACTGCAGAACAGTGACTTTTCAATACTTCTTCTACTTCTTGCAGAAACTACTCAGAAAGCGAGAAGGAGACTTATTGTATGGTCACCTTTTAATAATATCCACCTTTTTAATTAGTCTCCCTTCTTGAAAGAAGACCTTAAAGCAAACTTGAAAGAATCCCTTGAAAAGTTTTCATGTTTTGTGATCTATTCTTTTCCCATACTCTTAGTGAATTCAATGGAAGGATGTTTAGTATTTGGGTGTACATAATCATTCCAATATAACTCATCACACATATCATCATGGTGTAATGTACGGGTTCTTCTCATTTTCACGATATGACCTTCATTACTGCTAGGAGAATCCCTAGGATAACAAGAACTGAGATACGCGATATCAGGGTCATTGAAAACCTTGAGAACTTCTGGAACTATGCATTTATCAAACCTATAGATTTCTTTGAAATCATCATACCTCCCAAGTGTAAAATTGGCTACACCATACTTAGCATAGCGTTTAAGAACAAACTCTCTTGATTCAGTGCGAGTTAAACTCAAAGGATCTTCAGGTTGATCACTAGTATCTTGTTCTTTCGTTTCCTTGATTAAGTATTCAACAATTTCCTTGTAAAATTTAGTTCCCTCTTCTTTCCCTAATAAATCTTCAAAAGCTTTAACTCTATAATAAGATAGATGCCCCTCAGCTTTTCGAACATTGAAATAAATTAGTTCGATTTCTTCTTCAATAGAGTCTAGATCTTCAGGAAGTTCTAGTAATTTGCATAACAGAAGAATTATAACTTCCTCTAGTTCAGGATATTCAACTAATAGTCTTAAATCTTGTTCAATTACTTCTAAATCAAATTTCTCAAGATTATATCTAAATTCACCTAAGTTACTTACTATTCTATTCTGAAAAGATAAAAGATATTCATCTAATCGATCTGGATGGAGTTTTTTGAAATATTTGATTACAGATTCTATCCTTCCAAAATTAGTTTTAATATATTTAGTAATGTTAATGTTAATTTTTGCTGTTTCATTGTAAAAAGAATATGTTTCAATTTTCATTTTAATCACTTCTTACTTATTTATTCTTCTGCTTGATTCTAGTTTCACAATTTTATTGGAAACTCTAGCAGTTTGGTATGATGCTTACTATTGTTGAACTTCCTTAAGTTCAAATTTCATTAAACATTCCACCACTCCCAAGAAATATTCTTATTCTTTCATAAGAATTAATACTCTTCTTTCTTGGATGAGAAATCAAATCAGAGGCACTTATTAAGGTTTTCCTCCTGATGAGAACACATTCTTATGATATAAGAATGTTGAAAATGAGGGGTATTCAAAGTGAATATGAAACTTTATTAATATTTATACAAGCCAAACATTGTTTCCTATGAAATAAAAACAACGATTTCTTCTTGGTTTGACTATTTGGACTTTTATAATAGGAAGTATAATTGGGGTTGTATTTCTATTTGTATTGTTAAATGATTTTTCAGGTTTAGAATGGTTTGGTAGTCCAACATTTGGAATGGTAGTTCTCATAGTGTTGATGACTAGTTTCTATTTTATCTTCAGAAAAAGGAATATTCAACCAACTGTAATTGTTATAATTTGGTTTTTCTTCTTGTTTGTAGCTATAACTATCAGCATGCTCGCATTTGCTTATACTAATTTAGGACAATGGGAAGATTTTCAGTCTATGCCATTATTAGGCACTTTTCTTCTAGTTCTATGGGCAATAGGAGTACACTTTTCTCTAAAGGACAGACAACGAAAACCTCTGTACATACTAACTCTATGGGCAGCAGTTCTATTTCTTACAATAGCTTTTACTATGATCGCATTAGGATTTGGTCTATTTGGTAGCTGGGATGAATGGCAATATTATCCAATTATTGGATTTGGAATCTGGGCTCTTCTTTCAGTAATTGCTTATCTAGTATTGAGAACACCAACAATTTCATGGATTGATTCATTGTTTTATTGGTCATGGTCTATGTTTATTGGTATCACAACAAGCATGCTGAGTGTCCTCATTGTGTTACTAGATCATAGTGATTTATGGCCTATTTATCCTATAGCTGGAACATTAGGATTTGCAGCTTTATTTACCACTTTGAAATTTACTTTGAAAAAATCAAATGTGAATGAAAAACTGAAGGAGTAAAATGAGGACTCTATTCCGAAATTATGATTTTACTCTTGCATAAATTAAACTTCTGTATAAAGCTCATATATCATTCAGACCTTAATTAGTTCCTAACTCCAAATCTGCTTTTTTCTTGGAACGAAATGGTCTATGTGACATAATATCTGCAAAAACTAGCTTTAGAACCTGTATCAAAAATCGAAATTTAGGTGCTAGGGTTTTTAGGTATGGTTTACCTTTTGCATTTTCTTTTAATTCCCTAATCATTTCTTTGAGTAACTTTCTATCCAATAATTTCACTACCAATATAATTTTGATATAATAAAGAAAGGTATTTCGGATTATATATACATATCAAAATAAAAACACCCACTTTGTTTGTGAATTCTGTTTTGTTAGTATTTTTATTGTACTAATGAATTACCTGTGAGAGAATTTCTTCAAATTTTCTCACAAACATAAAATGTCCCTCTGCCTTATATTCGGTATATAAAGCATTTTGAAGATGTTCCGCCTTATATTCTGCAAATTTCAAAGGAACAGTTATATCTTCAGATCCATGGAAGAGATGTATCTTGAAATCTATATCTTGTAGATTGAATCCCCAATCCAAGTATCTTATTCTTGTATCCCAAGATGGGCCATCTGCCCCATTCTTGAAAGCTTCATTCATATCCACTCTAAGAAAATTTGCCATTTCTTCATTTTGTGAAATTTTTGCATCTGGTCCGCTGTATGCAGATTGTAATAATTTAGAAAACTTTTGAGGAGATTTTGTTCTTGCAACCCGACCCATATAAGAAAAAGATAATTTGAACAATCGTGGAGTTATTTTCGCCATTCTCCAGAATAATCTGTCTAAAGGAACCATGACTTTTGATAGTCCTGTCTTATGAATTGGTGCATATCCACTTATATCAACAGCAAACAATAACCTATTGCTATATTCGTAGGCTAGAGATAATACTGTAGTTCCCCCTCCGGATACTCCCATAGCTCCAAATTTTGATACGTTTAATTGATCTACTATTTCTAAAATATCATTATTGTAATCAAGTAACGAATACTTGGGTTTGAAATCTGAATCACCAAATCCTGGACGATCAGGTGCTATTATTCTTAAATTGTGACTAATTGCGGATTTTTCAGCAAACAATGCTTCATATCTTGAACCTGGAGAACTATGAAAAAAGAGTATAGGGATACCTTTAGGATCACCTATATCAAGGTAGGAAACTCAAGGTAGGAAACTTTCCTTCCATCACTGAGAGTAAGTAATTTGGTTTCAAGTTCATTCACTCTCTTCAATATATTTTCCATTACTTCTTCATGAAAAACTCATTTCTTAAGGCTTTTGAAGAAAACTAAGAAATTATGAATAAAATCCTGACACACCAGAACTTTTGGATTCTAGAGGATAAAGATGTAATAGTTACAATAGCAGAGAATTCTACTAACACAAAAAAAACTAGTCTGAGTATTCTTTTGGGGTATTTGTATTGTTCATAGTTCAATCAATTGACATGAAAAAAAGAAGACGATTAGTTAGTAATTAGTGAGAATTAATAGAAATGGCCCAGTAAAAACTCCAATAAATTTAAAATTTACATAAGCTGTATGACATATTGTAGGAAAATTGGAATACTAATGCTTCTAACTTTGTTATTAGAATAACATTGGGTTATGGTGATCTAATTTGACTGAAACAGTGCTTAAAGAATTACTTCACGTAGAACAATTAATTGATGAAGAAGATAACAAGAAAGCATTAGAACTTTTAGAAAAGATTTCTAAACGAGAGGGGTTGTCAATTGAAGATAAACTTGCTTGTACTTTACTTGAATCTCGAATAAATCTTAAACTAGTTGAAAGAGAAAAAGCACTTAAAAAAGTTGAGAAAATTTGGCCAACAATTCGTAAACTAGAAAATCCATTACTTATTTTGGATTATTTGATAATTAAATCAAATGCTTCTTGGACTATGGGTGAATTTGATAAGGGTATCAAAGCAGTTGAAGAACACTTGGATTTAATTGCAGAATTGCAACTAAAAATACCTAAAAATAAAGAAAAACGTTTCAAGATAAGAAAAAGTGAATTTCTGCGACATGGAGGTATCTTATATTGGTATAAGGGTGATCTTGACACCTCTCTAGAATTTCATAAACAAAGTTTAGTTAATGGAGAAGAGGTAAACAATAAGATTTCCATTGCAGATTCTTATAATAATATAGGTCTTGTTTATTGGTCAAAAGGTGATTTCGATAGATCAATTGAGTATTACAATCGTGCATTGAGTATCTTTGATGATTTAGGGATTAAGCAAAAAGTTGCTCGTATTTTGACTAATTTAGGTATTGCATATTCACAGAAAGGGGATCTTGACAAAGCATTAGAATATCAGCAACGAAGTTTGGAAATTAAAAGGAAATTAAGTATCAAAAGAGATATTGCTATCTCAGTTATTAATGTAGGTGTAGTATTTCAATTGAAAGGTGAACTCGATCATGCATTAGATTATTATCAAAAAGGACTTCAACTAACTGAAGAGATAGATTCCAAGCCTTATATCGCTCTCGCACTAAATAACATAGGTAATATATTTGATTTGAAGGGTGATCCTAATTCAGCTATAGAGTATTTTGAAAGAAGCTTGAAGCTTTACAAAGAGCTTGGTATTAAAGAAAAAATTGCCTTATTACTTGTAAATATTGGTTCTTATTGTAGTCAAAAAGGCAATTTTAAGGAAGCATTTGATAATTTTAATCAAAGTTTAGTAATTTATGAAGAAATAGGGAATAATTTGGGTTCTTCAGTAGTTCTTCTTGAACTTGTACAAGAAGCACTGGAACAAAATGAACAGGAATTAATTGAAGAGTATTTGAATAAATTTCAACAAATCAATAAATCTGCGAATATTCGTTCAATTGATCAACGTTTCCGTTTAGCAAAAGCGCTTTCATTTAAGGTTAGTGATCAAGCTCGCATCAAAACAAAAGCGATAGTCTTATTTGAACAAATCATTGAAGAAGAAATCGTAGATCATTCACTAACTGTTAAAGCAATGGTTCACCTAAGTGATTTGTTGATAAGAGAACTAAAACAAACAGCAGAAATTGAGTTGTTAAAAGAGATTAAGGAATTAGTACAAAAACTTCAGAAAATTGCTGAAGAACAATCATCCAATTCGATTCTTGCAGAAATATACAGATTGGAAGCATTACTAGCTTTAGCAGAACTTGATTTGAAGGAAACTAAGCAGTTATTACAGAAAAGTCTTGTTCTTGCTGAGGAAAAAGGTCTTGAGAGCATTGCATCAAATATACGTGAAGAACAGAACAGATTAACAGAGCAAATTACACTATGGGAGGAACTTCAAAACCGAAAAGCTCCTTTACAAGAAACTTTACAATACGTAAGAATAGAGGAATCTATTAAAAAGTTGCAACATGAAGAAACAGTCACATCCAGAAAATTATTTTCATTAAAGATCTAGAGATCCTCATCTGAAAAGTCCTAATATTTTTTTAATGCAAAAATGACATTTAGAATCCATGAAGACAAAGCAGAAAATAGTAGAATAAAAAACATAAATTTCTCGAAATTTAATTAAATATTTTTATAAATCAGTATTCCCACTAGAATAAGATGAAATTCTTCTGTAAAAAATGTGAAAACAGATTCGATGGTGAATATAAAGATCTTTTTGAACAGTTAAAATGTCCAAATTGTAAAAAAGAGGATAATGTACTAAATTTCATCATTCAAGGTGTGCATCCTCCTGAAGCTGGTTTAGGCATATCTTATTGGGAATTTGAAGATGTCTTGGAAGAGGGTAAAGTAAATTATCTTAGAGAGTTCTTTGAAGAAGAATTCAATCTTCACTATTCTAGAAATGGTGATGAATTCATATTAGTGGAGAAATCTGGTCAGAAGGTTGATTTAAAGAACATTTTTGAAAAAACTCAGAATGATGGTAAACTTCAAAGGATGGTTTACAACATTTACTATGTCTTATTACATGGGTACTAGAAAACAAACAATTTGAGCAATAACTATCTAGGAGAAAGGTTTTAACGATAGAGTGGGAAAACCTTTTCATGAATGTATTTCATATTGTAGGAAATGAACTGATACCAATCAAGGAACCTTATCAGTTCATTTCTGGTGATGTTTATGTCATTGAAACAGAAATTAATCTCTGGATATGGTTAGGTTCCAAATCCTTTGCTGATGAGAAATTCATAGGCTCTTGGGGAGCAAAGAAGATTGAAGACAAAAATAAGGAACTGAAAATTGAAACTATCAATCAAGGTTTAGAACCTGCAGTGTTTAAGGAGCAGATTGATTTTGAAGTGGTTGAAGGAGATACCTTAGGTTTTCTGAAATCAATTGATACAAAGTATGAGAAAGATTTCAAATTACTTCAAATTAAGGAGAATGATGAAGGAGAGATAATAGTTTCAGAACTACCTGTTGAACACAAACACTTTCAATCCGATGATGCTTTTGTTTTAGATGCTTTTAACATTCTTTATGTTTGGATTGGTAAAGATAGTCAAGTTAAAGAAAAATATGAAGCCGGTAGAATTACTAGACAGCTAGAAGTAGAAAGAAAAAGATCTCCAATCATTTATGTGATTGAAGAAGAAAATGAACCTGATGGTTTTCGTGAGCTTATCTTTAAATTGGGATTAAGGGACGGAATTCTGGAATTAAGGAAGACAGTTAAAAAAGCGGAAGGATTTACATCCAAAAAATGGTGGCAATTCTGGAAAAGGTGATTTATCCTCCCCGTTTCATCATTTGTTTCCTAAAAATAAGAAATAAACAAATATACTACCAAAAAACTAAATTCCGCGAAAATTCTCTATTATTTTATGTTTTATTTGATATCTGAGTTATTTCAGCAAATTCTTTAGGCGGATAGGATAATTTATAAAGCCCCCTTCGAAATTCATATTGCAAGTTAAAAAGTAGTGAATTTAGATTGTTTTGTTTCGTTAAAGGAGTAAGAATTTTCTGAGAACTAGTTTTTAATTAAGATTGAACTTGAAAAAGTTCCAATTTGAGCAAAAATATGGAGGAATCCAACTTGAAAGGCGTAATTAAAAGAATAATGTATGACCGAAATTATGGGTTCGTCAATGTCGAAGGAGAAGAAAAAGAAGTCTTTTTCCATCGTTCTGGAGTTAAAGAAGACTTTAACGACCTGAAAGAAGGAGACGAAGTAGAATTCGATGTTGAAGAAACTGATAGAGGTTCTCAAGCAACAAATCTGGTTAAAGCTTAATCAGATTTGAGGAAATTTCAGAAGAGTTTCCTAGTATAAACCGAATCTTCTTACTGAAACAATTAAATTTGTTTCACTATTCCTTTTTCTAATTTTTTGTACAAGCTTTAGAGGACAACATAAAAAAAAGCAAGATACAGTTGAAGAAGATTGAATTGCTAGTTACCCCTTTAGTATCAACCTAATGTAGAGATCTATTTCTTCACCATTTTTGGTCAAACTTGTAACAAATAGAGTTTCATAATTCCTAATATCCTGTTCTTTCAGTGTTAGATTAAGTTCAACTTCCTCGGGATCTTTCTTATCAACCAACCAAAAAGAAGGTTCAAATTCAGGATCATGGCTATAACCTTTATTCTTAATGATTGAAAGAAGCATATCTAAAGTTATAGTGTCTGGAATTGTTATTTCCTCGATTATGGTTGCAGCTGAACCACATAAAGCACACTTTTTGTTAGGTGGCTTTTCTATGTAAAAGAATTTACCAACCAAACCATTGTAAATAACATATTCCTTGTTTACTGTACCAAGTTTGATTCCTTTGGTATGATGGAGTATTTTAAGAGCTTCTTGTGATTGCAAAGAAGCTATTACTGCATTCATTGTAATTATTGTAGGATCATGCTGATCAACCATCTTTACGGCTTCGTCAATTGTAAAAATGCCTTTATCTGGAAAATGCTCTTTAACTAAATTGTTAGAATAATCTAGAACAATATTCATTTCTTCTATGACTGTGGTATCAGGAATTCTGTTATGTTTTGATTCAAAAAATAACTGCCCTTTAAGCAGGCAGTGAGATCTTTTTCTGGGTATTCCAACCAAAGTACAAGCTGCCAAAGTTTCTCTTTCTCTCTCAATCTGAGGATCACATTGAAGACAAGCATTCTCTCCTGGAGAGTAAGTGTAAACATGACCATAGTATGTTGCTGTTCCTCCATCAATCATAGGTTTCTTGAAATGAACAGCTCTACGATTTAATTCAGATCTTGCAGTAACTGAATCTAATCCAGAAATTATTAGATCAGCTGTTGCATATACTTCAGGATTAACATCTTCAAGATTTGAGTGATGCCAAATATATTTGCTAAAAGGATTAATTTTCTTTAAAGCTCTAGCTGAAACCTTGGATTTAGGTTCCCCCTCATCAGCATCTGAAAATAAAATTTGTCGATTAAGATTAGAGTATTCAATAATATCCAGATCTATCAAATGCAAAGTACCAACTCCTGCCATAGCCAGATTTTTAGCAATTTCTGTACCTAATCCTCCAATTCCAGCTATAACCACCTTGGAATCCTTCAAAGCTTTTTGATTCCATCCTGGTAATCTAAGTTGTCTATCTAGACGTTTTCTTTCTTCTTTAGAGAATGTTTCATTAAAAAAATTTGATTGTTGTGATTCGTTGCTCATTGTATACTCCTCAATTATTACTCTACTTCTAGTATGAAAAAATAATGATTGTTTGAAAAAATAATGGAATGAGAAAGAGAAATTCTTTCTTGGATATTGATTACTTCTTCTATTTATCCTGCAGTTGATACAGGGATAAGTAGAATTGTATCTCCATCTTCAACGCCATAATCATCTAAGATATCATCTGAATCACAGGTTCTTCCTGCGTGAGACAGATGAAATTCATCTGGAGGTAGTCCAAATATTTGACTAACAGTATATTTGATGTCACCAATTGGTGCATCAGTGGCAACAACAAGTTTCTCTTGTTTTGGACTTGGTCCGATAGTGCTTTGGAAATAAACACTAATTTTCTTACTTCCAGGAGTCTTTGACTTTTCAGGTGTCTTTGAGATAATTTCTTCTTCCTCAACTTCCTCTTCTTCTTCATCAAAGGATAATTCTTCAAATTCTTCGCTCATAATAACCATTCCTTGTTTATTACAGTTTATCCATATTGCATTTGACTATTAAAAAACTATTGCTTTTCGGTATAAAAAGCATTTTATTTAGATTTTTGAAGAAAACAAATAGTAATATAAATAAGGAAAAAAGAGGTTATATATCTTGATTGATATCTAGAGTGATTCAGAACTGCTAAATATACAGATTTGAAGTTTTAGAATTTCTTGAAAACATATCTTTAGATGAAAGGCAAAATATGGATTTGACTTACAAATGGCAAACAAAAAAAAGAAAAATAAGATTTCTTCCAAGATTCCAAAGCAAAAATATCCATATGAGTCTAAAATCCCCAAGGAGAAAATTCCAAAACAAAGATTAGATGATAGTGATCTAATTCCTCCGAAAAAACAAAAAAGGAAAAAAGATAGTCAAATTCCTGCTCGAGCGCAATTACGAAGTACTTCAGAGAGGAAAAATAGTTCTCAAATTCCTAAACAGAAAATCCCTAAATCGAAAATTCCTAGCCAAGATAAACTAAAAAAGACAAAAGAACCAAACTACATTCCAGTTGAGAAAACATCAAAAATTAAAGCAAAGAAGGAAGAAGCAATTCCTAAAAGAGAAACTTTCAAAGATATCGAAGGCATGGAATCAAGAGCTATGGAGAAAAGGAAGAAAGAAAAAAAGGAAGAAACTCCTCCTTCAAGTGATAAGGATAGATTCTCTGAAATCGAAGGTATGGAATCCCGACCACTTCCAAAGGAAGAAAAAAAGGAGAAAAAGGAGAGAAAGTCTCCAGCTGCTTCCCGAATAGAAGAAGTTGTACAAGAGAAAACTCCAAAGCAAAAAGTACCAACTCAAAAATACCCTAGTCAGACAAAGTTACCAAAGCAAAAGAAACCAAAATGAAAGGATAATGATCTTCTCTATACATAATTAATTTCTAGAATAATTCATACAAACAGCATCAATAAGGCTGAATAGAAATACACCCCACCGAAAATCACAAGAAAGAGATTTTCAAGATAAAATACTGAAGTCAAGATATAAGTTGCAGGAATTATGAACATAAGTAAGAATCCAAAGAATTTTGGAGGAATACCTTTTTCGCTTGTTCCCTTGAGTCTGATGAAGGGGTATCGAATAAATGTTCTAAAAATCATGAAGTTGCTAAGTATATAATAAGGTAATAAAACAAAATCTACAGCATTGATATAGAAAATATAGTCAAGACCTTCTGTAGATATTCCAGTTGAAACGATAAAAGGCTCGTAAATCAAAAATAATTTCTGAGTTAATATAATTAGAACAGGAATTAGGGGAACCATTAGAACAAAAAACACTTCATTAAATGTTGCTTTGTGTCTCAAATAAAAGAAGCTTCTAAAAATTATAAATAAAGAGAGGAAAGCAAAAATTGCAGCAAAAATGTAAACTCTTCCGAGGAAATTGTTGTCTTCTATGAAATAATAAATTGAAACACCAACTAATGTTAGTGATAGTAGAAATGCTGCAGATAGCTGTTTCCAAGTAGCCATGATAATACCTTTCTTTCTATTTTCCAACTTGTTTATATTTTTTAAGTTATTAAACAATTGGCTACTCGAATTATTATGATGTGATTTTGTCATATAGTCATAAAAAGCATAATATTAGGAACAAGTATTATTGGAGTTTAAATAGGAAAATCTAGGGAAAGAAGTGATGGGAGTAGTACCTAGAGCAGAAGTGATGGAAGTGAAACATCATCCAGTTCTGAGTAGACTGTGCCATCAAACAAAGAATCTCTACAATCGAGCAAATTACTTGCTGAAACAATCTAAACAACAGCAGGGTACAATCCTCTCGTATTATGAACTTGATAAGCAACTCAAAACTGAATCATGCTATCGACTCCTCCCAGCTCATACTGCACAACATACACTTAAACTTCTATCAAGAAATTGGAAA
>DXJF01000052.1 GCA_019057375.1 Candidatus Heimdallarchaeota archaeon
CTGATTAGAGATTTAAGCCTGTAAATCTTTTCACCATCATTAAATACTACGCCTTGTATACCTGATGTAATGACATTGGTTACATTTATTGGAAGAGATTTGAATATGTCCGAAAAGGATTTCTTTCGTGTAAATGCTTCTGCTTCATTTAAAGAAAATTTAACTATATCAACATCTTCTATGATGCTCTTAACATATTTATTATCAAATCCCAAAACGATTTTTCTATTGTTATCTATATTCCTAACTAAGCCTTGAACATCAAGCCCTACATACTCATGATTTTTCTTTGCCCATTTAACGGATAAATCAGATATCTCTCTAAAAACTGGGGATATTAAACAAGCTTTAGCCTCCTTCTGTTCTTCCACAAATTCATCAAGATTGTCTGCTTGCGCCAATAAAAACATCGTTCTTCTATCTTTGTAAATTTTATGTAAAAATTTAGTTGACTCTTCACCTATAAGAATCTCCAGTTCTAATTTACCTATCGAAGAGAGATAGTGAAGATAAGCTTCTGGGAAATCTTTGCCAACAGATGTGATTATTCTAGTTTTCAAGGAGAGAAGAGGTGTAACCATTGTTGCATAAGCAGGTGGTCCTCCAAGTGCTAATTTTTCCTTCTTAACTGGTTTAACGTTTAAGAATTCTTTATCATCTAACACAAGATGACTAATTACATTCAAATCAGCAGACACAAAATTCCTATATAAAGAATGTACTTAAGTTTTATTGCCTTGAAAAAAATGGAAAAGATTTTTGAAGGAGGTAAGTTAATATATAGACATGACTACAGAAGAAAGAAAAGTAAGAGATTTTGGATTAATCTTTTACTTTTGGTTTTTACTAGTAATAGCTGCTTACGCTTTTGGTATTTATGCAATCTATCAACTGGTTGTTAAAAATACAGATTTAGTCCAATGGGTTCTTGAGAAATTTAACTCTGTTACAACTGTTTTAGGAGATTATCTTTGGTGGGTAGCAGGTGTTGCTGGTGCTTTATTTGTAATAGGTATTGTATTTGCATATTTGCAAGTATGGTTAATGAGCTATATTGGAGCAGAAATTGTCAATACAGTTATTTTTGGTATTCCATTAGTACTCACTGGAGCTGGAATTTACTCCTTCATCGCTTTTAGTGAAGTGTGGATTGGAATTGTTCTAATTGCACCTGCTGCTTTCTTGCTAATAATTGCACTACTAGTAGGAAAACGAGTAGTTCTAGGCTCTAAGATATTTGAGATGAGTAATGAAGCTGTAAATGATGAAAAAAGTTCTTTGACTCCTGTCTTCTTTTTTGCATTTATGTCTCTAATTACTATTATAACTGGTATTGCAGCTGCAGTATTTACAAGTGCAAATATCGATCAGTGGTTAACTGGAACTACAGCAGGTAAATGGGTAGAATATGTTGTGTTCTTCGTTTTGATATATGTTTATTTAGCTATACATTATACGATGCTACATTTCAGTGATGCAATTAATATTTGTATTTTCAAAAGATGGAATAATTACAAAGATTCTTCCTTGAAAATAGCAATTAGGGAAATCTGGAAAGTTAAAGGAAGCATCGTTTTATTTGGGATGTTCATAGCATTTTTTGATGCAATAATTAAAACAATCCAATTCTTTGCTAACAGAAATTTCTTTAAGAAATGGAAGAAGAATAAAGTTTGGACAAGAACTATGCTGGTTTTGAGAATAATATTCTTTATTTTCATAATAATTCTCAAAGGATTATTTAAAATCCTCAAATTCCTTAACTATTATACTTTAACAATTATAGTAGTAGAAAAACGAGGTTTCATTAGAAGTGTAGCTAGATCAGCTGATTTGTCTCTAGATTCAGCTGCTGATATTATTATCGGGAAAACTGGTGTAAATATAGCTAAAGGTCTCTTCACTTTGCTGACTATGGGTTTCTTCTCGTCTGGAGGTTTCTTCCTTGGATATTATTGGTTAGCTGATCAGCTAAGTATACCTGATACAGAGTTTGCATTAGGAATTAGCTATAAAATAGTGTTTTCAATAGCTATAGGTGCTCTGTTCTTCCTATTTGGATATTTACCAACATCAGCTATTCTACGGCCTATTTCCACAGCTTACAAGACAATACTTTTCTTCCACATAGCTGATCCATTTAGAGGTAATCCTGGTCGAAGAAGTAGAATTTCCGAAGATATTCAAAAGAAAGTTGATGGAATACAAGCTGAAGTTATGGAAACCTATGATAAAGAAGAAAGACCAACTTGGGAGAAACCACAAGAAGCAAAAGTATAACTTCCTCTTTTTTCTCCTTTTTTCCTTTTCCGAATAAGCAAATTTTTTAATCTGTTATGTTCTCTTTATATTTGTGAGACAATGTCATCAAGGTCACCTCGAAGAAGTTTGATAGGGAGTCATAGATATAGTGTTGTCATTAAATCTACTGAAACTGAATATACAGCCAGTTTGAGCGGAGTTCTGGATTTGTATGATGGTAAGCACGTTGTGGAAACTCATAAATTTTCTACTTTTGATCAACTTGCAGAGACAATAATCAACTATTGGGAGAAAAAATTGGGATCTGAAGTGAACATTCATAGATTCTCAAATTGGTTGTCAGAATACTTTTCTGATATTGGGATATCAAACATAAATTTCTATCAGATGATAGAAGCTGTTAGAAACTTAGGGACAGGAACATCTTTACATTCTTCAGGTATTGCAATACGAGAAGCAAAAGTAAGAACTAATGATTTTGATCCGATTGATCCCAAACCCGCTAAAGCAACTGGTGCACATATGTTGGGAGAGCTTGTAAAACCAGATGAAGAGGTCATTGTTGAAAAAGCTCGACCAGATAAACCGCCGGATGATACTGTTGTTAAACCTAGTGAACTTTTCAAATCAGAGGAAACAGTTTCACCAGAAGTTAGTCTTTTACCACCTGTGAAAGTTGAAGTTAAGGAAGAAAAAGAAGCACCACCTATCAATAATCTACTTAAACCTAGTGAAGTGTTGAAAACACGGGAAACAGCATATGAAATTGTAGAAGAAAAAACAGAAGATTATCCAAAGGTATCAGGGGATCCTGTGGTTACAAAACCATTTGAGAAAACTGAAAAAGAAGAACCTCCAATTAATAATTTGCTTCGTCCTAGTGAATATTTAAAGAAAAGAGAGATAATCGAAGTAATTTCAAAATCAATTTTCGATGAACCTAGCCAAATACCAGAAGAAAAAAAAACTAGGGTTGCTGCCCCAAAAAAAGAAATAAAACAGCATAAATTAGTTCCTCCTTCAGAAATTTTACTCAAACTAGAAGAGGAAGAAGTGTTGAAGAAACCCTCAGAAGTTGTTAAAGAACAGGAAAAGAAAATTCAAGAAGTAAAACCGTTTGCAAAAATAGATCCAAAAGAGCATGAAATCCCTGTGCCACCTTCAACAGGAAAGAAAGAAGTTAAAACAGCTGATAAAATTGAAGCTAAAGCTTCATTCAAGGAGAGAGAGATTTTACCATTTGAAATCGAAGTTGAAGAAGATGGTACTACGATAGAGGATTTCGAAGCTTTGGAAAAAAGAACAATAGCTGATTTGAAGGTTACAGACATAATGGGTGTTGGTGATAAAATTGCAATGCTTCTCAAAGATGGAGGATTTGATTCTTTAGAGAAAATCCTTACATCTACTCCTGAGGAGTTGAGTAAAATCCGTGGAATAGGCATAACATCAGCTAAGAAACTACTTTATGGGGCTAATGCTCTCAAAAAAGAAATAGATGAGTAAAGGAGAAATTATTCTTCTAACTACTCTATTTTATTTTATATGGTTCAGAAATAATAGACAAAATAAATGTGTAATCTTATGATCAAACCGAAAATTCTGCAAATCATAGGGTATGCTGGTACCGGAAAAACAACTATAATTTGCTTATTATTAGAGAAACTATTGAAGAAGAATTTTAGCTGTGCTACAATAAAATCGTCAAGGAAACATTCTTACTCTTTTTCTAAAAAGGATTCAGATGAGTTTCTTAAAGCAGGTACTAATCTTTCAGCTGTGGTTTTAGATAACACCACCCAAATAACTATAAACGAGCAGATTAAGCTAGAGCGGCTAATAACAGAAATTTCAAATATTTCTGATCCTGATTTTCTCATTATTGAGGGATTTAAAGATGAAAAATATCCTAAATTATTACTCTGGGCAGAGAAAATACTTGATGAATCAATTGATTTTACCACAATCAAATTTTTATATTGTAATTATAATGACTATGAAAGTAGTAAACTGGTTATAGATGAATTTGTTAGTAAATATGATATTCTCTTTAGTACTGAAGTAAATAAAACATTACAGAATATTTTGGAATATTTCGTCAGTTGAGGAAAGTAAATGCATAGTTCAATAAAAAATTTGCTTGAAGAAGTGGGAAAGAAAACCTCCAAACATGAGCATTCAAAAGAGAATACCACAGGTTTGATTGTAGGTTATGAAAGCAATTCTCAAGACAAGGAGCACTTCATTACTCATCAAATTAGAAAAATGAAGAAATTTGTTAATGAGATTATTATCTCTCTCCCATTTAACTATGAAATTCAAGATATTCATTTAGCAAATGAGTTAAAAGATTTCCCGATTCACATCGTAAATAGAGATAAAAATCATTCTGGTAGCTCTATACTAGCATTTGAAAATTTAGTCAAAAGGAGTCTCAATGATAAAATTCTCTTTCTTCCTTTTGATTTAGAAATACCCATTACAAAAATAGAAAACTTAGTGAAGCACAATCATTCATTGTTAACATATCTAGGTTCTAATGGTAATTTTTGTCCACATCTAGGCTTCTTAGATAAATGGTCAAACCGGTTCAGTTTGCAGATACTCAAATTTAATAAGAAGGAAGGATTGGATGATCTTTTCAGGATATGTTCCGAACTAGTTTTCTTAAAACTAACAAAGGAAAATCATATCAAGAAGAAGACCTTAATTCCAGAAGAGAAAGTCTTAGATATTGATCTAGAAGAATCACGAAAATATTTTCCTCAAAGAGTTCATTATCCTTTAGATGAACAATCCTTGGTAAAAATGATTGCTTTGATACACATTTTAACAAAAGAAATAGAAGAAAAGAAGAAAATTTCTTCTTCTTTCAAAGTACAGCAATTTATTTCTTTGAGTAATCGATTTGCTAATTCGGGACATTATTTCTTAGCATTTCAAGCCCCTTATTTCTTTATCGATAATAAGGAATTTGAAATCAAATTCCCTTTGGATTGGTCTTTTTCTAAAATTTGTGAAAATGGACGTCATCTACTTTTAGAGGAATCAAGCTTCTATGCAAGCAAAGGATTCGAAAGGTTAAGGTATGCTTGTCTTAATGATTTGATTGAATATAACTTATACAAAGAAAGTGAAATTGAATGGATTAAGGAAGAGCAATCCAAAATTTCAAAACTTCTTATAGCGGATAATATCGACCATCAAGCATTTATATGACCTTCTGACTTTTTTATCAATGACTTATCAAGCTTTGACTAGTTCTAAACCGGGTGTTAATATATGGTATATGTTGCTTAGGGTATTATTTGGTTTAATTCTACCTTTTCTAATAGAGATTTTTGTATATGTAATTTATACAGGATTACGAACTCAGGATTATCAATTTTCCTCACTGCTTTTATTCATCTTTCTAATAATACCTATTATTTTCCTTTATATTATATCACCAAGATTGGTTTTCTTCTTTGGAGGAGTTAAGAAACACATAACTAATAATCTGAAAACCAATCTAGAACGTATATTCCTTAAGCCAAGGCGATTAAAGATTCGTGAGAAAGCTGTTCCTCTTGAAGACATGGAGCATATTCTTAAAGATAAGGAAATAAAGCTTTTGAAAAACAAGATTGAAACAAAAGTTATTCCAGATTTGGTTAAAGAAGCAAGGAAACAATATTCTCAAAACTTCATTGATAGAAGCCACGGTTCAAGAAATCAAAGGTTGTTAACATATAATGAATCACTATTCCTGTTTAGTGGAGTTACTTCTGCATTACTCTTCATGAACTTGATACTGGTCATTATTCTGCGAGGAACGAGTGTTAAACTTGATTTCATTGAATTGGATCAAATCACAAATTCAGTTAATGTACTTATATTCTCTCTGATTTTTGGATTGTTACTTTTCTTTGGTTTATTTCTCTTCTTTACATCATCTAGAACATTATGTCGTCTAATTCCAAGGATAGTTCCAATTATCTATTATGAACCTGAAATTGAGAGAGAAAGACGATTGATTCAAATTTTGTCTATTGCTGAATTTCCAATAAGTAATCTTTTTGTTCGAAGAACTCAAAGGGAATTGTCGAGTGTAATTTATGAAGCCAAGAAGAGTTTACTTCTATCTAAAATGGTTGAGACTATATCTTGGCATTATAGAGATGAAATGGCTAAATCTATAGCGTGGAAACTATATAAAGAAGTATTAGAAGAAATTAAAATACCTGA
The DNA here is from genome assembly GCA_019057375.1 of Candidatus Heimdallarchaeota archaeon. GTDB lineage: Archaea > Asgardarchaeota > Heimdallarchaeia > Heimdallarchaeales > Heimdallarchaeaceae > UBA460. Next base: position 6,490 of record DXJF01000052.1, read on the forward strand.
AGAAGCAAAAGAACAGATTGAGAAACAATTCAAATATGACCCTCTGTTACAAATCATTTCCAGTCAAATATTGACTTCAGAAGAAGAACAAGCAATCAAAGCAGATTTAGATTATATTCAAGAAAAGATTTCTAAATGGGATAAAATCAGAAGTGAAGAACAAACATTATCTTTCTTACTTATTTATCGAACTCTTGAAACTGTCTTCAGAAAAACCTTAATCAACTTAAATCCAGAACTAGAGAAGGAAGAAGTTAATTTCATAAAATTAATTGATATTTTAGAGAAGAATAGAATGATTACAAAAGACGCTGTTTCTTTACTACATGAAATCAGATTCAAGAGGAATGTGTTATTCCATGAACCAGGAAAATCTTTGGACATAGGGAAGAAAACGATGGAACAATTACTTTATCTAATAAAAGAGATTATAGATAAGGCAGAAGAGAAATAGTTTACAATAAATGAATAATGTGAACTAAGATGAAAAGTCCCGTTTATCTAAGAAGTGAAGTTTCATTTCTATGAAATGACCGACCATTGATTATGGCCCATAGAGGGAGAAGTGCTTACACTCCAGAGAGTTCATATCAATCCTTCAAGGAAGCTTATGATTTGGATGTAGATGTTCTGGAAACAGATATTCGGTTGACAAAAGATGGTATTCCTGTGATTTTTCATGATGAATCTTTAGATCGTACTACCAATGGAATTGGTTCAATTGTTGACTATACTTTTGATGAATTACAAGCATATGATTTGGGCTATTGGTATCAAGATTCTAGAAGTGGGGAATATCCTTATAGAAACAAAGATTTCAAGATTCTTTCGCTTGTAGAATTTCTTGATAAATTTCCAAAAATTCGAATAAATCTGGACATCAAAAATGAATTAAAAGAAGCTCCTAAAAACATACTCGATGCTATCGTTTCTTCAAATGCACACGATAGGGTTTTATTGGGATCATTTCACCATAAACAAGTCAAGAGATTTAGAGATATAAGCGAACAATGGCGTGTTCCTACAAGTGCAAGCCCTCTAGAAGTATTAGCTTTTCTTGGTCACTTTACATTATTCTCCCATAAAAAATTCTGTGCTTTTCAAGTACCTATGAAATATAATTTTTTGAAAATTGTTACTCAGAAAAGTATTGAAAGAGCTCACAAATGGAATTTAGCTGTTCATCCATGGACAATTAATGATGAACAAGAAATGATAAATCTCCTTAACTGGGGAATAGATGGGATTTTTTCAGATGATCCTGAACTATTACTAAAAGTATGGGATTTTCATAAGTTAAAGTAGGAAAGAATATTCTTAATTTCCTCTTTGGGAACTCGAACAGAACCTAACCTACCTGAATCTCCATGAAAATCTGTTCCTCCTGTTATTAGTAAATCATTCTTTTTACAATAGTCGTTAAGAAATTCGTTTCCTGCTTTAATTTTCCTTTTTGAAAGAAATGTCTCAATATGGCTGTAATCATAATAAACTTCAATTCCTTCAAGTTTCCAAGATATTAGTAACTCGAGGTATTCCTCTAATTTCTGTAGATTGTCACCCTCAACAAGCAATGGATGAGGAAGAACAGCTGTACCTTTCCCACTTAGAATCAATTCTATTGCTTCTTGTGGGGTTATTGTTTCTCTTTGGACATAAGCTGGTTTTTCGTTTCCAAGATATTTCTCAAAAGCTTCATTTATTGTTTTTACAATTTTCTTCTCGATCATCGCTCTTGCTAAATGTGGTCTTCCAGGACTAACTCCACTTCCTATTTGCTTTAAGATATCATCATAAGTAACATCTAGATTCATTTCGTTTAATTTCCTTAAGATTTTGAAGATTCTTTCATTTCTTTTTTCCTGAAGAAACACCATTCTCTCGTGTAATCTTGTACTTGTAGAATTAAAGTTATATCCTAAAATTTCTATTTTTGTTTGTTCATATCTTGCTGATAATTCAATTCCTGTAAGATAAGCAAAAGAATAATTAATTGACATCTTTTCAGCAACATTGGTTCCTTCAATTGTATCATGATCAGTGATTGAAAATAGTTGTAATTTTTCTTTTTGAGCTAACTCAAGCAATTCTTCCGGGGAATAAATACCATCAGAAAAATTGGAGTGACAGTGCATATCAATTTTCGTAGTCTACACCTCAACTCGATATAATTTTTTCAAAATAAGATCTAATTCTTCGAATATCTGATATGTTAGGAAGATAATCGCGATGACCCATGTTAAAGCTATCAAAATGTAACTAAAATATATCTGGCTGTCAACGGTAAAAGAAATACCAATCATAATACCTTCAAGTGCTAATAATAAAGGGACTGTAAATGCGAATAATGGCCACCAGCTGATTTTTCTATGAACTTTAAGGTTTCCATTTTGTTGATGAACGAAGAATTTGATAAAAGCTACAGGAATAGCTACTTGACATGATAAGGTAATTTGTTTCTCTATTTTTTTCTTCACCTTTAGGGTATTTCTTTCTCTGGAAATAGCATCAATCATTTCTATGAATTCATAATCTTTCAGAGCTAGATATTCGTACTCTTTCATATTATCACTTCTCAGATTTTTCTATATGTTTAATTGTTGAATAAATAATGATTCCTAGAGCTTTGGTTGTTAGTTCCAATGACATTGAAGGAAGATTTTTACCAACAACTTGTTCAGGTAAAGATGGAACATGAACAAATCCTGCAGAAATATTTAGGTTTTCATTATTTATAAAATGCATTAAATGGAAGAAAATCTGATTACATCCATAAGAGCCTGCGTTATTAGAAATATTAACAGGAATTTTATTTTCTTCCAAATCTCTTTTTATCTGTTGTAAAGGTAATGTAGAAAAATATCCTGCTGGAGCATCTTTTGATAGAATTTCGTTCTTTGGGGATTTTCCACAGTTGTATGTTGATTTGATCACATCAGCAATATTAATAGCTACACGTTCTAGAGATATTCCATATTGGGATGATTGCCCTGTACAAATGACAGCTAAAGGACGTTCATATTGGATTAGTTGCTCAATAGTAATTCGAATCTCTTTATATCGCAAGGGAATTTCAGAGACTTTTACTATATATCCCTCTATTACTTTATATTCATACTGTCTACATGCTTGTATAGAAGGATTAGTGTCTGAACCCCCAAATGGTTCAAAACCTGTCAGAAGAATAGTACCACTCAATGTAATCACCAAAGTATTAGCCCTATGTAATTATAGTTTCATACTTTACTCATATTTTAAGTTTCTTTAGATTCAGTTGAAATGTTATGATTCTATGTTATTTCTGAAAAATCATTTCAATCTAAAGGTTTTTAAAACTATTTTCCAGATTTCTGATTGTTAAAAAGGTGTAAAAATAATGGCTGAAAGTGAGCTTCTAAAATTATCTGGTGTTGGATCTAAAGCTGCAAAAACATTAGAAGATTGTGGTTATAATACAATAGAAAAATTAGCTAAAGCAACAACAGAAGAATTATCTCAGTTACCAGGCATTGGTAAAGCTATAGCCAAAAAGATTATTGCTAGTGCTAAAGAAACTAAACCTGCTACTAAGGGTCCTACTGCTAAAAAACCTACTGCCAAAAAACCTGCTACTAAGGTTCCTACTGCTAAAAAACCTACTGCCAAAAAACCTGCTACTAAGGTTC
>DXJF01000053.1 GCA_019057375.1 Candidatus Heimdallarchaeota archaeon
GAAATAGCATAACCCCCCTATATAGTGACCCTAATATTTAAAATCTCTCTCACATGTGTTAGTATGATAATATGAGGAAGATCTTCACACTTTGTCTAGTCTTTATTATGCTTTTAACGTCTGTTGGCATGGAATCCAAAGCTTTGAATCATGCTGTTGAAGATTATTCCTTAGTTATTTATACCTATGATTCTCTTCTTGCTGACCCTGGTTATGATTTCATTTCTGGATTCTCAAACTATAGCGGAATTCTTGAAGATGATATACAAGTTATACTGTTATCTGATGCAAATTCAATAGTCACTCAAGCTGCTCTGGAAAAGGATAATCCTGTAGCAGATGTTTTGATTGGGATAGATAATGTTCTAATACATACTGCAAAAGAAGAAGAGATTCTTCAATCTTATGATTCACCAGCACTGTCAAACATATCTCAGATGATTATAGATAATCTTGATCCTGAGAAATATGTCTTACCTTATGATATGGGCGTTATAGCCTTATGGCATTCAGTAAACAGAATTAATATAACAACTAATCCAGAGTTAGCTAATCTGACATTAGATGATATATTAGATTATGATTTGGCTAAGAAACTGGTTGTTCAGAATCCTAATTTTAGTTCCCCAGGACTCGGTTTTTTACTATGGACAATAGCTGTATATGGAGATTCTAATATAGGTTTTGAAGGATTATTAGGTCAAAATTGGAGAGATTGGTGGAAAGAAGCTAAAAAGGACCTTAGAATAGTTTCAAGCTGGGGAGATGCATTTAGTATCTATTATACTGAAGAAGAAAATCGACCAATGATGGTTTCTTATGGAACTAGTCCAGCTTATGATGTTTGTCATCCCATCTATGGTGTGGGTGAAGGTAACCCCCCACCTTCAGCAGCATTACTTTCTCATGAACATAATTTAGATAATGCTTGGTTACAAATTGAAGGAATAGGATTAGTGAATAATTCTCCTCACCCTTATGCTGGTAAACAGTTTATTGACTGGTTCTTGAGTAAAGATTTGCAAGATAATATCCCACTAAACAACTGGATGTATCCTGTTCATAATAATGCAACTATTTCCAGCTGTTTTATAGATAATTCAATTAATCCAAATGAAGTTGATATTCTTAATAATCTAATATCTTCAGAACTTCTAAAAGAAAATCTGGAGGGGTGGAAGCGTGATTGGAAGACTGAAGTAGCCCCTTTCAGTAATTTCCTGGGAATTGTTCTATCAATATTAACCGCTTCAATTGCTTATGTTATAATTAAAAAACATAAAAACTGAGAAGGCGGTAAACAGGTGCATAGATCTATTCAAAAGAAAGCTAGAAATTTCGAAGGATTATCAAATAAGTTCATTATTAGCTTGTCAATTATAGCATTAATTTCCTTTCTTTTAGCCTTTTTTTATATTCCCATAGTTAGAATATTTCAAACAGCATTAAGTTCAGATTCTGGAAATGGTTTTCAGGTTTTTTGGGAAACTCTGAGTGATCCTTTTAATCTAAAATTCTTGGGTTTTACTTTGTTCCAGGCGTTTTTATCGACTGTACTGTGTTTATTAATTGGATTACCTATTGGATATTTCTTTGCAAAATATGAATTTAAAGGAAAAAAACTGATTGTCAATTTGCTCACTATTCCTTTCGTTTTACCACCAGTTATTGTATTAATTGGATTTACAGTTACATATGGTCAAGGAGGATGGGTAAATCTACTCTGGCAGAATATAACAAATTCTAGCAATGTTCTAGTTGCTATTGACGGAACGGTTCAAGGAATAATCCTCGCACATGTTTTTTACAACCTTTCTGTAATTATAAGACTAACAATTCCTGCTTGGCAAAATATAGATAATGAACAAATTGAAGTTTCATCAACCCTTGGGGTTGGGAAAAGTAAAACCTTCCAGAAGATAATCTTTCCACAAATAAAAAATGCAATTATATCCTCATCATTATTAGTTTTCATTTATACATTCAATAGTTTTGCAATTGTAATGAAGCTAGGAAATTTCAACTTTTATACACTTGAAGTATTAATCTATGAATCATTTGATTTGTTAAAATTTTCAGAAGGAGCTTCCCTTGCTGTGATTCAACTAGTTATTAATAGTCTAGTAATAATTCTCTATTTGGTTGTTGAACGTAAATCAAGAAAAATGGCAGAAGGTAAAGAAAAGGGTCTTAAAACTGAAAGACTCTCTTTAAAAGGAAAAAACTGGAAAAGTATAGTTAGAATATCTCTTTCCATAGTTTTTGTTTTTATTGTGATTCTCTTTTCATTTGCTCCAATTATAGCTATCTTTGTAAAATCATTTATTCCAAAATCTTCTGTTGATTCCCCATTTTGGGGATACTCACAGATTTTTACTCAGCAGAAAATAACTCCTCTCAATACGAACACGATTAGGCTTTTTGGAAATACCTTGTTGTTTGCTACTGTAGCTGCCGTTATAAGTCTGATACTCTCTGTTTTGATAGTTTTTGTACTTAGAAATAGATATCATAGTATCAAAAAATACCAAAGATCAGTTTCAGAAAGCTTAGTTTCTTATCTCATAATTCTACCAATGGCAACATCTTCGATAACTTTGGGATTAGGGCTTTATCTTAATTATAGCGGGTTGAATTCATATTATAATTCAGTCTGGATTTTCATAATAATGTCTCATGTTCTAATCAGTATACCTTTCGTAACGAGATCAATTTTAGTTGCATATAATCGAATTGATGTTGAATTGTTGAACGTTGCTTCATCTTTAGGAGCTTCTAGAGTGATGGTTTTTAGAAAAATTGAGTTTCCATTGATAAAAAGAGGAATTATTGTTGGAGGAATTTTTTCTTTTGCGATTAGTTTAGGAGAATTTGGTGCTACTTTTCTTCTAGCAAGAGCTAATTATGAAACATTATCAATAGGTATATACAATCTGTTAGGTTCTCAAACACTACAAATTTCAACTGCAATGGCAAGTGTTCTAATATTGATTACAGCTTTATGTTTCTATTTGATAAACAAATTTGGAGATATTGAATTGAAGGTGTAGAAATGGTTAATGTAAAATTAAATAATTTATCTATGAAATACGAAAAAAAGCTAATAATCGAAAATTTTGAAATCGAAATTCTAGACGGAGAATTACTGGTTCTTCTAGGAGCAAGTGGATGTGGAAAGACGAGTTTATTGAAGATTATTGCAGGTATAATAGAGCCAGAAGAAGGAACAGTGATTTTTGATGATGAAGATATAACCAACTATACACCTCAAAAGAGAAAAATAGGGTATGTTCCCCAAGCACAGGTTCTTTTTCCACATATGAAGGTTGAGCAGAATATCTCCTTTGGTTTAGAAGCTCATAAATTGTCAAAAGAATTGATAAAAGAAAGAATCACATGGATTGCAGAGATCACACAAATTCAAGACCTATTGAACAGATTTCCAAGTGAAATTAGTGGTGGACAAAAACAAAGGGTAGCTTTAGCCCGAGCATTAGCAATTAAACCAAATTTGTTGCTTCTGGATGAACCACTGTCAAGTATTGATGCTTCTGGTAGAGAATCCCTAGCTTTAACGATAAGAAGAATACAAAAGGAGACTGGCATTACAACACTATATGTCACTCATAACCAAGAAGAGAGCAGATTAATTAGCGATAGAGTGGCTCTAATGTATGACGGGAAGATTCAACAAATAGGAAGTGTAATTGAGGTAGATAGAAATCCTAGAAATTATCTAATAGCCAAGATTATGGGGTCTTCAAATGTTTGGCCAGTTGATTATCTAGAAACTAATAATGGTAATTCCTTGGTTTCAACTCCAATTGGTTTAATCACTCTTCCTTACGAAGTTAATAGAAAAATAACTGGAATAAGAATACCTCCTTCATCTTTTAAAATTGTAAGTACTCTTTCTGAAGATAGCAAAGTTATAGAATTTATTGGTAGAATTAAATCTATCATAGAAAAAGATGATGAAAATTTCAGGATTGTAGTTGATCTTAAGGATGCTCATCTTGAATACATCAAAGTTGATTGCAATAAGGAAATGCTTAATATAGTATCTGCAGCAAATAAAGAAATACAACTACAGGTTCTCCCATCTGAGGTCATTCTAATTTGATTCCTGAAAACTTGAAAACTGATATAGAAATAGCAATCATTGAACTATCTAAAAATTATCAGCAATTCAGCTGGCAACCTATTGAAAAGGGCTATACGAATGAAAAATATCTAATTTCAGGGAATGAACGAGAGCCTTTAGCTGTCTGCAAAATATTTTCTAAAAATGAAATTTACCAGTCTGAATTAAGATTTGAACGAGAAAAACACTCCTTAGAACTATTTGGTGGAGACATTGCTCCAAAGATAATCTGGGAGAACAAATCTGGAATTTTAGTTTATGAATATTTGTTGGGACAGGAGTTGCATTTAGTCGACTATGACCTATTAGATCCTTTGGAAATAACTAACATTATTGAGAAAATTCACCGCAAGTCTAAACAAAAAAAGAATGCAATTAAAGAAGATGTAATTGAATATTATACAAAAATTGCTCAACTTTATGAGTCTTCAAGTGATGAGTATCCTCCAAAGCTGATTGAAAAACTGAAGAAGTTAACCCATGGACAAGTAGAGATTTTAGATGAGTATTCTGAACATTTAACTCACGTTCATGGGGATCTAATACCTGCTAATTTCATTGTTAATGAAGGTAAAATCAAACTTCTAGATTGGGAATTTTCAAGACCAGAGCTTACATTTTTTGATTTCCAGTATTTTAATTACTATGCTGAAGCACATGATATTCCCGTTAGGTTGAACATTAAAGCCGAGATTAAAAATTTCTATTCTGATATTATTGATGTTCTTGAACGACTTTGGCGACATGGGTATTTGAAGAAGAATAAAAGTATCTTCTATCACATTGATTAACCCTAAATATATAAAAACAAGTTAGGTTTCTCTTTTCTATGGAAGCTGAAATTGTTTATTTTGATCCATCTGTTCCTAAATTCTTAGCATCTAAAATTTTGAAAACTTTATGGAAAAAAGTAGTTTTTTCTCGTATGGGACCTATCATTCATAAGAAAAACTATTCCTTTGAATTAGAAAATCCGAATGAAGTTCTTACTAAAACTCTTATAGGTGGAATTTGTGGATCAGATTTGCATCTTATTGATCTGGATTTTGCTTTAAATGTTGCACCTACGATTGTTCCTTCACCCTCTCCTAGACATATGGGTCATGAGTGTGTATGTCAAATTGTGGAAATAGGTAAGGAAGTTTCTAAATTGAAAAAAGGGGATAGAGTTGTTGTACAAAAAGGTCCATCTTGTTTTCTGCACCAACAAGATAATCTATGTCCTCGATGTGATGAAGGCGATTTCTGGTTATGTGAAAAAGCAGGACAGTTTGCAGACTTTACTGAATATGATGCAGCAGGTGGTTGGGGAACAGGTTTCAAATATCATGAAAATCAACTGGTTGCTCTACCAGATGAAATTACTAATGATCAAGCAGTCTTAATTGAACCTCTTTCTTGTTCTCTACGAGGAGTTTTAAGAGCTAAACCACAAGCTGAAGATAATGTACTAGTTATTGGTGCTGGAACAATTGGATTGTGCACTCTAGCAAGTATTAAAGCTATAAACCCTGATGCAAATACATCTGTTATGGCTAAATATGATTTTCAAGCTGAAGCAGCAAGAAAACTTGGGGCTGATGAAGTCATAATAGGTAAAAATATTGAAGATTACTTGGAGGATAAAACAAACGCAGTAAAATATCAAGGGTACTTTAGTAATAAAACATTTTTAGGTGGATTTGATATAATTATTGATTGCGTAGGAACAGCTTCAACAATCCAAAATTCGTTGAGATGGGCCAAAGGAAAAGGGAAGGTGATGGTACTAGGTATTGATTTGAAACAAGGTAAGTTGGATTATACGTCAGTATGGTATCAAGAAGTAGACTTGTTAGGGTCTTTAATCCATGGAACTGAAGACTGGAAAGGAGAAAAGAAATCAACATTTGAAATTGTTATTGAATTGCTTAAAACCAAAAAGATTCCTCCTTCAATATCGGAAATTATTACTCACAGATACAGTATATCTGAATTCAGAGAAGCAATTAAAGTTGCTTTCAATAAGAGAAAAAGTCATGCAATTAAAGTTATCTTCGATTATTAGACTTATTTTTCGAGCTCTTGAGCAGCTAAAATTATTTTAGTTGCTTGTCTTCTAATTTGACTAATTTGTTCTCGAATTTCTTCTAAAGGTTTCTTCTTTACCAACAGAGACTTCAACTGGTCGATATGTGAATGTAAGAATTCTTGGTAAGCTAATAACAATGTACCAAATTCTAAATCAGTTAAGACTGTAATTAATAAATTCTCAAATCCACCCCTAGCTTTTTCGTTCTTCAGTTGAATTCCATGAATATAACCTAACATTGATTCATTTGGAAGAGTAATAGAACCAAGTCTTCGTCCTTGAATTGTTTCTTCAAATCCTAATGCAGAAAACGCTTGATCTCCCACTTTTAATATGAAATTTTCAACTTCTAAAGTCATTCTAGAACCATATTCATAACCTAAAGAATGCTCTGTAATTATAGGAACTGCACCCCTACGTTGGTCAAAGATGGTTAGAAATCCTCCAGGACATAATTCATTTAGTTTCATTGTCACATCTTGATCTTGTATTTTTGACAAGATTATCTCAAATGGTGTAGATTTAACTGTTCGATAAACAATGAAAGAAACTATCGCTAAAGCTAAAACACTTCCTCCAATTATAACATATAATAACCAGCTCGCTAGAACAGGAGGTTTAATAGTTATAATAATTTCCTCTGAATCCTTAACAATAGAATCAAAAATAGAATCTCCTTCAAAAGATGTTGAAAAGGTTATATAATCTATTTCCTCTGTCATTTCAAATGAAACTGATGCTAGTCCATTTGTGTCTGTTGTATCAGTCAAGTTCTCTATATAATCATGATTTCCATTAGCAGCATAAACATTAGATACACTTGATTTATAGAAAATATAGATTATAAATCGAATTTCTAGTCCTTGGACAGGAGTTCCATTTTGGTATGTGAGTGATGCAATTAGTACTAGTTGTGAACCCTCAATAATCTCCAGACTAGAAGCTTCTACAGTTAGTATAAGAGTTAATGGTATAACTTCGTAATCAAACGAAAAGGAATCGTTGGTTTCGCCATAGTAGAAATCAGATTCAGCTTTTATTAGTAAAGTGTAATCCCCCTTAGTTATTCCATGTAAATATGGATAGAATTCAAAAGAATAAACATTGCTTCCCATATCTTGGAATACAACGAGTTGACTATTAACATAGATGTTTTTGATGATCAATTCATTCAATAACTCATCCTCAAGTGTTATATTTACTTTGAAACTCTTCCCATATAGAATTGAAACGTCATTTTCCAGAATCGTTAAACTTCCTTCTTTTCTTCCAATATCTAGACTAACAACCATTGTGTGTCTTTTTACTCCTAATTGAGAGAATTCGAAAACTAAATCTGTTAGACCAATATTGTTCGCATAAATTGAAAATTCAAAAGTTATATTATCAATTGTATTGTTTAAAACTATTAAATTCAAATTGTTGTTCAAACTTTCATTATGCCAGATTAAATTAGATACAGAAGTATTATCCAAACCATCAAAGATTGATATTGTGAAGTTGAAAGTGTCTTTGTAACTTAATTGATGAGTTTGACTTAATAAATCGATTGGGTCAAGTACATCTATAGTTATATCATCTATAAAGAAATTGAAGGTTTTAACAATTGAATTAGAAGAGGTTAGATTTCCTGTGTTGTCATTCAGTGTAATAGTTAAATTATGGAAACCATCTGAAGTTGGAGAATTAACTATCCATGTAGTCTCATTGGTTGGAGCATCTTCTTCTATATCCCAATAATAAAATGATGTATAGTAATCACTACTAATATTTGTGAACCAAATTTCTGCATTTCCACGAATTGCATATAGGTCAACATTATTGATTTCTACCCATTGAGTTAAATCTTCATCATAAATGAAAGCATCAAAATTTGGAGGTTCGATATCTATGATAAAACTGAAACTATAGGTTTGATTATTTCCTACAATGTCTTCAGCAAAAATTGACAAAAGCGCTATAGAACCATTCGAATATAATACCTCAACTGGACCTTCTAAATCTACTTCTCCTAGAATTGAAGGATAAAGATTCTGCCAGAATCCAGGGAGTGCATCCCAAGAATATTTTACTGTTTTTAGTGTATGTTCTGATATATCTTCTACAAGAAGCGATATTGTAGTTATATTATTGATTTTTGTAAATTCAGTGATTGTTTCTGAATCTAGTTCTACCTCCGGTTCTTGACTGTCAATGGTCAGAACAATTGGTATTATTGCTGCTTCATTTCCTAAGGAATCACTTGCATTAATATACAATGTTGAGGTTCCATCAACGAAATTTAAGATGAAAGAATCAGTGAAATTATCATAAACAGATCCTACCCATGAGAATGTACTAAGTATTTGACTATCATCATCTAAAATTGAAACAGTAACTAAAGAATCAGCAGGTATATAGTAGATTCCATGTGCTTCAACTAAGGCATCAATACTAAGAATTTCAATTGTGGGTGCTAAAGTGTCTATGGTGATAATAAACGATATAGTGGCATAGTTATTTGCTATATCAGATACAAAGAGAGTTAGATTGTAGGTTCCATCTAAAAGCTCTAGAAGATCAAATTCATGTGGGTAAATTAATGTTTGATTTTCTATTCCATCAATTGACATAATTACATCTAATTGTGAAAGTGAAGTAAAATTATCGTTAAAAGTAAATTCTAGAACATCAGAGTTTAAAAATCTCTTATTGTTATACTCATCCTTACTAGTAAGAATCTCAGGAGCTTCTTGATCTAAAGTAAATTTAAACAAAAAGACATGCTCCTCATCAAAAGTGTCGAATGTTCTGATTGTCAAATAATGTTCTCCAACAGGAAAATCTGGAAGAACATTAGTTTCATTTAAGAATAATGTTGAATTGAAATAATAAGCATCCTTAGTTCCATTTAGTTCTCCATTAGAGTTCCATTCAAACATTATCGTACCATTTATACCTGTGAGGGTAACTTCAATAATCTCTCCTCCTTGATAGTATGAATCGTCGTTAGCATTTCTCAATTCAACTAACAATGCATTAATATTTGATGTAAACCGATACTTAAGACTGATAGCATTCCCATAATTATCTATAGCAGAAACATAGAGCAGGTGTTGACCAGAAGATTCAGGCAAATAAGTTCTATAGATGGTTCCATCAAATGGATACCAAGTGAAATTATCCCTAGTATCCCACTTATAGTATGCTTGAACTACTCCTCCAGGATCTGTGATATTAACATCTATACCTTTTCCAGCTGGTTGTAGGGTATTATTAACTAAATTGACAAGCTCAATATTAGGCGTTGTCCCATCAAATTCAAAAACATAAAAGAATACTTCAGTACCAAAATCATCGAATGTTCTAATCGTGAGATTGTGCAAACCTGAGAATGCTGGTGCAATTATTTCATATTCTGGTGACGTTAAATTCGTTTGCGTTCCACTTAGATCCCATTCATAAGTAGCATAATCTATACTAAAGACATTAAAATCTATTATATCTCCCTCACCAATTACAGAATTGTTGTTTGGGCTTTGAAGAACTACATTGATTGTTGATACATCGTAACCAATTTGATAAATTAAGGTTTCATTATTGTTATATTCATCTAATGCGCGTATTTCTAGATTATGCCATCCCATAGTAAATGGTAAATTTGTGGTTGTTGAAGTGTCAAAACTTGTGAATGATCCAAAATCCCATCTGTAAGCGCTATCTACAGCTCCAGATACATCAATTGAAATGGTTTTGTTTTCTTGATAAACTGTATTATTTGCAAAACCAGAAACAGAAATATCTGGGTAAGAAGAATCAAACATTTTAAACTGAACACCTAGCAAATAATCTGTTTTAGCAATATTATAATTATTTGAGTACTCACCATCATTAATACTCCAAACTAAATTTCCAGGACCTTGATCTCCTGCTAAAAGATACATTCTTCCAGTTCTTTCTAGTGTTGAAAGTTTAGCTTCATAAACTATTTTGAGTCTGAAACCAGCAGGAATTGTAACAGGAGAACTTAAAGTTGAGCTATATGTTTTCTGTTGTGTGGACATCTGTTCGGGAAGAACATCTACTATAGACAATATTTCACTTGTGGAAGAATCTGTAGAATTGAAAAGTAAAAGTCTAATTCTGAAAGTAACTACTTGGGTTCCTTCTCCACTAGTAAAATCAGTGCTTAGGAAAGTCATAAAATGAACTTTGCCATCAATATAGGTTTCATCTTCAAAAACAGGACTAAACATTGCAGATGCTGGATAGGGCCAATCTCTATCTTTTAAATAATAATAAGTCTCATTTTGATCAGGCCAAAGGTCTGGGTTTAATTGATAGCTACTATCGATTCTGTGATTAAGTAAATGAGGACTATCCCATCCTTCATCTTCTATATCCTCGTAAGTTACCCACTCTACAACTTCTCCATCAGAATCTATATCAATAAAATCTTCTTGCGAAAAGAATCCTCTCAATTGATAATCTCCAGGAGTTTCTATTTTCTTAATCTTGTAATTTAACACTTCATCAGGTGTTTCTAATTCCTTCTCATCAATTGTGTCAGAGACATTATCGAAAAAACTATCTTCTTCTATCTCTGATATTGTCGGTACATAATATATAGATGAACTTAAACATACTAAAATTAATAAAATAGAATATGCTGATGAAGCTTTCTTCTGCATGAAATCCCCTTATATAATAAATTATGTCATTTACTCTAATAAATCTTAATATACTCACAATAAAAACAGGGTAATTATTGATATTCAGACGTCAATACTGCTTATTACTTCAAAGATAGTTTCATCATAAATTGATGTTTGAAACATAACTGAATCAAACGTTTTACCTACATTAAAAGTACTTTTAATTTCATTGAGAATTTCAGATTTCTTTTCCTCTGCAACTAAATCAATTTTATGAGCTAAAATAGTGATTTTAGCATTATTGTTATACTCTAGAGCAAGTGAACATGCTTGGTTATAGTAATAAAGAGCTTTCAGAAAATGATGACGTTGTGAAGAATCAATAACAAAAATCAGATTTTTTACATCTGAATAAACACTTTCTTTAAAGTTTGAAAATGATTCTTCTAGAAATGGAATTTGTCCTCCAACTTCAAAAACACTAATAATTTTTCCTGAAAAATCTATTTTCTTCTTTTTAATACGTCCTGTTGCTTGATTCTTTAAAGTAGACTCAGGTAGAATACCCTCAAAAACTACTTGAATAATTGATGTTTTTCCTGATTGTGAAAGTCCGACAAAAAGAATCTTTTCTACATGATCTTCTGTGCTTATGTAGTTCATCTTATCAATCCATTAGAATATTAATCAAAACAAAGAAATAAGTATTTTCATATTGACCCTAAAAATGGACTGGTTCTCCATTTTTTGGTAACATATTAGGTTTCATAACAAAAATTAATTATGTTAACATGAAAAGTGGCTTCTCTTAGGGTTAGAATACACAGGATAGTGTCTTGGTCTTTGGTTGAGTCTTTCTTTGCTACGATTATAACTGGATATGGAATGACACAGAATTGGTTCAAGAATCATTATCAAGTATCAAAAATTCTTAGATGGATAGATATCTTGGTTTTTAATTCATGCCTTCTCATCTACAAGTATCTGATTTTCAGAAATTTTATTGGTTTTCAGAATACTATATAAGCAAGGAATCCTATGTATACACTACTGCATTCATAAGAGATGGATTCAATGAGTGATGAAGAAAAGCCAAAAAAGCTTGTTTTTCAGTTTGATACTACCAGTATTCTAGACATTGTAGGAAAATGGTTTGAATCTAAGATGATCCATTATAGTGATGAAATGTTCAGTGATTACTATGAACATGTTAAAGGGAGACTTCTAACAAGTGAAAGTTTCAACGATTATCTCTTACTCAGGGTTAATGAGCTAATTTTCAAACTATTAGGAGACTACCATGGAAAGAAGAAAGAGACTTACAAAGATGTGGCAGAGGAAGAGGATGAACTGGTCCCTCAGTGGTTCTTAACTGAAAGATATAATGAAATTCAAGAAATGTTTTCATCAAAATTCTTCAAACATTCATTTACAGAAGTAGACATTGAGTATGATAGTGCGATGAAAATATTCAATGCAACCCTTTATTTAGAGAAGGAAATTGATAGTAGTAGCTATGAAATTCTTTTGAACGATGTTCGCTCATATCTAAAAAATAGAATAACCTTATTGAATTTCAATCATGGAAAAGTTCTAGGTCCTAATATTCTAGAGATTACTTTTGGAATTGATTGGTAATTTAGATTACGTTTCCATGAAATTATTGGGTTTTTTTTCCGTTTCTTTAGCGTTAATGAATGATAATGTTGATACTGTAACTAGTAAAATAATAGCTCCTGCACCTTGGTACCAATTAAGAGTTGCTCCTAGGAAGATAAAATTTACTAAAATGGCCAACAAAGGAAAAGCTAATTCTGCTAAACCAGCAATGGTTGCTTTTGATCTTCTAAGACCGTAATAATATAAGGCTAAAGGTAATATTCCTCCAGTAAATATAGTTGAGAAAAGGATACATACAATCATAGGCCATTGCCAGCTCCATGGTCCAAAAACACTCACAGATTGACCGAGCATGCCATAGTAATCTTTGTTGTAAGTAAATAAAGCTATATTGAAGATTAGTAGAAATAGAAATCCACCGACATAACGGAGCAAGGTCAAATCCCAATAATCTACTTTCTTTGTCAAGATTCTACCAAAAACTGTTGAACCTCCCCAAAGAGTTGCTGCTATTAAGGAGCACAAAATGGCTATTAAACCAGAATAATCGAAGGTTTGTGTACTTGTGATTATGTCTGGAGTTACAATTAGTCCTATTCCAACTAAAGATAAGACTAAAGCTCCCCAAAACCATTTGGTTGGTCTTTCTTTAAGTATAAAATAAGCAAAAATAAAAGTAATCAATGGTTGAGCTTTTTGTAATAAAATAGCAATTGTTGGATTGCCTAATGCGAATGAAATTAAGAAGAAAAACAGACCAAGTGCTGAACCTCCTACTGAGATGAAAATAACAGAAAACCATTCAAGTTTAGTGAAACTCTTCATTGCTTCTTTCAGTTTTCCAAACCCACGTGTGAAGAGTAATATTGGAAACAAAATAAATAATCCCAAGAAATGTTCTAAAAGTGTAACAAATGATGACATTCTTGGAAATGCCATTGTACCTTTTAATCCTGTAGTTCCTAAGAAAGGAGCTCTAAAGAGAACAGGATATCTTACTGGTGCATCAAATGCTCTAGCAGCATTTGCTAGAGATACAAACGCTGGACCAATTTTTTTTAATATGGGTTCATCAGTTTTTGACATCTGTTTACAGCTCAATTATCACATTATATCTTTATGAGACATTATACGAAAATAGCATCTCATTTTTAAGTTTTGTTTTCCATATATGGGTAGTCGAATTTTGTTATTATTTTTGAACTATGATTTTCTCATATATTTCCTGATACATAAAAACCAATGATTCAGTAGTTAGTTCTTTTTCAAACATTCTTCGCATCTTATTTTCAGGTTTTCTTCTTTGGATTAGTTTAACGATTCTAACATAAAGAGATTTCCAGAATGGCCAAAGAGTAACAAGTTTAATCAAGAATAATAGGAATTTAAGGAAATATTTACCAAATGATAGAAAGAATTTCTTGAAACTAAAATCCAAATCTTCTTTGAAACTAAATTCTTTACCCTTTTGTTTTACTGATTGATATGTTTCTATTAAATTCTCCTTAATTTCCGAGTACCTTTTACCAATGTATTTATGGATCTGAATAGTACCCTTAGAGAAAATAGTTTTTACTAAAGTAAAAAGCAAGTGTTTGATGTATAACAAAACAGCTAGAATAATCAGTAGAAATGGCATTAAGATTGCCAGTAAAGATACTCCAATAGACTTTAAAATAATAACAAATTTTGGTAGAGGTCTGTAGATATCTTCAAGGTATTGTTCAGCTCCAAGAGCTAAGGAAATGGCAAGTTTATTGGATTCTATATCTGCCATAATTTGATTATATTTTTCTTCTTGTTGGTTAATTCCTTTTAATGCTCCTGTTATAAGAATTGATTTAATAGTTTCTTCTTTAAGTCCCTCTTTCTTTCTTTTTCTATTTAGCGTATAGAATACTTCTTCAGCTTCCTCAACAGTTAATCTGTTTCTTATTGCAAATCTTTCTAAAGCTTCATTTCTTCTCCATGGGACAATTGACTCTTCTTTAGCCCAAATTAGTAAAGCGAAGGTTCTGGATGTAGAATCTTTTACTTTCGCTAAATCAAATTCTGATAGAGGGATATCGATTTTCTTGAGAAGTTTTTCAAGCTCTTTTTTCGATCTGTCAGGAACGTGTTTAGTATCTAGGGCTAACAGACCTTCGACTTTTTTCTTCACTTCATCTAGCTCTATTTTAATATCAAGCTTGAATTCATCAAAGGTTTCACTAGAAATTGGTGGTGAAGAAAGAAAAGAAAAGGAGGATCTTGCAGCATAATAAGGAATAGCAAAAATATTTTCTAGATCTTGGTAGATTGAAGCCCATCTGTAAGCTCCCATCTTCAATAGATATTTACTTGAGTTGTGAAAAACAACATAAATAGGTCCAAATAAGGTTACTACCCAGGAAATTAAGAGCATTAATGTACCTAATAACATAATACTTACTACGGGAGGTAAATAATTATTAAGATATCCTACAAGTCCTTTTCCCCAGATAATTGTAGGGATTAGAACTAAAATAATAGGCGATATTCCCATGCTCATTGCTTGACCGATAGTTCTACGTAAAGGATAAGCTTTCATAACTTTCTGGCCTCTTAATTCAAGTTCATCAAGCTCATTTGCAACTTCGGATATCTCTTTTGATTTCTTGCCTGCCATTATTTCAGATATTGGAAGGGTGATTTTTCTCATCATATTGAAGAATGGAACATATTCTCGTAAAGCTTTTGGTATAAAAATATCAAAAACTACTATCGCAAACTTTGCACCAATAGAAATCATAGAAATAAGGAAAGCAATAATTGAAAATGAAATCTTTCTGTCTTTAGATTCTTCCTTCAAAGCTTCTTTATCTACTTCTTCTCCTTTGACATCTTCTTCTTGTTCTTCCAAAATTTCCTTTGATTCACCCTTATTTTCTGAAGAAGCCATTATTATATAATCACTTATACAAATTTTAAAGTTGTGAAACTATCAATTGATGAAAGAATTATTCTAATTTTGAAAGTAGTAAATCTGTTATTAGTAACTTATCATAAATTTCTTCATACATTGCTATCAAAGATTCTGTGGTTAACTCTCTTTCAAAATCTCTTTTCTGTATTTCTTCAATACTTCTTCTTGTCCATATTCGGCTGATAAAGCTATAAATTCCTTTCAAAAATAACCAGATAATCATTGGAATGAGCTTAATCAAAAATTTGAAACCTTTTTTAAAGATTTCAGCAAAATCAATATTCAAATCTCTTTTCCAACTGAATGTTTTTCCTCGTTTCTGAACGTTATCATAGGTTGTGGTTAATGTTTCAGATATTTCCTTAAATCTTTGAGAGAAGAATTTGATTATTTTTCTTGTACCTATAGAAATTATTGCTCTAAATGAATAAATAATTACATGTCTAATATATTTATAGAAAATGTATAACAGCATTCCAAAGGGCATAAAAGGCGCAATAAGAGAAATTCCCAATTTCTGTCCTAATTTTCTATACCAAGGTCTATAGGTAAATTCATCCTTGATAAACTGTTGAGCACCAAGAGCTAATGCAATTGCTAATTTATTATATTCAACATCTGGCATTATTTGTTTGTATTTTACTTGCTGTTTTGCAACTCCCTTAAGGGCTCCTGTAATAAGAACAGATGAAAAAAGGTCGTAGCTTATATACCCTTCCTCTATTTTTGTAAGAATCACTTTGAATGCTTTTTCAACTTCTTTTCGACTCATATTATTCTTCTTTGCAAATCCTGCTTTAGCTTCTTGTCTCATCCATGGAAAAATAGAGGATTCTTTAGACCAGATAATTAAAGCAAAAGTCCTTCCAGTTTGCTTAGTTATTTTTGAAATATCTAACTCATTTAATGATAATTCAGCTTCAGTTAGTAGTTTTTCTAAGTTATTTTTCGACCTTTCCGGAACGTTTCTTGGATCAAGAGAAAGAAGCTGTTGAACTTTTTGTTTCATAGCATCTACTTCCTCCATAATTTCTAATCTAAAATCCACCAACGTTTCCGTAGATACTGGTGGAGCATCAAAGAAGCTGAAAGAGGATTTTGCAGCATGGTAGGGTAAAGAGAAGAAGTTTTCTAAAGTTCTGTAAATGTTTGCCCAGCGATATGCTCCCCATCTCATAAGATATAAGCTGCATTGATGGAATAAAGCGTAAATAGGACCAAAAATTGTAGCAATCCAGGAAACAACAAGTAATCCTGTTCCAAAGAGAGTAATTGTCCAGATAGGTTTAATATTAAACCAATATTCAAATACATATAGTAAATCAAGATATCTTAAATAGTTGGGAGAACCTAAAGGACCGAGAGTAGACAATTGCTCAAATGTAAAGAAAAAGATAGCATAGCCAATACGGAATATCCTGACAACAAGTGTAGGGATTGCAATTATAATAATCGGAGTTCCAATCGCTACATTGATTACTTCACCAAACGCTCTCCTAATAGGATAAGCTTTCATCATTCTTTGTTCTCTTAGAACTATTTCGTCCAATTCCTGCGAAACTTCTAGAATTTCTTTAGATTTTTTACCAGAAAGAAAATTAGCAACTGTTACAGCATATTTTCTGTACATCTGAAGCAAGGGGACTAATTCTCTTAAACCTCTGGGAACAATTATGTCAAATAATATTAGACTTAACTTTCCAAAAGCTGTAACAATAGTGAAAAGAACTGCTAGAATAATGAATGAAATTTTAATCAATTCAGGGAATACCTTGACTTCTAAAGTTTGCCAAAAAGCTTTCAATTTCTTTATAGTATATTTTCTTAGTTTGGGAGGGTATATTATATAGAAGAAAATCTTCAGAAATTTTAAAATAGGCCAGATAAAAATGTAGTATTCAAGCAGGAGTAAGAATCCAATCGGAGTATAGTAGTGAAAAACATATTCATTCAGAAAAATCCATAATTCCTTACTTTTGATTTTGAACCAAATCCAAAATTTTCCAGCCCCCTTTTGTAGTTTTTCTTGAAATGAAATGGAAGTTTTTTTTATTTTTTCAATTTGTTTGAATCCAAATTCTTTGATCCGCGAAGAAAAACCTATCTTTTTTCGTTCATCAATTTCAATTGTTGGTTTTTCCTTGTTTGACATTTCAAAACCCTTTCTTACTAAATCAATGATTCTTCTGTTAGATTTTTTACTCAAGTTATTTTACAAGATATTGACTTATATGTTTTTGTGCATCCCTTTTTTCGTCTTCATTTATTTTAAACAAACCATAAACTAAATCGTCTACTTCCTCATCTACTGAGGAAATCAATTCTTCATGCTTAAGCAAAATGTTCACTTTCAGAACAAGCAATTCATTTAGTTGATCGTTAGGTACTATAAAAGGTAAATCATGAAGATACATAGGAAGATAATGTAGATATTTTCCAGTTATCTCAGTACTTGAATACATTATAGAATACAAAAAGCTGAACAATTCGGAATTTAAAAGAGAAAGAATAAGTTCAAGACTAATGTTTAAGTCCTTAGCTTTTTGAGTCAAGTGTCCTAGTAAGAAAATATCTTTACAAACATAACCCTCAGTATCTAGTGTTGCTCTCATCCTTAGGGCATGTTGACATATAATTATCTTCTTTGATGTAAATATATCAATTTCAGGAAAGTTATTCTTCATTCCTTTTGCTTTCTCATGATCATAGTCCAAATAGTAACCTTTCCAGTTAATACCATATCGTTCAACTTCTCTATTTCCACCAAATGGTTTACCACCTAGAAATTTCCTGGATTTAGTACTAATTGATTTTTCAAATACAAAATGTTCTCGTAATCCTCTCCGATGGAATGAAATTGACCATCTAAATCTAACTAAATCTCCTAACCTATATTCAGAGTCATTGTAAATCTTCTCTATTATTGAAAGGGAAGTTGAATCTGGAAGAAAAATGGTTTTGTTTGTAGTTTTATGAAAAAAATCTGCAGAAACATATTTACACTTTGATTTGATGTTCATTGTTTGTAATTCTTCATAATCGACGTTTTTGGCGAGTTTGATAGTATCATCATTCAATCTATTCTTATCTAAAATAAGTATGATAGGATAAACAGCTGGACGAAAGACATTTTGATGAGTTATATCAACAATTTCTGAAATAAGATTATGTTCAAGGAAATATCTTCTCATTTCTTTTGAATATCTTGAACTAAGAAATTTACTGGGGATTATATATCCAAGTTTTCCATTAGCTTTTAGCAGATCTGTACCAAGTTCTAAAAAGCAAGAATAAACATCAAAATGCCCTCTAGCAGCTTTAGGGAAATTAAGTAAGCAAATCTTCTTAATCAGTTTATCCATCCGTTTTGCTTCAATATAAGGTGGGTTACCAACTACAAAATCATACCTCTGATTCTTTGCTTTCCTAACTTCAAAAATATCTTTCTCTCCTTGTTTGTCCACAGAGTTTGTTAGATAAATGTTAGGAGTGAAGGATATTTCTAAATTATATCTCTCTTTAAATCGTTCAATTAGTATTAGTGATATATTAAATTTAGAGATATAGACTGCTAGCGGGTCAATATCAAATCCAAAAACATACTTTTGAATATAATTTGATATTTCATTTACAGTGAATTTTTCTTTATTTTGCTCAATCAGTAAGTCTATTGCTTGCGCTAGAAATAATCCTGAACCTGATGATAAGTCAATAATATTTTGTGTATCAATTATAGAATATCTGTTAGGAAATCCTACTTGATGAAGAATGTAATTTATTACGGAAATTGGAGTAAAAACTATTCCTTTTCCTTGCTTAGCTGTTTTTGTTAAAATCTTCTGATATAGATTCCCTAAAGGGTCCAAACCAATTTTATTGCCGAACTTATTTCTTATTTCAATTATTTTAGGGTAGATCTGAGAAAATTGGTCATATTTTTCAATATCATATAAAGAAGGGAAAGCTCTCGAAATCTTTGAGATTTTCTTCTTAAAAGATAGAGTAGGTTCAATCAGGTTGTATTTTTCAGCACAGGATGTCAGATATAAACCCCCAAGAACCTTGAAGCTTCTTAACAGCTCATCTTCATCAAAGAGCTTGTTCTTTAGAATCAAGTTATTAATTTGAAAAAGAATTTCTTCAAGATGATTAAGAGAACCCAATAGATTATCAGACATATTAGTGTGAACAAATAAAAAGGGTTAATTCTAAAAGTTTTCTGAGAGTAGTTATTTAATTTGGTTAAATGTATCGCATTTTAAGTCTTTGAAACTTTGATGCACATATGTTACATAAAGTAGAGGGTTTTTGTATAAGAACTTCAAAACTATCAGTTCTTTTCATTAAACATTCCTCAACGCATGGTTTCAAACCTAAAACTATCCCAACGTGAAAAGCTACTTCTTTGGCTATAAGTGTTCTAGTTGCCATTCTAGCCGTAGATACAATTGTTCCTTTGATAGTCTCACCATATCCGAAAACATACTCAGTATTAACAATTAGTGATTGTTCGATTAACCAAAGAAAAAAGGATAATCCTTCTGATTGAGCATTATTTAGAAGTAATTGCGCATCAAAAGCGTTTCTTTCAGTATTCCAGGCTACTTGTCGAGGGATTCTAACACCTACAGATCTGAACTGCATTTGATAGATATCACTAAGGAACCTCTCAACATGTTCTGAGACTTCATCAGCGATTTTTTCACAATAATAAATTTTGAAATCCCTAGGCAAGACTAATCTGTTTATACAAGGGTATTTTTATCTAATAATTGTTATGATACTCTCAATAGAAACAAATTAACTGCTGAGTTTATTTTTTTTATTTTTTACCAGAAAAAGTATATATTCCATAAGATACGATTTCTTCCTTTAAACCCATTTTAACTTTAATTTCTAGCTGTTTTGCATTCCTGTGGTAAGTAAATTCCTTAACAATTTTCATATTGGGAGGTAGATTATATCCCGATTCGAAATCACTAGTTAGAATAGCCTGTTTTTTGCTAGATTTTATAATTAAATTGGATGTTTCAATATAACCTTCAGAATTAAAACTGATTAGTTTCATCTGTTCTCTAGTTTTGTCAAAAAAGAGAAAATTCCTTTCAAGTAACTTCTCGGGTTTAACGGAGGATTTTATTTGCTTAATTTCTATAATATCTATTCCAAATTTTCTACATTGTAAGTAGGACTCAGAATCTATCCCGTAAGCAGAATGAGTGCCTCTCCATAAACCATAGATCCAATCAAGATCATCGATAGGGTTTGAAAAATCCATACTTAAAAACAAAGGAATGAATTTAAAAACTCTGTTATAAATGAATTCTTAATGAATAAAGCTAAGAAAATAGATTTAGAGAAATGCAAAGTTCTAGATTGGGAATTGGATGAATCTTTGTTGATTGAAGCACTCACTCATCCAAATTATCACCCACCAAACCAAATTATTTTAAATTTCGAAAGATTGGAGTTTCTAGGAGATTCGATATTAGATACTCTAACAGCTGAATGGCTCTATAAAGAAACCAAAGAAGATGTTGGTATTTTGTCTCAACTAAGATCTCTCTTAGTTAGAACCAATACATTAGCAGAAGTAGGAAAGGAATTAGGAATTGAAAAGAAATTAAGAACTGGTTCTAATTACAAAATAGTTGAAACTGATCTAGAAGATAGTTTAGAAGCTATTTTTGGAGCTTTTTATCTCTCTAAAGGCGTAGATGTAACAAGAGAATTTTTTAACAAACTATTTCTCAAACGACTTCAGCATTTTAAAAATGAGATAAATGATGAAATAGGGAGAGAAAAAATACTTAAACTAACAGTTTGTGAGCATAATCCCATCAATCAACTTCAGGAATTTTTCCAAAAAGAGGGATTAGAACTTCCTGAATATTCTCTTTTAAAGAAAAAAGGGGATGATCACGAACCCATTTTCTTTATGCAATGCAGAGCAAAAATAGGCGAAAAGGAATATTTAAGCTCTGGAAAAGGATCAAACAGAAAGTCAGCTAAACGTGATGCTGCTGAGAAAATGAGTAAGAAACTGAAAATTTGAAGAAAAACTTTACCCCATTAGGTGAAAATTAAAAAGGAAAAAAAGTAGAAAGAAATTGAGGAATAAGAATCTTATCACTAGTTAATAGTTAAAGTGTGATACTTAAACCTAATGAGTTATTCTATCTCCAAAAACCTTTTACAGTATTCAGAAAGATCCTCTCAAGACTCATCCTAAACCAACGTAACATTGAAGCAATTGATGAATATCCAGCTTTTAAAAAATCATTAGATGAATGGATTTGGGCAGCGACAGGAGAACTCTAGTTATTTGAATATCATTTAATCTTTAGATTCTTATTTAAACTCAGAATGCTACTAAACACTAACTTCAGTTTATATCTTAAAGTTGCCTAATGAAATTAGAAAAGAATAGGATAATACAATTTCAAAGTAAATAGCAAAAAAGTTTTGAGAAAATCTTTTAACATACTTATTTTTTCTCTAAAAATGTGATTCTCAAGATTTCTGTTCTCTTCTCTGAATGATTTATTAATGTATAAAAAGTTTCAGGATCAAATATAGCAAAATCCCCCTCCTTTAACAACTCTTTTTGTTTTTGTTCTCTGTCAACCACTTCAATTTCTACTTCTCCTACCATTATATATATGACCTCTATTGCTCCCTTTTGAGCAAATATGAATTGTGAATCTCCCGGTGGTATGATAATTTTATTGATTTCAAATGGGTGTTTCCCTGGGAAAAAACGCTTACATTTCTCCATGCATTCAGAGTATTTGCTCTTGATAGATGTATAGTCACTTTTTCTTGTTATTAGCATGCTAATAATCTCTTCTGATAATTGCAGTATTTTCAATGAAAGGTATTAAAGTGTTAGTGTAACTATATATGCCCCCTATGCCTTTTTCATGATTTTTAGTGCTTTATTATTAAACAAAAAATTCTATTCTCTAAAAGAAAAAAAGAAGAAATTTACAAATAAACCTTAGAGAATACATCAATACAAACCTTCTCTAAGGCAGATATATGTCAAATAAAAATCTTACCGAAAGTTTATATTTTTCATTCAGTAAGAAAATTTATGGGAGCGATTTAATATGATTAGAGCTACAATATTTGAAATAAAAAACTTAATTCGATCAACTTATGAGGTGCACATCTTTCTTTTCAAGTATAGGTTGGTTTATTACACAGGTATAATTCTGTTTTTTATTGGTTTAATATCAGATTTAATTGATTTTCCAGATCGTAATATTATATCAATAATCATATTTTCAATTTCAATTTTTGTTTCTATTCTTTCATTAATTTTAGATATTCGGAGGAGTGGAGAAGAAAAAGAAAAATATAGTGAGGATGTGCCAAATGATCACGTTACAAAATTAACGAAACTCAATATAACAGACGAGTACACTAACAGTGGTTATATAATTAAGGATTTTTGCAACAAATATGTAGCTCTGTATTCTGATAAAATTAATAAATTAATTAGAAATGAAAACCTCAATAACTCCTTTGAAATCATAAAATCAAAAGCCATTCTTCCAAGTGCTGCAAAATTGTTTGCTCCAAAAATTATAAAGGATAGATTAACAGAAAGAAGAGGGACATTTTTTAATGATAAGAAAATTAGGCTGCGAACTGACTTAACCTCCACAAATAATAAATCTAAATCTCCCATACAATTACAGAAAACAGATTATTACTCAGGAATATGTACAAATGAAATGACAGGTAAAGAAGTTAAAAGAAAAGAGAATAACGATCTTGTAGAAACAATTTACGATGGTTATAGTTTTTTCTGTAATAATAACACTCTCCTTAAACTAGAAGATAGTAATAATAAATGTTCAAACCATATTGGAGTTTCCACACTAGCTATATCAATGGATAAGAAAATTGTTATTTCAAAACAATCAGGAAGAACAATTGTGTATCGTAATAAGTTAGTACCTACTGGTTCTGGCTCAGCAGATTATAGAGATTTTAAATCCAAACAAAATAAATTCAATTTTAAAACCACCCTTATTAAAGCAATGAATCGTGAATTGTTGGAGGAAACATCTCTTAAGAAAGAAAAAGGCTTAGAGGTTAAAACTAAGCTAATAGGATATGCAAGATTATTAGATCGAGGAGGGAAACCTGATTTCTTTGGAGTATCTTTCCTCAATGTTAATTTTGAAAAAATAAAAGTAAGTGGAGTGGAAAAATTATATATTGATATTCATAAAGAAATCGAAGTTATGGGATATACAGTAAAAGATTTCCTCAAAAGTATTGAATCTTATGAAGAGAAGAATAAGCAATGCTTTTCTTTGCCCTTGTACTTAAACATTCAGTTTTTAAAACAGTTTATAGAGGAAAACAATGAATTATTTTTACAACATTTTGAAGAAAGAAACTAGGAAAATTGAAGAATTTATCCAATCCGCAAAGCGTATCTAAAGAAACAACAAATATGATTCCGTTAAGAAATTCTAACTCCAGTTTCAAATCCCGATTAAAATCTTATCACAAGAAAATTATAAAAACTCAGTATATTATGTTTCTTGATTATCTTTTTGAATTAATGGTTCTTTAACTCTCTTCCACTTATATCTTATTTTTGATCTTACAATTATATTCACGATTTGATAAATACCTTGTACAATTTTTTCCATTTCTTCATTTAGTTTGTCTTTAATATTATCTACAGGATCACCAATAATATCATCAGAAATAATTTCACTAAATGTTCTCCAAGCTTCATAGATATTGTTAATTTCTTCATTATTCTCAGAAGAAATTTTAAGCTGAATATTCATTTTATTTCGGAGTATATCTAAATCTATCTTGAAATTTGCAAGGGAGAATGCGATCATTTTATATGTTTCAGCAATTTTTTTCTGACTGATTTTCTTCTTATCTGTTCTAAGAACAAGCTATTTACCACTATCTGAAACTAAATCTCCACTTTTCCTTAGTAATCTACAAGTTTCAGTTGTTAGAGCTTTTGTAGTTTTTATGGTGTGTTGTTTTTTCTGATATCGATTAGCAATAAAACCAGCGAGTAGGACAGCAATTATAGTACTTCCACCTGTAATTATACTAGGTAGCCATTCTATCATAAGCTACTATTCACTGTCCTGCATTATCCCAGTCTGATGAAATTAGTTTAATCTCTTCCTCTAAATTGTTTCTAGCTATAGTAATTTCTAGTTTCATTTTTCAACCTCTCTGCTTTTAGAAGCTTTAATATTATTATTTGCTTCTGCCTAAAACTTTCATATCATTCTATTTAAACCTTCCAAATAATATGCCATATTAATGCTGATGTATTCTCTTTTCTTGTTAACAATTCTTATATATCTACTTACGAAGGGTTTTCTTTGTAGAGTAAGTTGAGGAGTTAATGAAGTTGTCAATATATGAAGAAGTACATAAATTAAGGAAGGAAATCATAGAATTGAAAAGGATGCAAAACAATTTTCTTGACATCTTAGATGGTATCATGAAGATGGTTGACTATACTAATCAAGAGTTATTAAGAGTCTTTAACGAAGAAAATGTATCTGAAGGGAGAGAAAAAAGGGAATTAAGAGAATATAACAAAGAACTC
Organism: Candidatus Heimdallarchaeota archaeon; assembly: GCA_019057375.1. GTDB lineage: Archaea > Asgardarchaeota > Heimdallarchaeia > Heimdallarchaeales > Heimdallarchaeaceae > UBA460. The sequence goes on from DXJF01000053.1 coordinate 25,027, forward strand.
ATCAAAGTTTATGAACATCTTAAAACAATGAAGAAACTTGAAGTGTAACCATTTAGAAATAAATTATTTAAACTCAAATATTACATTCATTGATTTTCTTGAAGTGAGAAGAAGGAAAAAAAATGAGCCACCAAAATAGAAAATTATGTGGTGAAAAATGAATGTTCAAAAAGTATTTAAAGAAAGTATGTGGTTTTACAGTGATTTGAATGGGATTACGATACAAATTGCAATTTCTAGATTTACATACAGCTATACTTCCTGAAGAAGGTGTTGAAATACTCGATAAACAAATCAAAGATTTTTTTGAAAACCTTCCAGAAGGATATTCAATTAAAGATTGGAAGATAACAAAAAATACAGAAAGAGGAAAAGAAGCAGAGATTGTAAACTTTGATAGAATTTATCTACTTCTAGAAAAAAAGATGAAGGGACAATAAATGAATGAAAGAGAAACTGATTAAACAATGGTTCATTGACCAGAAGGATAAGGAACTGAAGGATTTTATGAGACCGAAGAAACAATCAGAATTGGAGGATTTAATGTAACTCTATTTTTCGATACTTCTTCCATCTTCACTATTTTGCGAAAAGAGTTAGAAATTGAGCATTAGCAATGAAATTAAATTAAAAATTGAATACAATAATGAAGTCATTAGGTTTAAGTATCAGTTTATCTATTACTTAGTAGATGAATGAACCTCAAATTGATTCGTCAAAAGCAATAGAATTTATTAGAAATAAAGGAAATGAGGTAGAAAAACTTAAACTAGCTTTGATGCTTGGAGAGAAATCTGTAACAAAAGAGGTGGTAAAGGAACATCTCAATTTACAAAATTCTGATGGAGGAATACCTTTCAGAATGAGAGAAGATTCACTAAGCACTATAGGCCCAACTATAACTTTTTTCAAAGACTTTTTAGTTCTAGACATGAAAGATGAAATCGAAGATTATCTCTCCAAAGCAGTAAACTTCCTACTACTGAATCAAGATGAAGAGGGATACTTCGAAGAACCTCAAAGCATAAAGAATTTTGAACCTTCACTTTGGGAAACTCCAGGAACAGATCCGAACAGAATTTATTGCACTGCTATTGTGATTAATTTCCTATTAGGTTTAGGAGATGAGACATATCTAAACTTCATAATTAAAGGTCTAGACTATTTATCAAGAAACTGGAGAGATGATACGGGCTTTAAAAGTTATCCACACGCATTGTGGAATGCAATTCCAACATTTATTGCAATAAAAGGAGAAAATGACTGTATCTCAAGAAGAGGATTAGAGATGCTTCAAACATTTAATTTAGAGAACTATCCTTCTTCATCATTAGTTTGGATGGTTGAAAGTTTCATCAATGCTGGACTGGAGAACCACAAATTTGTCACTCGTTTACTAGATGTTCTTTTACATAGACAAACTAGTGATGGTAAATGGGAATCAGAAGATGGAGAAGAATATGATTCTACTACAACTTTAACAGTTTTACTAGTTTTAAAGAAGCTAAAATACATCTAGATTTCAACATTTTATAGAGAATATTTTTAATTGAACAACTAATTTTCACTTATATGATTATTGATGGACATACAGATGTACTATGGGCTCTGACTAGAGAAAACAGAAAATTTTCTGAAGAATCAGATATAGGGCATGTTGATCTTCATAGATTAAGAAAAGGAAGAGTTTTTGCAGCTTTCTTTGCAGTATTTCCTGCTAGGAGTGATTTTGACATTTATAGAGGTGTGGATCAATGGTTCTCTTTAATTGAAGACCAAGATAATAGTATTCTACAAGTAAAGACAGTAGAGGATATAAATAAATGTAAAATGAATGATAAAATTGGAGCTGTTTTGCATTTTGAGGGTTCTGGTGGGATAGATAGTGAATTTTTGACTTTGAAGAATTATTACAGATTGGGCTTAAGAAGTATTGGTCTAAGTTGGTCTAATGTTAATAGATTTGCTACAGGAGTTACATTTAACATGTTATCAGGAGAAAGTTTTGAACAGGAAAGAGGGTTGACAGATACTGGTAAGGAATTGGTAAAAGAATTAAATAATTTAGGTATAATTGCTGATGTCAGTCATTTGAACGAGAAATCTTTTTGGGATGTAATCGACCAAACTAGTAAGCCTATAATTGCATCACACAGCAATGTTTATGCTATTTGTAACCATCCAAGAAATTTGAAGGATGAACAGATTCGAGCAATTGCTGAAACTAATGGAACAATAGGTCTTAATTTCTGTGTATCTTTTCTTTCTGATAATAAGAAAAAAGATCAAATTCAATTAGAAGATTTGAAAAAACATGTTGATTATATTGTAGAATTAGTAGGAATCGACCACATTAGTTTCGGATCAGATTATGATGGGGCTACAGTACCTGATGTTGTCAAGGATGTTAGTTATTATCCTGTATTAGTTGATTATCTGGAAACAAATGGGTATAATAAAGAAGATTTACAAAAAATAGAATCTCAGAATTTTCTGAGAGTTATGAAAGAAGTCTGGAAATAATCATTCTTCTTCTTTTTCAATTTCTACAAGCTCTAGTTGTCGTCCATATCCAGAATCAATTTCATCTATAATTCCAGATTCAATTAGTTTGTCTACTCTTTCACGAATAATCCTTCTAGAAGCAGATCCTCTCTCTTTTCTAACTTGTTCAGTTAATTGTGAGATATTTAGTCTTTTTTTCTTGTCTAAAGCTACAATTATAGATTTTGAGATTGAATCATATTTTAGATCAGGAAATCTTTGCAAAATAGTGTCTTTTAGTGTTAGAGTTTGTGAAGCAACCGTTAAAGGAACTTTTGAAAATTGTAAAGTAGAAGTGAGAATTTGTAGTAAATTCATCATCTGTTTTAGTTCTGGGTTATTGTCTGAAACTTTGTGCTGTAGATTGTTTATTTGAAGAATCACATAATTGATTTTTTCTTCAAGTTCTGATATTCTACTATCTAACGCTTTTTCATTTTCGGACATAGATGAAACCTTTCTTGCTTGAATCTTAACTTACTTCTTTTCTCATTTTCAAAATACTGCTAAAACTGAAAAGTTTAGTGAAATCCTTGTAGGATTCAGCTATTTCTTTTCTTAGTAGTTTTGGAATACCACCTTTCTTAAGCTCTTTTTTTAGTGCTCTTTGATTTCTGATTCTCTTTATCGGATTCGTTATGATATAATATAATAACATTAATGGAAGAACTAATATTAAATAAGAAATATAATTGATAGATACTACAATTGAATATAATTTATCTGTCAATATCGACACCAACTATTTCTTTTAATCATCGTCGTCTGATCTTACATTAATGTTAGATTTCAGAGCTTTTCCTACTATATCGAAAGATTTAGAGAAATTCATGATTATTTCTCTTACCATATCCTCAGGTAATCCTTGCCCTGTAAGCTGCTCATGTAGAGCAACGATTCCTTTACCATAATTGGTAGCTATTTCAGGATCATAGATTGCTGAAAAGATATTCTTGATTAGTGCAGGAACCTCTCCAGAAACCGCGCCAAGAAGTTCTTTTATCTCAGCAGCATCAGTAATTTCTTTAGATTTACCTTTTGATTTAACTTTTTTCTCTATTTCTTCTCCAAGTTTTTCTCCTAATTCATCAAAGTTCATTCATTTCACCTTAAGTTTTGTATGCTTATATTGATTGGTCACAGATATTTAAGATGCTGGTCACTATTGACCACTCAGTTTTCGTATTCTTAAGTTTTTCAGATTAAATGCTTTCTTCTTTCAATAATTATTGAAAGGATTATTGACAAAACAAAAGTACAAATCGCGAATCCTAAAGCAAAGCCTAACATTCCTATTAACCCTTTTGACGATCTATCAGCTACAAAACCCATTAGTAAGGTTGCCGAGATTGAACCAGCAATTCCAATTGTGTTGAATAGACCAAATGCTGTTGCTCTTCTAAGTTTATTTGAGAAAGTTCCAACTAGACCAGTTAGACAAATAGTTGAGATTATATACGTTGGGAAGCTATAGACTATCAGACCTAGAGTAACATTTAGAGGGTATAATGTCATTAGTAAATAGATAAGTATTTGTAGAAATGTGAAAGAAATAACAGCTGAAGTAATTTTTCGTATTTTTGCTAATCTTCCTAATAGTAATGATAATACAACTCCAATCGTGGTCGTACCTATTAGAAAATAGCTGAAATAAACTGCAGGTGCTCTTAGAAAATCTATGAAATAGAGTGAAGCATATGACCAAAAACCTCCTGATGTAGCATTTTGAAAGAAAGCAATTAACATTAGAACAACAAAAATAAGTTTAAACTCCGATAGTTTTCCTATTTTCTTTGATTCTTGTGCTTTCGCTTGTTTTTTCTCTCTTCTTTCCTCTTTTGTGAAAAGTATAAAAATTGAAGCAATTGCACAGCTTACAATTGCTATGAACAATTGAACTCCTTGAGCTGGATGATTTACTAATTCATCGGAGAAGAATTTTGAAAGTACGCTTGCGAAGTTTAGAATACCATTTGTAGGTGTTTGAGCATTCAGACTAATAATTGAACTGACAGATGAAGAAGAATACCAGTTTAAGCTGAAAGTAGCTGCATTGTCGTGAATTAGTGCAGCAATAGGACTGGCGACCAACCAAGCTAAGCTAAATGTTGCTGCTATCTCCCCCAAGATTACTTCTTTCTTCTTAGAAGAAGTTAGAGTGGCATAAGAATAGATATTTGATGTTTGTCCTGAAATGAAGATGTAACCTACTAGCATCACAGCTAGAAAAGCATATGGATTATTAATGAACATCAAAGTGAAATACATCAAACCTGCTGCAATAAATCCCATAAAGACAAATCTTTTATTTCCAAATTTATCACTCATTATCCCCCATAATGTAGTTCCAATAACTATCACAAAATAAGGAATTATAGCTACAAAGCCTAGAATAGAATACTGTTCTACATTAAAAATTTGAGTTAACCATATTGGCGCATATGGTGAAAACATTGCTGTAGACATACCAAGAAAGAAAATTCCTGTAAGAATAAGAATCTCATTCCTTTCCATGAAAAAGAATTTCTTCTTAGCCATTTCGGTATTCACAAAATTTAAGATTTTCACAGTTTAATAAGTTTTATTACGTTTCTTTCCAAACTAAACAGAAGCGAAAAGTTGATATTATTATCAATTTATAATCCTATGAAAGAGTGTTCGATCAGCAATGAGCGAAAATGAACCTACAAGTGTTAAAGAAATATTAATTGAGATAAAGACGCTCTCAGAAATTTGTGTAGATTTATCATTTGCATCTTTACTTTATTCTGATAAATTAGTAGCTGAACAAGTTTTAATTTTAGAAGAAAAAATAGATGGTTTGTACAAAAATCTATTGGATAGATTGTCAGTATCAATAAAAAGCTTAAATCTAGCAGAGCAGCTGAGGATTTATTATATAATCGGTGAGGCTAACAATTTAATTTCTGATTCAGCAGCTGATATGGCATCATTAGTTTTATTGGATTATGATGTTTCAGATGAGCTTAAACATATTCAACAACACATGGATCAAATTGTAGACCTAATCCGTTTAGATGAAAAGTCCTGTTTATGTGGAAAATCAGAGATTGGAGCTGATTTGCATGATCTAATCGGAATTGACGTGATAGGAATTATAAGATCAGAGAATGAGCTCTTGCTTAACTATGATGAAGTGATGCTTGCTGGGGATTTGCTCATCTTTAGAGGACCCTTAGAATATGTAAATCAATTCATAGAATTAGCAAGCGGAAGAACTAAATCAGTCGAAGAAGCGAGAGAAAAGATTATTTCTGAAGATTTAGACCATCCAAAAGATGAATTGAAGTATCATCAAGACTTGTTAGTTACGATGAAAGAATCAGCTGAGTTAATTGTTGATTTAGCTTATCTTTATGCATTAGAAGATTTACCAGAAGTGAAGAATTTAATCATGACAACTGAAGATAAAGTGGACAAACTACAATTCGAGCTCATTGAAGAAGTTCTACGATTGTATAAGCAAGATCTGATGAACGATAAAACTCTAATGGCTTATCTAAGGATGGCCGATTCTTTTGAGGAAATAGCTGATGCAGCAACAAAAATAGCTTTTGGAGTTACAATGAGACATAAACCTTATTCCCTTCTAGAAGATGTAGTAGATGATTCATCTGAAGCTTTAGATTACATTCATGTTGCGAGAGGTTCTCATTATATAGGGATGACTGTACGAGAAGCTGAATTAACAGATGATTTCTTTCAGATATTAGCTTTAAGAAAGAAAGGGCAATATTTCTTCTTCCCAAAAGATGAAGCAAAGATTCATTTAGGTGATGCTTTGCTAATCAAAGAATATTCTAGTCCTGAAGATGAATAAAATTAAAGCAGAAGTTTTAACCACTCAACTAGATCAGAAAAAGCTTTATCTCTTTTTTCTTTAGTTTCTGTATACATTTCATGTTTGGAATCTTTATACATTTTTACTGTAACATCTGAATTTTCCAAATCATCAATTAACTCATCCAGATCTACTATCATTGTGTCAAGTTCTCCTTTTTGGATTAGTACTGGAATTTTTATTGAACTGATTTTATCTTTTACATCTTTGTAGTGATCAATCAAATTCAAACCATAGGACGCTGAAGCTTGTTTGTAATTAATTAAAGGATCAGTAACATAATCCTGAACAGATTCTGGATCCGAGGATATTTCTTCAGGTATAATCCCAGCAGGACCTTTAAAAGTTGGAAGAATTTTATTCATAAGCCTTGCAAGAATATTAAGAGCTGGAGGTAGAGGTGGAATTCTAGCACCAGATCCTGATAAAACCAATCCAGTTATCTCCTCTTGATGTTTGATTGCATAACGTTGTGCAACTAATGATCCCATTGAATGACCTATAACAACAATTGGTACATCTTTATGATTATTTTGTATAATTTTTGTCAAACTAAAACAATCGACAACATAATCATCAAGGCTTCTAATATGATTTCTTCTTCCTTCACTCTTTCCATGACCTCTATGATCATTCCCATAAACTGCAAATCCGTTGTCTGTAAGGTATTTTACAAGGTGCTTATACCTTCCTGTGTGTTCAACTCCCCCATGGATTATCTGAATAATTGCATTAGGTTCCTTATGAATCCAAGCTTGATAGAAAATCCTGTGGTTTTTTCCACCTACAAAATAATCTAGTTTATGCTCCATAAAAAAAGTAAGAAGAAAGTACTCTTTAAATCTAATTGTCCAATTCAGTTTTTTCTAAAACAAAATTGCTAAGTTCGATTAACATATTCTGAATTTTTTGAACTTCTTTATCTTCTGAATCAATTTCGAGTACTGATTTCTTTTCAATCATAGCTTTAACAAAAACGGGATTATAAGGTATCTTCTCTATTATCGGAAATGTTTCTTGAAATTCTTTTTCTATTTTCTGTGAAATATCCTCATTAATGTCAGATTGGTTAATAATAATGTATCCTGGAATTTTAAATATTTTTAACAGCTGTAGAATCCTATCTAAATCATGATAACCTGATAGTGTAGGCTCTGTAACAACTAGTGCTAGATCAGCTCCAACTAATGAACTGACTACTGGACAACCTATTCCTGGAGAACCATCAATTAAGACTAGTTTTCGCCCTTGTTCCTCAGCTGTTTGTTTTGCAACTTTTCTTACTTCAGCAACTAACAAACCGGAGCTTTCCTCTCCAGGATAGAGTCTAGCATGAATCATCTTTCCAATTCGAGTGTCAGAAATATAGTATTGACCAGATATGTTGTCTAGCATTTCTATTGCTGAAATTGGACACATATGATAGCAAGCTGCACATCCTTCACATTTAGTTGGATTTACTATAAAATCATCAGAAATTGAATCAAATCTACAAGTTTCTAAACAAATCCCACATTCTGTACATAAGTCTAAATCAATTTTAGCTTTCTTTAATCCTTCAAAATCGAAAGAAACAGTTTTTACTGGCTCAAATATTAGATATAGGTCTGCTGCGTCTACATCAGCATCTGCAAGAATAATCTTATCTTGAAGATTGCTTGCTAAAGCAGCTATAATTGAACTTTTCCCTGTTCCTCCCTTTCCAGAAATAACTGTTAATTGTTTGATTTTCTCTTCTTTCATTCTAAAGCCTCCCCTATATCAACAATCATTTTTTTAAGTTTTGAATCCATTTCAGGAAGAACATTTAAGAAAGGAACTCCTTTAGAATAGTTCTTGGCTATTTCTAGATCGAAAGGAATTTTGAGAAGAACAGGTATTTCTTCCTTTTGACAGAACAATTCTAATTCCTCATTTCCTACCCCATCTTTGTTTATAACTACTCCAAACTTCTTTTCCAGAATCCTTAATGTTTTTACAACCATTTTCATATCAGAAAGTCCAAATGGTGTTGGTTCGCTGACTAAAATGACGTAATCTGAATCAATAACCGTTTCAACCATTGGACATGAGGATCCAGGGGGTGAATCAATCACGATAATGGGTTTATCTTTAGAAATTAATTGTTTTAACTGAGAAATTACAGGAGTTGATAGTTCTTCACCTACTATCAATGATCCGAAATTAAAGAGAAATTCTTTATTTTCACCTTCGTAGAGATAACCAATGGTTCTAGGTACTTCAGTGATAGCATTTTCAGGACATATTTTGCTACATAATCCGCAACCATGGCACATTTTTTCAAAAACAAGAATCTGATCTGGAACTTTCATAAGTGCATTATATTCACAATTTGAACTACAAGCACCGCATAAAGTGCACAAATCATAATTAATCTCAGGAATAGGAATCTTTGCTTCTGCTACTAGTTTAGTATCTAAGTCCAGAAATAAAGAACAATTAGGCTCATCAACATCTGCATCAAGAAGCTGAACGTTCTCTAATGTCATCGCTAAACTAACAGCAAGAGAGGTTTTTCCAGTTCCTCCTTTGCCGGAAACTATTGTTATTTGCATTGGTTGTTTCCTTCAGTTTAGTGTTTACATCCGTCGTCGTGTGTAGCTTTGTGCAATTTGCCTTCCTTAAAGAAATCAATAGTTTCTTTGAGTGTCCCCACTGCACCCATATATACGTGTAATCCAAGCTGTGCTCCTAAAGCAACTGCTCTAGCACCAGCTCCTTTACAAAATACTCCATTACATTTGTCAGCTAAAAACTCCATTGGAAGCCCAACACCACCTTTGTGATCGCTTCTGTTTTCAATCATATTTATTGTGTCTGTTTCTTCATCCCATATAGCAAAATAGGGCACATGTCCAAAGTGTTGTCCTACAATAGAATTCCAATCATCATTATTATCTAAAGGTACTGCATATTTCATTTTTTTCACCTATAATTTTCTTAATTCATCTTTTTTCCATTTATCTATTAAATTTTTGACAGGAATTGGTTCTCCCTGAAAAATTGTTATTTGCGCTGCTCGAAGTGCACCGTCTGCATTGGGTCCCAATTGAGGGACTATCACAGATTGAATTTGCTTACTACTTAGAAACTCAACAGCTCTCGGACCTGCTCCACCTCGTGCTCCAACTGCTGGGTTAGCAACCACAACAGATGAATCATCTTCTGTATCAAAAATGCAGAAGTAGCTAGCTCGTCCAAATCTTTCAAACATTATCGGATTGTCATCTTTTGATGATACTGGTATAGCAACTTTCAAATTATTCATCTTCCTTTTCTTCAGGCTCTTCAAACAAAATAGCTTTTGTACTGAAAAATGCCTCAGCAATTTTAGAATGAGCAGTAGCCAAATCTCGGCTGAAAGAAGCTTGGGATATACCCATCTTTTCAGCAGCAGAATTCTGTTTAATCGATAGAAAATCAGAGTAATAAAGAGCAGTGATTTCCTCTTTGGTTAAAGTAATCTGTTCTAAATCTTTCATGGGTACGGCTAAGGGCTTAAAGACGTGTCCTTCGTAAGAAATGCAACGTCGCTCTATTTTGCGATTCTGAACCATGATAAACGATTTATCTAATTAACTATATAAGACTATAGGTATGAATAATTATTCATAGAATTTAACTTATGTCAATTAGAAAGATTTATCTTGTTTGATAGAAAGAAACAAAAAGACACAAGGATGCAAAAACATAATTTAGCAGAGTGATGGTTTGTCATTAAAGGGATTCATAATTAGAAGAGTGTTATATATTGTTCCAGTTATGCTTGGAATTACTTTGATGAATTTCACTCTAATCAATGTCAGCCCAGGAGATCCAGTTATAGTTAGACTTGGATTGATTCACTGTGATAATCCAGAGTGTTATAATAATGCATACAATCGAGAAGCAATAGAAATGGGATTGATGGACAGAGATTTATACACAATTCCGTGGTTCACAAGATATGTGGATTATGTTAGTGATTTACTGCGTTTTGACTTTGGAAACTCTTGGTACAACACACAAGCAGGGATAGGGATACCTATATCGAAAATAATTGCGGATCATGCATCGTATACAGTGATACTAAACGTTATTTCGTTTGTACTATCATTAGTATTATCTACAGCAATAGGTGTGGTTTCAGCAACAAGAAGAAACAGTTTCTGGGATAGATCACTAACTATAGCGATGTTATTGGGATACTCGATGCCTCTGTTTTGGATAGCTAAGCTGTTTATGTTCTTATCTTTCAAATTATTTAATTTTACTGGAGTAACAAATAAGGATGCGTTTGTGAAGCCACTATTACTTAATCCAAGCTTCTACAAATATCTGATATTACCAACACTAGCATTGACTTTGGGGCATCTGGTTTTTATGGCAAGATTGATTAGATCACAATTGCTGGAAATATTAAGGCAAGATTATATAACAACAGCAAGAGCGAAAGGAGTTAAAAGCAGAGGAGTAATTTACAAACACGCATTCAGAAATGGATTGCTTCCAATAGTAACAATAGTAGGAAATTCTTTACCAGGTTTACTAGCAGGGTCTGTGATGATTGAAACTGTGTTTGGGTGGCCTGGGTTAGGCACTTACTTTCTGGAAGGAGCGCTCTTCAGGGACTACCCCATGATGATGGCAACAAATACGATCTTTCCGTTTCTTTTCCTTGTAGCACGTTTACTTACGGATATCACGTATGTCTTTATTGACCCAAGGGTTAAATACTAATCCTCTTTTCTTTAATTTTTAGTATCACAAAATTAAAAATATAGTTCATGCTACGCTTTATTGTACATGAAAAAATTCTTTAGCAATATCCTCACAGCTGTACTTACTCCCTTCCTTTGGGTACTTGGTGTTCTTCTCTATTTTATTGTAGTTCTTGCTAAGGTTTTCTTTTTTATTTACGAACTTCTCATTCCTCGAGGTCTTCGTGAGTTAGTTCCTATACTCAACCTCTGGAGGAAGTACTTAATTTATATTTCTAACCTCTTCTCTAATCCTGAAAAAATGGAATTAGTTAAATTTGAGGAAGAGATTGAAGAAGTTGTTATGAAAGAAGATAGGATTAACAAAGCTTACCCTATTCAAAGAGGTGTTGGAGAAACTTATGACCATCTCCTAATTATTGTTTTAATTGTTGCAGCTTCCATTGTTTTGATTGGTAGCCAAACCATCAGTTTTGATGCCCTTATTGATGGGATTATCAGTAGAAGTGATTGGTTGAGCTCACTTGGTGATAAAGCTCTTTGGGTAGTTATAACTCTTATTGGTGTAGTCTGTTCAACCGTTATGGGTATGCTTTCTTTTGTAGCAACAATCTTTGGACCTATCTATGCTATTTTTCATCGTTCCAGTTTAAGACTAGTTCAAATGGGAGCTTACAGCTGGGGTTCTTTCTATCAACGACTTGAAAATCTATTTTCCCTTCCATATCTTGCTTCTAAAGCTAGTTTTTCCTTTTTTGAAGCCCCTCCTGTTGATGCTTCTACTTATGAGGAATTCAAACTTGATCTTGTAAGTGATCTAACAACTTTACGAGAGAGATTTACAAACATTGTTAGTGTTTCTTCTTTTTCTTTACATGAAAAAACTAAGAATCTCTATGAGGAATTTCTTTCATCAGAGACTGAAGATAGACTAGATATGAATAATATTGAGGATTCCATCTCTCGAATCTTCTCACTACTTCTTTGGCAGAAAGAAACCAATGTGCTTCCTTGGACAAAAGAACCTGGTTTAGCTAGTTTTGCTGAGAAAAATTCCATGAAATACCGAGAAGCTAAGCAAACTTTCAGTTTCGTGAGAAAAAAAATAGATGAGCAATTTGTATCAAAAGAGTTTTTCAGTTCTATTCTTCTTAATGGTTCGTTGAAAGGAATAATGAAAGTTGAAGAAAAATACAATCTCCCCTTTAGTGATTTAGAATATAACCAATTAGCATTTTCTATAGCTTTAGGCGGACAAAGGTATTTTCTAGACCATCTTTCTAAAGAGAAATTTTTCAAACGAGCTTTAAAGAAGCCCAGAAATATGGTGGTTGGTTTCTTCATGCCATTTGTTGAATTCTTCCTGATTTTCTACCATTATGGAAAACACATTGGAAATCAATTCAAGATGATGTTTTCTAAAAACTGGACAAAGAGATCTGCTGTCTATCTTGGATCTAAATTTATTGAAATCCAAAAAGGATTAAACTCATTACTACTTGCTGATGAACCTCATGAGGAATTAGACGAAGCAACAAAAGCTGAAGCTAAAGAATCCCTTGGTATGCTTTGGAAGGTCTTATTATTCATCTTCAAAGTTATATTAGCCCTCCCCCTAAGTCTTTACTATTTTGCTAAACTGTTCTATCAGCTCGTTTCCAATATCTGGAGAAAGAGAAAACCTGAGGAGAGAATAAAACGTAAATTCGCTAAAGAGATAGCTAAAGAAACAATTGTTGCAATGTATGAAGAAATTCATGAAAAGTTGGTAATGGAGACCTTTCTCTATTCATAGATAACAAAAACTTAATGTAAATCTATTTTTATTTGAAGCTAGGGTAGAAGAAATGGACAACAAAAGGTCTAAACTTCATGAATTGGGATTCCAAGTAGGAATTTTAGAGAGAGGGGAGAGAAATTCTATAGCAGATGTACCTGATGTTACAGTTGGACATAGTACAATAATTGCTGGAGAAGGTGAATTAAAACCAGGTTTTGGACCCATTAGAACAGGTGTAACAGTAGTAAAACCTCACTCAGGAAATATCTATCGCGATAAAGTTAGAGCAAGTTCATATGTCTTTAATGGGTATGGAAAAACAACTGGTTTAATTCAAGTTGAGGAGCTGGGAAATATTGAATCCTATATTGGATTGACTAATACACTGAATATTTCCAAAGTTACTGATGCTTTATTAGATTATCATCTTGAGGAGAACCCTGATATCGGAATAAAAACTTCTACAATAAATATTGTAGTGGGAGAATGTCATGATGGATATCTAAATGATATTCAGGGAAGACATGTTCAAAAGATTCATGTTCTTAATGCGATAGAAAGTACTTCTTCAGATTTTGAAGAAGGATCTGTGGGCGCAGGGACAGGTATGACAGCTCTTGGATTTAAGGGAGGAATTGGGAGTTCATCTAGAATTATTAAAGATGAAGAAATAGAATATGTTGTAGGAACTCTTGTATTATCTAATTTTGGTAGAAAAAATGATTTGACTATTTTAGGTCATAATTTTGCTAAGTTCATTGAGGAAAGTGAGAAAGAAGAAGCATCAAAAGAAGACGATGGTTCAGTAATAATTGTAATTGCTACTAATGCCCCATTAAATGCTAGACAACTAAATAGATTAGCTAAGAGAGCTCCTTTAGGACTTGCTAATACAGGCAGTTACGGTTCTCATGGTTCCGGGGATATTGTAATCGTGTTCTCAACTGAAAACAAAATTAACCATGATAATAAAGAAAAGACTTCGACCATGAAATTAGTAAATGAAGAAACAAAGGCTTTCCGAGATTTACAAAGAGCTGTTGTTGAAACAACTGAAGAAGCTATACTCAACTCCCTATTAAAAGCAACAACTATAATTGGTAGAGATAATCACAAGAAAGAAGCTATTTCGATTAAAAAAGTCAAAGAAATTCTGTCAAAGTGACAGAACAAATTAATGATAGATTATGTCTCTAGAAATTTCTGCTAATGTAGCAACACCAGTCATTTTCATTGCTTTAACCAAGGTTTTTTGCTGTAATTCAAAGAAAGCTTTCACACCTTCAGCTCCACCACCAACAGCTGCTCGAACAATATCACGTCCAAATAGTACTGAGTCAGCTCCAATTGCAAGCATTTTGAGAACATCATAACCAGTTCTTACACCGCCATCAGCAATTATGGTTGTTTTCCCTTTAACTGCGTCTACAACATCGAATAAAGCATCTGCAGTACCTACAGTGTGGTCAAGAACTCTTCCTCCATGGTTTGAAACAACTACAGCTGAAACACCAGCTTCTAGAGCTGATATTGCATCTTCAGCACACATTACTCCTTTAACCATGAATGGAAGTTTTGTTGACTTAACTAGTTCTTTTATATCACCAATTGATTTACGAAAAACTGGTTTGTTATGAGCTGCCATAATTGTGCTTCCACATCCATCTACATCAATTCCCACGGCTAAAGTTCCACCTTCTTCATACATTTTAAAGACTTTCTTCAAGGTTTCTTGATCTCTAGGCTTGCTAATCTTAACACCCCAGCCTTCAGCAGCTATACAAATAGCATCATAACATGGCATAAAATCCCAATCATAGGTGAAAGTATCTCCACGCCAACCAATTGTCCCAGCTTGTTTTGCTCCCAAAACAGTTGCTTTGCAGAACTCTGGTTCAGTGATAACACTATCACCACCAAATGAATTAACCCCAGTAATTGAAGCTCCCATAATTGGCATAGTTAGCTTATGACCAAAGAAATCATAGCTTGTATTAGGGGAATAATCCTCACCAATAACTCTCATCTTAAGGTTAAGATTAGCTAATGCACTGACATTATTTTTGAAAGCTACACCTGAACCTACCCCTCCAAAACCTATTGGAGAGCCATAACTGTGACCTTGGCATATTTTATTGTTGTCTCCGTCACAGATTCTATATACTCCACATTTTCCTTTCATCTTTTGTTTTGCAATTTGTCTATGCTCTTCAACGGACATTTGAATTCCTCTTTTATCCTATTATAATTGGGTTTCTTTTTATACAATTTAAATCCTTTTTCCTTTTTCAAAATTAAACAGTCTGGTGATGAGTTTCATTTAGTTAAAATTTCACATAATGTTACCAAGAATTTTTAAATGAAAAGTAATAGCAAACTAGTGAGTGAATTCTGCAGATGAATGAAACCATAGCTTTTGTTCAAACACCTAAGGATATAGCAAAATTGATGATTTCACTTATTTCGGAAAACAAAAAAATTCAGAAAAACATATCTATTCTAGATTCAGGCTGCGGTAAGGGTATCTTCCTTAAAGGTCTTCAAGAAGCAGGATTTACAAATATTGAGGGAATTGAACTAAGTAAAGATTTGTATGAATTCTGTCTGAAGAAGTTCCCGAATATCCAACTTTACAATGATGATTATTTAGATTGGTTAAGTCTAAAGGAATACGACCTCATAATAGGTAATCCTCCTTATACTCACTATAATTCTCTTCCCAGATCTAGTAGATCAAAAGTTGTAAGAATTGTAGGAAACAAAGAGTCAGATATTTACTATGCATTCATTTTGAAATCTATTGAATTGTTGAAAGAAGGAGGAGAATTAATTTTCATTGTTCCATATGGTTTTTTCTTTAATACTTATGCCAAGGTGATTAGAGAGAGAATAATCGATAATGGTTATCTGGAAACAATTATAGATTTGGATGAAACCAGATTATTTGAAGATGAAAATCCTGAAACGCTTATTTTTAAATTTGTTAAGAAATCTTTGGAATCTAAGCAGAATATTAGAATACTTAGGATAAAAGAAAGAAATTTCAAACCAAATACCATCAATAATAAAGCAGTTGAATCGTTATCAAATAGTAAAGAAAATGAGGTTTTTACATACTACGAAAGACAGATGTTTACTCATGAGAATGAAGTATGGACAACTTATCCTGAAAAAATCTTTTCTGATTTTTATCTTTTGAAAGAAGTATGTTGGATTGGAGTTGGTTTGGTTTCAGGATTTGAACAAGCTTTCCTTCTTGATGAGGAAGAAAAATCTCTATTAAATGATGAAGAAAAGGAATTTTTAGTAAGGTCAATCAAATCAAAACATTGTCAAGGATATTGGACAGATGGTTTTGAATATTATTTATTGATTGATAAAAGGATTAAATCTGAAGAAGAACTGAAGAGATATCCTACCATTCATAGGAAACTTATCTCACATAAGGATAGTATGACAGTTAGATATTTTCCTGCCAGTAACAAATGGTTTCATTGGCAAGCTTTAAGGAATTATGAGAAGCTGAGATCCTTTATTGCTCAACCCAAAATTTTTGTACCAAGTTTAGATAGAAGCACAGAGAACAGATTCAGTCTAACTGAAGAACCGTATCTACCATCTGGAGATGTACTTACACTGGTTCCACAGCAAAAGGATCCTTTCTTTTTATTAGGCTATCTTAACAGTAAATTCTTTAGGGAATATTATCTCTCTGCTGGTGCAAGGAGAGGGCATAGAATCTCATTCACTCAGCGAATTATGAGTAATGTAAGAATTCCCGTTTTTGATCAAGAGACAGAAAATGGAATAGCTAAAATAGCAAAGAATATTTTTGACGGAAAGAATACTGCAAAAAGAAAGGAAATAGACGAAATTATTTCAATCAATCTCAAATAGCTAATTTATTTCAAGTCAGACTAAAGTTTTTAAAGGGGAGGATTCTCACTATATGGGGCAAGTATGGGCAACCTAAATGGAGGGTCTAGCACAGATTGGAAATATTATGATACTGTAAATTACATTATGTCCCAACAATTTTTTGAGAAACCTCACTTTATTATAGATAGAAGAGCATCTAAGAAAATTAAGATTAAGAATAGCGGGGTTGTCATTGACAAACTCATAGAAATTGTGAAAGAAAATATTGATCCTTATGAGAGAGGAGAGGATGAGGAATTCATAGGTCAACTTGCATCAAAATTTAATATTCGTGCAAGGGAGATTTTTGAGAGATATAATAACAAGATGAATAATCTAGAAGAAATTCAAAAACAAGATAAAAATTTCAATCTGATGGTTGCATTAAGTGTAATTATAGAGTATTTTCAAAAAAGAGCAACTGTAACAATCCATAAGCAGCTTAGGGATGATTTGAAAAACAAGTTCGTTAATAACAGTTTCAAAAAATCTTTAGATTTTTTACATCAGACAGCTGATGATGATTTTTCTTTATTACTAAATATTGGTGTTCTAATGAAATATGCTAAAGTTACTAAAACAGAAATTTCTTCAAAATATTTTGATAAAAAACTGAAAATAGTATTAAAAAAACTACTAAAATCTGATTTTACTATTAGTTAAATTTTCCAATCAATGTTAATTCTTTTTACTTCTATTAGATTCATGTAAGCCTCCCCAACAAGTATTTAAAACGTTAAACCTAGATTTGAGAGATTAGTGATTCAAATGGTGGATGATGAAAGGAAACAACTAGAAAACTTGATTCTGTATCATAAAAGGAAATATTATGATGATGAACCAGAGATTTCTGATGCGGAATACGATAGTCTAGAGGATAGATTAAAAGATATTGATCCTGAAAACCCTGTTTTGTTTATTGTTGGTACTCCTTCAGGAGGTAATGTGATTCATGATCCTCCTATGCTTTCATGCCAAAAAGCCAAAACTGTGGATAAAATCATTTCTTGGTCTGAAAATCGACCATTAATGATGGGTTACAAAATAGATGGTTTATCTCTGAAAATAATTTACCAGAATTCTAAGCTGATTCAAGCTGCTACCAGAGGTTCAGGTACTCTAGGTGAGGATATAACATTAAATATATTGAAAATTCAGACGATTCCTAAAACAATACCATTTAATGATAGAGTAGAAATTCGAGGTGAGCTCTTTATGCGAATCTCTGAATTTAACAGGATAAATGATTCCTTACCTGAAGAAAAAAAATACAGTAATCCTAGAAATCTCGCAGCTGGAACTGTTAAACAAAAAGATGCACGCGTGATGGAAGGACGCGCACTTAATTTCAAGGCATTTGAACTACTGAAATGGAATGACCAAGCAACTACAGAAGAAAAAGCTTCAACCTTGAAAACTTGGGGATTTGAAACTTCTGATTACCTTACTATAGATTCACCAAATTACGAGGAAGTATCTAAACATTTCAAAAGTGTAGAGAGTGATAGAGATAATCTAGACTTTGAAATTGATGGAGTTGTGTTCAAGTACAACTTAGCTTCAGATAGAGAAGAAGTTGGTGCAACAGATCATCATCCCCGATGGCAAATAGCCTTGAAATTTGAAAGTAAGGGTAAATCTACAAAACTAAATGCAATTACTTGGCAAGTTGGAAGAACATCTGTTTTAACTCCTGTTGCTGAATTAGAACCTATTGAAGTTTCTGGTGCTGTAATAAGCAGAGCAACATTGCACAATGCTGATTTCCTGATTAAGCTAGACGCTAAACCTGGTGATTTTGTTTATGTTGAAAGATCCGGAGAGGTAATTCCAAAAATTATTAGTGTTACAGCGAAGAATTCTACTGGAAAAGTAAATCTACCTGATCAATGTCCATCTTGTGGTGCTAAAACAGTGAAATCAGGTGTAAATCTTCTCTGTGGAGGAGATTCATGTAGGGGAAGAGATATTCAACTGATTAATTCATGGATTCGAAAAACAGGCATTGATGGAATTGGCAGTAAAAGTTTAGAGAAACTTTATGACACTGGTTTAGTTAAACATTATTCCAGCCTTTATGCTCTCAACGAAGACCAATTAGTTACTCTTTTAGGTAGAAACGGTGCAAAGATCTTTTCCTCAATAGAGAGTACAAGGGAACTCCCTTTTCGAACATTCCTAGCTGGTTTAGGGATTGAGTCCTTGGGACAAACAATGGGTAAGAAACTTGCCAATAATTTTACTTCTCTAGATGAACTTAAAGAAGCTTCTATCGAAAAACTGACTAGCCTTGAGGGAATTTCCGATATTACTGCTAGGAATATAAGTAATGGCATAAATCAAACGGAACGATACGAAAAATTGTTCAAAAATGGTTTGAAGATTATCTATCCTGAGAAAAAAGATATACAGATCACTAATAATAAAGAAACACAACAAGTGAGTTCATTAAAAATATATGTTACAGGAAAAGTAGAAGAATATACAAAAATTGAATTGAGAGAGTTAATAGAAAACAAAGGAATAATCTGGGGTTCAGGTGTTTCCAAAAGCTTAGATTATTTGGTACTTGCTGAAAATGCTGGAAAAAGTAGACAGGAACAAGCAAAAGCTTTGGGAGTAAAGATGATTAAATGGGAAGAATTTCATTCGAAATATATTGAATGATCTACCTTTTTTTATAATCGATTTCATCCCTTTTTCATAATTTCATAGTAATAGTAATTCCATCTCTTAAAGGTAGAATAGATGATGAAACTCTTTTATCTGAAAAAGCTAATCTGTTATACTCTCTTGAACCTGCTGTTTGATAATCTTTCTTTCGTTTTTGAGCGACTTTTCCACACCACAAAGTATTATCAGTTATCAATAATCCTCCTTTTCTAAGCTTAGGAATTGCTTTCTCGAAAACTTCAGGATAATCTTCTTTTTCTACATCATTAAATATTATATCAAATTTACCCTCAATTTCATCTAGAATTTCGATTGCATCTCCAGTTCTAAAATCAATCTTTGTTTTAACCCCAGCTTTTTTGAAATATTTCTCAGCAAGCAGTTTATTTTCCTTCGTGAAATCTGTACAGATTATTTCTGTTGTCTCATCCATCCTTTCTGAAAACCATAAAGCTGAATATCCAAAACCGGAACCTAGTTCAAGAATTCTTCTAGCTTTAATCAATCTTGCATATTGATTTAACAATACACCAACAAGTGGTTCAATTATAGGGAAATCTATGCTTGTTGCATAATTTTCCACTTCTGTATATATTGAAGCACGATTTTCTAGAAGATCTGTCATATACTTCTCCACCTTAGGATTAGTAATTTTCATGATTCAACGCTAACTCAAAGGAATAAAAATGCTAACTTCTTCCAAAAAATTTCATAATTATAAAATCAATGAAACTTGGAAAAAGAAATAGATTTATAATAACTCTAAACTACATTTATTCGATAACACAATGAATTTCGCTGATATCAATATTCCTGGGGAAGTAGTAACTGTCGAAGGTGAAAAAAAGGCTAATGAAATTATTATGCTAGCCTTAAGTACATGTCAATGGTGTAAAAAGGGGAAACAATGGCTGAAAGATAACAATTACACTTACAGTTATCTTGACATTGATAAAGTTCCTTTTGAAGATAAAAGAGAATTCAAAAGAGCTGTCAGTAAGCATTTCAATGCGATGGTTAGATATCCTTTCTTAATCGTTGACGGAGATAAATTCTACGCTGGTTTTAACATAGAAAATTGGAAAGAAATGTTTCTCGAATAGGTTGATATTCATGAAAGAGAAAACTATAGATGATGTTACAAAATATATAAAACAAGTAGCTCAAAAGAGAAATTGGATCTTACATCCAAATGATGATGGAACACTTGATATGCTGATTGAAGGATTAAGAGACTATTTTAACAGGGTAGGATACTTTAACTGTCCATGCAGAGATTCATATGAAAATATGAAAATTGACAGAGATATTATTTGTCCTTGCGATTATGCTCAACCTGACATAGATGAATTTGGACGTTGTTATTGTGCTTTATACTTCGACACTAACTATTCATTTGATTCTGAAATCGAAATGATTCCTGAAAGAAGACCTGTAGAAAAGTGGTAAATCCTCTTATTTCTACTCTAAATTATTCTAGAGCGTTTTTTTGCATTTTCGTTAGTCAATAAACTTAATAAGTAAGCGATAAAAATTTACTTTGAAGAAAATGGATAGAATAGGCAACTATACAATTAAGCCATTCAAACGTAAATTACAAGCTGAAGTTACTGAATTCTCTCGAAATAGATATTATATGACTGGTTTAATGGAATTAGACGTAACTGAAGCTAGAAAAATATTTGCATGTTATAAAAATCAAAAAGGTGAAAACCTTTCATTTACCTCTTGGGTTGCTAAATGTGTTGGTATAGCTGTTAACGAAAATAGAGAAGTCCATTCTGCTAGGAAAGGTAAGAAGATTATTTTTTTCGAGGATGTAGATCTTTCAATTCCAATTGAAAAAATAATCGATGGTAAGGCTTTTCCATCCATATTGGTTCTTAGAAAAGCTAATGAAAAGAGTGTTCAAGAGATACATAATGAGATAAGAGCAGCTCAATATCCAGATAAGGATGATATAACAACCAGTATGTCTAAGAAACAGATAAACATGCTCTTTTCATTACCACGAACTGTTCGCACTCTCATTTTCTGGAGACGATTACGTAGAAACCCCTTCTTCTTGAAAAAACTCAATGGAACAGTTCAGCTCAATCCTCTTGGCATGTTTGCAAAGGGAATCGCAGGATGGGCTATTAATCTCGGACACCATCCTCTAAGTGTTATTATTGGTGGAATATCAGAACAACCTCGTTTAATTAATGATAAGCTGGAAAACAGAGAATTTCTCAATATAGCTTTAAAAGTGGATCACATAATGACAGATGGAGCACCTGCAACTAGGTTTGCTAGAAGACTAGCTGACCTTCTACAAACTGCAGGTTTTCTAGAAGGATTTTGTGAGGAATAATTGATTAAATAATTTCTTCATTTAGATTTAGTTTATTCTTATTCTATTATTTCTATATTAAAAAATACTCCTTTTTGAAAATTCATTCTTTAAATCTCTTGAGTAGATTCCTCATTTTTTTTTCTTAATAGCTCTTATTGCTAACCAAGCTGGAACTAGAGCCAATACTGAAAATAATATAGAGAATTGCATTGCAACAGGATAACTGAAAACTCTTTCCTCAGCTAAGTTAGCTATGAACCAAGAACCTAGAGTCAGTTAACCTATTTGATAAACTCATAAACTAATAGTAAGAAAGACATATTTCTGTGTTTAAGAAAGCTTCAACAAACCACTAAGAGGACTTGAATGAAAATGAAGTGTTAAGACTTGCTGAAAGAGAAAAAACTAATTTTAATCTCTTCTTTTAATCTGAACTGGATGTATCAAAAAATCACTTTATAAATTACTAAAGATCAAAATCAAACAAAAATATACCTCATCATTTCACAAGATTTGAACATAGTCTCTAAAGACAGTTTTGAATAGAAAAAAGAACGTAAGTTATGAGAATTCTATAGCTTACTACCACAAGATGTACAAAACTTAGCATCTAAGTCTTCATTAAATCCACAATTTGGGCACACTTTTAGACCTTGTGAAGTTTGACTAAATACAGGAGGTGGTTGTTCTGCTGTTTGATAAGTTTGTTGTGGTTCGTATGTTCTTTGCGGTTGATATGTTTGATAAAGTTGCTGTTGATAGTATACTGGTTCAGTTTGCATTTGCTGTCTTCGTCTTCTTCTGAAAACAACTGCACCAATTATAATGGCGATAACACCTAGACCAATTAGACCATAAATCCAATCTCCAGGTTCTAGGTCAGAACCTCCAGATACATCATAACTTTGAATGGCAGAAATCGTATAGGAAACAGTTGATAAACCGAAATTGATAATTACAAAATCATAACTTCCTGAACTTAATATTTCTGTAATTGTAGTAGATGTTATATTTGAGCTATATGCATGCCAAGATGGTTCAGGTCCACCATCATTCCATTCTTCAAAATCTCCACCCCCACATATTACTACATCTACAGTATCCGAAGAAGTAACAGTAACTCGAACAGTTGTTGAGGATTGAGATATTGTTCTGGTATATAAAACAAAATATCCTGAAGGCAATGTATCAGAATCAGTAAATAGATCAGTGGTAGTAGTTTCAGCATTTACGAGTATTGAATATGAGAAACATAATATCAACACGAAGACTAGTGCTTTAACTTTCATTCTATAACCCCTTTTTCTAGTTATACTTTGATTCATATTTAAAGTGGGTATATTAAAAAGAAACGGTATTAAAAAATTACTCAAGAAAAATGCTTAAATTGATTAAATAACATTTTAAATATTTTCTAATTTTGAATCTTTTTTCCTGCTTAAACAATCTAATCAATTAATATTTCATGATTAGTTGTGTTTACTTCTTGAACGAAAATCTCATATAATTTTAGATAAAAATAAAAAAGAAAAAGAGGAAATTTAGCTACTTACAGTGTGACCATCTATTGTCAAAGTAGAACTTTCTAATGGAAAGGGTAAATCAACAGGATCTGATCCGATATGCTGAATTTTCATCAATGATTCAAAGAAATTTCCTGCGATACTTACTGGTTTAAGAGGATGAACAATCTCTCCTTTCTCAACCAAATATGCATTAGTTGCAGTTATAGAGAAATCTCCAGTAATCATATTTGAATGTCCCATACCCATTGGAAAACCTTCAATGAAAATAGCTTTATCATATGCTGCAATTTGCTCGTCTTTGTTTTTAGTGCCAGGTTGTAGAACAAGTTTGTTAGGTGATATGGCAGGCATATTTTCATAACGTGTTGGTTCATTTCTTTGAGCATTTCCAGTACTTTTAGTTCCGAAAATTGGTCCATAGAAATTGTCAAACAGAAAGCTCTTTAGAACACCATCTTTTACTATTTCAGTTTTACCTATAGTTGTTCCTTCAGCATCAATAGCTTCTGAAGAAATCTTTGTTGGAATAGTACCATCATCATTCAATTGGAAATCTTTGGTTGCAATTTGTTCATTCAATTTATGCATCAAAGGATTTTGTTTTTCGACTACAGTTCCACCATTAAGTCCTACTTGAAAAGTTGTGCTCAATAACATTGAAGCTGTTAAGGGTTCCCAGATTGTAGGGAGTTTAAGAGATTTTCCGAGAGGTTTTGAACCTAAGTGTTTGAATGCTTTATTGATCGCATTCGAACCTAATCCACTTAAATCTTGTATAGTTCTGCCAACTTTGAAGTCAAAAGCTGTTGAACGTTCTCCTTGACCCATAGCAACAGAGTACACTGTTCCATAATGAGCAGTATTAAGAGAGGAGACAAGACAGCCTTCAGTTGTTGCTACAGCAAAACCACCCCATTGAGTGCCCACTTCGATATCTGCGCCAACTAATCTTTGATCATCAATATCTGCTTCTTTAACTAAACTAGCTAAATGTCCAACAAGAGTTTCAGTGTCAAGTTCAGTAATATTTGTATCTAGAATTCCTTCTTTTCCAGGTTTACTATCAGAAATAAAACCAGAAAATCGTGGATCTTCAGGACGGTTTTTTGCAATCTTATGTGCATTAGCCAAAGTCGATTTAATGGAATCATGTGCAAACCCTGCACAAGTAGCAAAGCCAACTTTTTTACCTTCGGCAACACGGATGCCAATTCCTTGAAGCATACCATCTCGGCATTCAGTTTTTCCTTTAGAATACTTCACTTCAGTTAGAGAATTCTTGATGATGTAAGCTTCAGCAGTTTGAATACTCATATCTTTTGCATACTTTAGAGCTAAATCAGCTACTTCCAGTATTTCAGAACGTAATTTTTCTAGTACCATTTTATTCGCCTCCGACTAGTACTTCATCGACAACGATGCTAGGTCCACCGAGTCCAACTGGTAATGGATATTGGCCACCTTTTCCACATCCACCAAAGTAAGATGTAAAGAGATCCATTTCTTTTCCTACACCACTAATTTGGCTGATGAAATCCAAAATTTGACCTGATAGTGCTGCATCTTTTATAGGTGTTGTAATTTCGTTATTTTCTATTAAATAACCTCTGCTACATTTGAATAAGAATGCTCCATCTAAGCCAGCTTGACCGCCAGATGTACCAACTGCATAGATACCGTCACCAACCATTTCAACTGATTCTTCTATACTAAGATTTCCTGGTTTGAAGTATGTATTTTTCATCCTTGGGATACTTGGGTACATGAATGTAATTGCCCTACTATTACCTGTAGTTTCAGTGTTCATCTTGTTTGCTGTACTTCTATCGTGAAGATATCCAACTAGCATTCCTTTGTCCATCAAAACAGTCTTTCCTGTTTTAGTTCCTTGATCATCATACGGTAAGAAGAATCCTCCATATTCAGAGATACCTTCATCAATAATGGTCGCATGTTCGCTTCCTAACTGTTCTCCAACTCTATCTGATATGGGAGACATGCCTGTTATAACAAAGTCTGATTCTGATAAGTGACCAAAACTTTCATGAGCTAGAACTCCTGCCATTCGTGGTCCAACAAGGGCTTTTTGTTTTCCACCTGGTGCTGCTACTGCTTTTGTTTGCTCATTGCAGTATTTTCCAGCATTTGTACCAATAGTTTCTGGATCTTTTCCTTTTAGTTTGAAATATTCCATCCCTTGTGATTGTCCTACTCCATCAGATCCTCTTGCCTGAGTTGTTTCAGTCATTGCTATTGCTACAATTCGCATATCAAACAAAAGTGGTGTCCAGTAGATTTCAGATTGTTCTGAGTTTACAAACAGTTTATTTCCCCAAAGTTCTCCCCATAATCCAATCGTAGATTGGGCATCAACTTGTTCTTTTGCACAAGCTACTCCTCGTTTTAACATATCTAGTTTTTCTTCAAATTCAACATCCATTGGATGTATTTTTACCTTATGTTCAATAGAATCCTTAATGATAGGTCTATCTGAATATTTATGTTTGAATGTTAAAAGGGATTCAGTAGATTTAGCTATTCCTAAAGCTCTTTTTGTTGTTTCTTTTAAAGCATCAGTTTCTAGTATTGGTGTAAAGGAATAACCAGGTGACCCATTAATGCAGGTCATAATTCCTATTCCTCTACGTTGTTTTGTGGAAGATTCTTTGACTTGTTCATTTGTATAATTAATAGTTGTCAAAGTCAAATCATCATACCTTGCTTCAACAAAATCAGCTCCAAGTTTATGACCATGATCTACTGCTTTATGTAAAAGATCTAAGACATAATCTTTCTCCAATTTTATTCACCTTTTTGGTTTAAATATTTTTTGAATTGTTGAAAAATTACTAGAGGAATTTATAAAAGTATGCAAAACCAGTTGGTTTCAAACTTAAACCAATAATAGTTAAAATAATTTAAAAAAAAGAAAAGAAATTTTTTTTCTAATCTGAAATTGTGTGTTTGTTATATGTTATTGCAGGAGCATCTATTGGCCAACCTGATACTTCTCTATCAGAACCAATAGTTCTAATGTCATTGAGTGTTTCAAAGTAATTTCCAGCTATACTTATGTTCTTCAACGGATGAACAACTTCTCCTTTCTCAATTAAGAAAGCATCATTGGTAGTGATGCCGAAATCACCTGTTATCTGATTTGAGGTAAACAAGCCTATTGGAGTACCTGTTAGTAGAATTCCTTTGTTAATTTCACTGATTTGCTGATCTAAATTTTTTCCAACTTCTTTAATCAATAATTTGTTAGGTTCAACATTTGGAACATTTTCATATGGAATTCCACCAAAGAAACCCCCTCTAGAAGCATTCCCAGTTGTTGCTTTATCTGCTGCTTCTCCAAACATTTTATCGAAAAGGAAAGTTTTCAGAATACCATTGTCAATAACAGTTGTAGTTTGTTTAGGAGAACCTTCTGTATCGATTGCTCTTCCAGCTTCAGATTCTGGATTTTGTCCATCATCTATTAATGTCAATTCTTTAACAGCTACTTGTTGGTCTAGTTTATCTCCCCATGGATTGCTTTTTTCAACATAGGATGATCCAGATACACAATTGATGAATGAGAAAGCTAAAAATGCTGCAGATTCACGTGGTTCCCAAACTGTTGGTAAAACCTCTGAACCTCCAAAAGCCTTAGAACCAAGAGAGTTTAATGCTTTTTTCAATCCATTTGAACTGATACCTTCAACTGGTTTTATTTCTCTTCCTTGAACAAAATCCCCAGCAGTTTTTCTATCACCTGCTTCTGTTACCACCGAGAAACTGTTTGCTGCATAAGTTGTGACCAGAGATGAAGCTAAGCATCCTTCTGTAGTTGCTACTGCATATCCTCCATATGAGAAGTTTACTCCATAGCTAATAGATACAAGTCGTCTATCACTCAAATCAATTTCTTGACTCATTAAATTACAAGTTTCAATCATTGAGTCTGAATCAAGTTGAAGTATCTCAGGATCAAGGATACCTTCTTTAGCTACATTTGTACCAGCTACAAATCCATTAAACATAGGATTCTTAGGACTGACATTAGCAATACTATGTGCATGTTTAAGAGTTGATTTTATAGTTTCTTTTTCGAAACCTGTACAACTAGCAAAACCAACTTGTTTCCCTATTGCAACTCTAAGCCCTATACCTTGAATCAGTCCATCTCTACTGTCTATCTTGCCTTTATTATCTGTTAAATTGGTGTTTGAGAGATTATAGACATAAGCTTCTGCTGCTGGGATATTTAGATCCCTAGCATATTTAATTGTTTGATCAGCTATGTGAAGTATCTTATCTCTAATTTCATTTAAAGTCATTATTGGGCACCTCCAACGAGAACTTTATCCATAATCATGTCAGGACCACCGAATCCAACTGGAAGACCACCTTGGCCTCCCTTGCCACATCCTCCGAAATACCCTGTTTTAATGGTAACCTCTTTAGTTCCACCTTCAACATATTTCAGAAGCTCTAGAATATTTCCAGAAAGAGCTGTGTTCTTAATTGGTTTAGTTACTTCTCCATTTTCGATCAGATATCCTCTACTGCAATTGAACATGAAATTACCATCAAGCCCAACTTGACCACCTGACATATCAACTGCATAAACGCCTGTATTTACATGTTCGACAGCTTCTTCGAAAGTTAAATCTCCTTTCTCAAAATAGGTGTTCTTCATCCTAACTATTGGATTAAACATGAAATTGATTGCTCTACTATTACCAGTTAACTCTGAATTCATTTTCTTAGCTGTTCCTCTGTTGTGCAAGTATCCTTTAAGTATACCTTTCTCAAGAAGTACTGTTCTTCCAGTTTTTATTCCTTGGTCGTCATAAGGCAGATACAGTCCTCCATAAGGAGAAACTCCTTCATCAATTATGGTAACATGTTCACTACCTAGTTCTTCACCAACTCTATCTGCAATTGGGGATTGACCTGTAACAACAAAATCTGCTTCTGATAAATGACCAAAACTTTCGTGCACTACCACTCCACCCATTTGAGGTGAAACTAAAGTCTTTGTTTTTCCAGAAGGTGCAGCTACTGCTTCTAATTGTTCCTTGCAATATGTTCCTGCATTAGTTCCCGTTATTTCAGGAGTTGTTTCTTTTTCTTCGAAGAATTCCAAACCTGTTGAAGCTCCCCATCCTGTGAAACCCTGGGATTGTTTTCCTTCACTTATTACAACTCCACCCATCCTGATATCAACCATCAGAGGAACCCAATAAAGCTCAGTTCCTTCAGAATTAACTAGATATTTCTCTCCATAGATTTCTCCGTACAAACCTATGGTTGTAGTAACTTCAAGTTGTTCTTTGACTGCTGTTACTCCACGTTTAAGCATATCGAGCTTATCTGCAAACTCAAAATCTTTGGGGTGTTTTTTTACCTTTACTTCAATCTTTTCCTTGATAGTAGGTATTGAATCAAAGTCTAATTTGATTTTGTTTCGACTATCAGTAGATTTAGCAAGTTTCGCTGCTCTAATAGTTGCTTCTTTTACACCTTCTAAAGTTAACTCTGGTGTGTAAGAATAACCAGGCGTTCCTTGATAGTATGCCATTATACCTATGCCTTTTCTGCTGAGAGATGATGATTGCTTAATAATTTCATTTGTGTAGTTGATAGTTGTTAAATTAAGATCATCGTATCTAGCTTCAATAAAGTTGACTCCTAGATTTTCTCCCTTCTCAACAGCTTTATGCAATAGGTCTAGAATATTTCCATTTTCCATTTAATTACCCCTGTTGTAAAATGTGTATTTCAAACGGATGTGGATTTGGATATTTATAAATAATTTCTATCAGTTGCAGAAGGAGTTAACAAATTCCTTCTAATTCCTTAAACTGAAACAAATTCAGTAGTAGGTCGGTGTGCATACTTTTGCACATACTTGATTTTAAGAAACTGGTTGATAAAACGCTTAGAAGCTGGTTTTTACAGTTTTAGTTTCTTTTCATTATTGATTTTTAATCACTCTTTTCTATAACTATTCTTTTGTTCTTATCAAAATCGCCTAAGAGAAATTTACTTATATTGCTCTTATTTGAATTATTTAGATGTTTAACCTAAAGATATCACTTGTAACTTCGACTGGATTACTATTAGCTTCAAAACCAGAGGACGTAGACTACACCAAGCAAATCTTAGCAACAGGTCTAATCACTGCTTTAATCTCATTCTCAAAAGAAGTACACCACAGAGAATTGCAATCAATATCTTATCATGATAGAACTGTTTCTTTCATAAGAGTTCATGATTTTGTTTTAATTCTTGAAACAATTGATGAAGAATCCACATTAACTGAAGATATTTTAAGACAGTTGCTTGAGAAATTAAAAACATGTACTAGTCCATTATTAGAGGTAGCAGACCCAGATACTATCACAGAAGGAGAAGCATCAATAATCTTAGATAGGTGTTTGAAAGATATTCAATTGTTAGATATCTCAATTTCAGAACGACCTTTGAAATCAGCAGAAATTGCACATTTCACTCTAGTTCATTCTGACAAAGGTTGGAAGATAAGGGATCAAGTTGGTTCAGGATCACATATTTCTATGATAGCTTTGATGTTAGATACTCTTAAAGCTAACGAGAAATTTCAAGGAAATATAACAGGAATTCTAACTTTTATAGAAAATGAAAAAAGTTTAACCTACACCATTATTGATACCGATGGTGAAAAATCTAGAGTTGGAATTCTAAAATTTCCTCAAAGTCTGAATCTAGTTCTTTTTAGATTATTTAATGTTATGAACAATCATCTTACTTCACTGAATGACAAAAAGGAAAAATTCAGTATGGAAGAGATTCTTCACAAAATTATGGAAACTGAAGATCCTGGAAATAGATTATCAAAAATCGATATGGAAGATCTTTCCCCAACTTTCTTAGATAGAACTGTAAGTCGTAATCTTGACAAAGCAATTTACTCAGCTATTATTGGGGAACCTGTTTATGTAATTGGAGATAAACCTACTGTGAAGCTAGTGATTGATTCAATGTCTCTATTTACTCAACATTTACAGACTTTTGTCAGCCATTGGACTGCAGAAGAGGATATAACAAAAATTGGTAAATGCGACCTACAAGTAAGATTTTGGGGTATGTCATCATTAGTCTACAAAAAATTTGTTGAGAAGGAGCTAATCTCTGAAAAAGATACCAATATCAATCTAGAGACAACTAAGGTTACAGGAGAAAAGTCAAGTAATCATTTCAAAAAATTATTTGATACAATTAAGAAACTGTCTATTACCGAAGTAGTTACTAAAATAGTTTATGATTTGGAAAAATTAGTTGATTTATCATTGGATTTAACAGCTTTAGCATTGCTAGATAAAGAAAAAGCTAAAGCTAGATTAAAAGATATTTCTTCATCAAAGAGGTATGCTTCAAGCTTCTTCAAAAAATCGCTAGAGTTAGCAGTACAAAGGAATCCTCTACTAGATTTCTTAACTTAAAGTCATTTTTATCTATTCTTCTTTTCTGACAAAATATCTATATCTATACTTTTCTCTGAAATTTAGTTTTTTGTATAAAGAAATTGCAGGTGTGTTTTTAGCTTCAACTTGCAAGTACATAGTTTTCAATTTGTTTATTTGAGCATAAGATAGCATCTTTCGCATAATAGACTCTCCTACACCCTTCCTTCGATAACTTGAATGAACATTTAAATCATATATGCCAATATATTCATTGTCGATTAAACCTAATACAATACCTATAATCAAATCATCTCTGAGCACTGAGCAAGTTATTTTTTGGTTAGATGTTCTAGAAATTATCCTTCTGAACCCCTCTAATTTAGTAGAATCCATTTTTGTAAGATTATACAATGATTGAAACCAAGTTTCATTTACGTTCTCTTCTATTAAACAATCATAACTGTTCATAGAAGCTTCATAATTCAGTTGTTCTATTTCCATTGCCATAACAATTGTTTCATCTATCATTCTGAATCCCTTATCTAGAAGTGTTTTTTTCAGATTACTGGGTGCATAGTAGTCCGGAATCTGGAAGATAAGAGGTAAATTGTTATTATTATATAACTTCTCTACAGCTGTAATATCATGTTCAAGATCAGTCCCAGAATATGCTAGCGGTAAAACACTATTTGCTCTCTTAGTAACTCCTTCTGATAATCTTATCATCCATCCTTTATAGAGCACTGAATCTCTAGCCTTCCATGCATTATTTGTCAGTTCTTGAAATTGAAGTACTTCTTTTTTCAACTAGACACCTTTTCATCTTTTAGAATGATATTTGTCTTTCCACTAAAGAAATTTACTTAAAGGAGATAAACACATGTTTTGGTATGCGAAGCCTTCAACTATCATTAGTCACATCTTCTGGAATATTGTTGGCTTCCAAACCTGAAACTCTCTCAGAAACACAACATATCTTAGCTTCTAGTCTCATAAGTGCAATCATAACATTCGCAAAAGAAGTTTATAGACAAGAGCTTCAATCGATTTCATATCATGATAAGAACATCTCATTTGTTCAAATTTATGATTATATAATTATTATTGAAACAAAGGTAGAAGAAACACTTTTTTCAGATAGGCAACTCGCTCAAATTATTGAACAAATTCGTATTAGTGCTGAACCTTTACTTTCAGAGAGAGATCCCGATCTCCTTTCTGAAGGGGAAGCAGCTTTAATTTTGGAACACACACTCCATGATTTGTCCAATTTACCACTTTTCTTTGCGAAAAATCCTCTAAAAAGTTCTGAACCACTTTTATTTAATTTGGTTAGGTTTGATGAAACTGATATAGAAATTATCGAATCTGTAGGCAAGAAAGAAGATGCAAATGAGATACTAGATATGTTGAAGAGATATAATCTGAATACAGAATTTGAAGGAGAATTAACAGGTATTCTTTTATTAACTCCAGAAAAGAAATACTCGGCTTTAGTAATCGTTGACGCAAAAGGACCTCAAACAATTCTTGGAATTCTAAGATTTCCTCGAGAACTAGACTATATAGCTTTCAGAATTTTTCCTCTAATTCAAGAAAAACTAAAGATAATTTCAGAACAAAATAATCAATTTGAAATGCTTGAAATTCTAGATATCATTCAAAATATTGAAGATACAGGAAATCATTTCTCTACAGTTGATGTAGAAGATCTGTCACTAGCTTTTCTGGAAAATGCAATAGGGGATGAACCTGATTCAATTCTATATCCAGTTATCACTGGAGAAAATGTAGTTATTGTTGGGGATAAATTAACTTCTAGAATGGTGATTGACACCCTTTCAATCTTTAATCAACATATTGCTTCAGAAATAATCCAATGGATGGATGAAGAAATAGATGAAGTTAATGAAAACGTTAATCTGAATAATGGTCTATTTGGTATGTCATTACCTCAATTTAAGAAACTAAACTCTTCAGGAAAGATACCGGAAGAAGCAACAATAGTCAATCTAATTGATGGTGAGATTAAAGGACATAATGAGAGCACTCACTTTCTTGCTCTTTTTGAAAAACTTAAAGATCAAGATCTGGACAAGGCTTCAGTTATTATTTTCAATGAATTGAGAAAATTAGTATCAATGTCTTATATTATAACCTCATTCTCACTATATGATAAAGAACAATCTGAAAGGCTATTTAGGAAGCTATTTCAACATTCAGGATTTCCAGCAAGTTTTGTTAACAAAGCAACAGAATTAGCATTGAAGAGAAATCCACTATTAACAAAGATTGTTTAACCTACACATTTTGTGTTGCTACCTCTAATCTTCCTCTAATTCTATTGTTTTCTTGTGTAAAACGTGTCTTTCCCAATCAAAAGTTATTTGTCCATCTTCATGCTTTGTAAAGGGGATATCAAGTGTCCCATAATCTGTAATGATGTAGAAATCCATTACTTCAGGATCATCATTTTTAGGTATTAGAGGTGTAACAGATTTATCTGGCCAGTTATCATCTATAACGAAAAGAACAGAACCTTTTTGTTCTATTTTGAAAGTGATTGTCTTTTTGTAAGCTTCATATCTACCACATAAACTTCTGTAATGTCTCTTTCTCTTGTAATAAGGTATCTCTTCTTCTGGATCCTTTCCTAGTAATAATGCAAAAGCTGTGAGCATTAAATACAGTGGACTCCAGTTAACGTTCTGCAATTGAGCATAAGTTAGATTTAATTCCGGAATAAAACCAACATACCCTCCTGAAACGCCAGACATTCCACCATGATATATTAATTTATAACCAAAAAAGTTTTCAAAAATCCTCCAACCATACCCATAAGCTGGTTTAGCACCTGGACAAAAGTGTGGATATTTTG
Organism: Candidatus Heimdallarchaeota archaeon; assembly: GCA_019057375.1. GTDB lineage: Archaea > Asgardarchaeota > Heimdallarchaeia > Heimdallarchaeales > Heimdallarchaeaceae > UBA460. Next base: position 58,700 of record DXJF01000053.1, read on the forward strand.
ATTGTATATTTCTATTATGAGGATTCAACATTTCTTTACTCAATGATTCATCTAGAACTTTTTTTCCATTGAATGTTCCACCATTCATATGACAGTGAAGATAATTTGTAATTTCTTGAACGCTTGAAATCAATCCTCCGGCACCTGCAATGAAAGGTCCTGATAATAAATCTGTAGTTTCTCTTTCAATTTGTTTATCCTTCACGTTATAATTAAAACCCCTTGATGAATCTTTATCCTTTTTTACATCTTCAAGAGAAAAAGTACTTCTATTCATTTCTAAAGGTTGTAAAATATTCTCTTTGACATATTCCTCAAAAGATTTTCCACTAACTTTTTCAATAATTTGACCAAGTAAAGCAAAACCACCATTCCAATAATAATATTTAGTATTTGGTGGACTGAGAACTTCAGTTTTTGCATCATTTACATGAAAAAAGAAATCACCCCAATTACCTAGGGGAAATTCTGGAGCCTTACCTTTGAATAATTGTTGATTTATTTGTGAGAAGTAAAAAGTCATTAGTGAGGGAATCCCAGATGAATGACTCATTAAATGGAGAATCTTTATTGGATTATCTTTAAATCCTAAATCTACTGGGATATATTTTGAGATTAGATCATTAATATCTAATTTGCCAGCTTCATGAAGTTGTAAAATTGCCATACAGGTTACAGATTTTGTTATTGATGAAACACCATAGAGCGTTTCTACAGAAGCTGGTTTTACATCTCCCCTTTCTCTAACTCCAAAAGATCTCTGATATATTGCTTCTCCATCTTTTGTCACAATAACTGACATTCCAGGAATCTTTAGATCCCTCATTACTTTAACAGTTTCATGTTCAAATTTATCCCTAAACAACTTAAGATTCATACTACCACAGTCAGTTATGTTTATTTATACACTTATAAAAATAACATATAGTTTATAACATTTTTGTTAAACATTAATTATTTTCCCGAAAATCTTATATATACTTATACAAATTCACTAACAAGTGCTTTGGCTAAAGGTCAAAGATACGAAAAAAAAGGAATGATAAATTTGAATAAAAAATTCTTAAAACTATCACTATTTTTTATGGCATTTTTAATGAGTTCGGCTCCTTTCTTTGCAGCAGTTGGTCAACAACCTTTCGTAGGTGGTAGACTAGTTGTACCTTTAAGTGCAGACATTCATGTTTTGACTCCATTTGAATATGGTACTACATATGAGGGTTATGTTCTTGGTCATATGTATGATTCTCTTGTACAATACGATGTTGACAATCAACCTCAACCAGTTCTTTGTGAAAGCTGGTGGTATAATTCAACTTATGAGAAATGGATTTTTACATTGAGAGAAAACACTTTCTGGCATGATGGAGAAGTATTAGATACAGCAGATGTGTACTTTACTTGGACAACATTTTTGGATGATCCAACAATATCAAGAAGAAGTTGGCTTTACAATTATGTAGATGAAATTACTGTGCTTAATGCTACAGCCATTCAAGTAGAATTCACTTATGGACCAAAGCCACAAGATGTTCTCATTGAATTTGCAGATGCATGGATAGTACCTGAACACCTCTGGAATGATAAGGATGTTACTACTTACGCTAATATTGAGAATCCTATAGGAAGTGGACCCTTTGTCTTTGAAGAATGGTCTCCTGGTCAATATTTCAGACTCTCAAGAAATGCGAATTATTATCTTGATGGACCTTGGGTAGAAGAAAAGATACTCCAAATAGTCCCAACAATAGAAGCAGGATTTTATGCACTTAGCGTTGGTGAACTTGAAACTCTAACAGATGTTCCTCCAGAGCTTGAATTAGTAGCTCAAAATGATCCAAATATCGATTCTCATGAATATCTCGATGATTATATCATGTATTTAGGAGTTAATCATCGACGATGGCCAAATAACGTTACTGCTTTCAGACAAGCTATTCTACAAGGAATAGATAGAGATGCAATCATTGAAATTGCAGGATTTGGCAGAGGATTAGAAGCTCCTGCATCTATGAGCTTACCTTGGGGACCCTACTACGATGATACAATACCTGATTATGCTTATGATGTCTTAGCAGCAAATGCTACCTTAGATAGTATTGGTATAACTGATTCAGATGCAGATGGTTACAGAGAAGGTAATGGTACAGAACTAACGTTCAGACTACTAGTGAGTGGTGAATACCAACAATCAGTTGATACAGCTACAATTATAGCAAGCTATATGAGAAAACTTGGTATTGAAGTCATTGTTGAACCTCTATTATGGGCCAATGTCTGGAAAAGAATAGGCGGACTTGGTGGCACATATGCTGAGAAATATGACTATGATTGGTGTTTCGCTGGTTGGGTAAGTTTCTGGAGTGATATGCATCCTAATTGGGCAGCTTGGATGTTCAATGAAGACCTGAAATGGGGAAGTGATAACTATAATATCCCAGGTTGGGAAGGTGCTTATCGTACTCAAGTGACCGACTTAACTAATGAAATTATGACAGAAACAGATGAAGGCGTTGTTCTAACCAAGCTTGATCAAGTTCAACACATTATAGCTCAAGAATTGCCATACATACCAGTCAGAGTTATGGGTCGTATAGCTCTTTATAGAAATGATTCATTTACAGGTTGGGTAAAAGGTCCAACTACAGGTTTAGACAACTGGGAATCATGGCTAGCTGTTCATTTAGTAGAACCAGAAGAAGGAGATGGATTCCAAGTTATGACTGCTGTGATTGCAGTAGGATTTCTACTTGTTGGATCTTTCTTACTAAAACGACGACGACGCTTGAAATAGAAATGTTATAATCACAAAAATCAAATCCAGGACAACCTGGATTTATCTATTTTTCTTCATTTACTTTTTAAATTTACTATTTAGCTTAATTTAATTTATCTAAACATATAGTTTTTCCCGAAAAATTTAAAAATATTTCAATTATAATAGATTTAGAAATGGAGTTATAATCATGTCTGTAATGGATTTTTTTCAACGTGTATACTCTCCTATATCTGGATTCTTTGAAGAAATATACGATTTTTTATCTGAAATTCTTCAAAAGGAAACAATATACAAAGAAATACAAAAAGAAGATGTCTTCTCACAAAGAATCTCTAAAAGGTTTTTGATAATCGGATTTTATCCACGTATCTCCCCTCTTTGGTATATTTTATTGATAATAATATCATTAGTAAATTTCTGGCGAAATAAAAGACTTAGGAATTATGTTTTAAAGAAATTATTTTTTGCTGTGATTGCATATTTCATCGCAATTATTGTTGTTTTCATTATTTATCATGTATTACCAGGGAATCCAGCGGATCTTTTTGCTATGGATCCGCGCGCCGATCCAGCACTAAGGGACGCATTGCTACAGAGATGGGGACTAGACCAACCATTAATTAATCAATTTTTCATATTCCTAAGAAATCTTTTTCAAGGAGACCTAGGATATTCTTTTCTTCATAAAAGACCTGTTTCTGAATTGATTGGTGAAAGGCTTCCATGGACTCTTCTTCTGCTTGGTTCATCATTTGTTATTAGTGGTGTTGTAGGTATACTTCTAGGTTCTGTTGTTGCATGGAGAAGAGGTTCTAAACTAGATACAACTTTTGTTTTAACTTATAATGTTTACAATGCAATTCCTTTATTCTTTACAGGGATGATTTTCATCGCAGTTTTTGGATATCAAGCTAGGATTAATAATTGGCCATTCTATTTCCCGATTCTAGGTGGAAAAACGCCTTGGATTAATATTGAAACCTCAGGTTTCTTTCTGGTCTTGCTTGATGTTCTTTGGCATTTAGTACTCCCACTTACAGTTCTTGTTATCTATGGAGTTTTAAGTTGGTCGTGGTTCATGCGAGGAAATCTTATTAATGTAAAGACAGAAGATTACATTCAAACAGCAAAAGCCAAAGGTCTTAGTGACACACAAGTGCTTTTTAGACACGGTTTTAAAAATGCATTACTACCTGTAATTACGAATATAGGAATGAGCATTGGTGGGTTAATAGGAGGATCCGTGCTTGTTGAAACAGTTTTTGGTTATCCAGGAACTGGTTCAATGCTTTATGAAGCTATTTTGTACGGAGATTATCCTCTTCTTCAAGGATCTTTCATTATTATTGCAGGTATTACATTGCTGGGACTCCTTTTAGCAGAAATTGCTTATGGTTTCATCGATCCAAGGATAAGGAGTGATTAGGAGGAATAAATATGGGCATGAAAATAATTGGAAATATCTTGGATTCAATAAATATTAATAATATGAAACGTAGACTGAGAAAACTGAATGCTTCCTTTAAAATATTTAGGAGAAACTGGATGGGAGTAACGGGTTCAATTTTATTGCTAGTTATTGTAATTTTAGCAATAGGAGGACCTAACTTAACAAAATACGACTCACATGCAGACGCTACAGTAATAGATCGACTCTTACCACCAAATTGGGATCACTTGTTAGGGACAAATAGATATGGACAAGATGTTTTTACAATTCTTTTAGATAGTCTAAGAATATCTTTACTAGTTGGGATTCTTGCTGGAGGTCTAACAGTTGTAATAGGAACCACTATAGGAGTCGCAAGTGCATATATTGGAGGATGGGTCGACAATTTCATTATGAGAATAACTGATGTAATTTTAGTTCTCCCAGCATTACCTTTAATGCTTGTATTAGCTTCCCTACCCTTCTTATGGGGGAGAACACACTGGTCAGTTATAGCATTCGTTTATGTTATTGTTTTTTGGCCAGTTTCCGCTAGAATTATACGAGGACAAGCCTTATCTCTTAAACAACGAGCTTTTATTACAAGTGCAAGATCTGCAGGAGCTGGTAAATTTTACATTATTTTCAAACATATATTACCAAATGTTTTTCCTCTAATGCTCACCATGGTCATAACATCAATGAGACAAGCTATTCTTTATGAAGCATTCTTATCATATTTAGGGCTTGGAGATCCTTTAAATTGGACACTTGGACAAATGCTTCATGTTGCTCAACAACAAGCAGCTTTCGCTTCGGGAGCATGGTGGCTTTTCTTCCCACCTGGAATAGCAATTGGATTAATAACTCTAAGTTTCGCATTTATTGGTATGGCACTTGATGAAATAGTAAATCCAAGACTTAGAAAAAGGTGATTAAATGGCATTACTTGAAATTAAAAACTTAAAAACTTACTATCATACCAGCACAGGAGATGTTAAAGCAGTTGATGATGTCAGTTTCAAGCTAGAAAAAGGAGAAGTACTAGGTCTAGCAGGAGAATCCGGATGTGGAAAAACTACAACGTGTCTTTCAATTATGAGAATGATACAATCTCCAGGTGAGGTTATTGAAGGTGAATTAATTTACGAAAATGCTTTCGAGGTTATCCTTAGAGATGAGAAATTCTTTAATAGATATTTACTTAAGAAAGTTTTTCCAAAAAGAAAAGAGAGAGAAGAACAGAGATCTAAAAGAGAAAAGTTAAGTTTTCGAGACTACCTATCTAGATTTAAGGATAATCAGATAATTGATAGAATATTGAAACGGAGAGAGATTAGAGACAAAACTCACAATTTACTCACTCTTTCTGAAGAAGAAATGAGAAGAATAAGGGGAAAACATATAGCTATGATATTCCAAGGTGCAATGAATGCTTTGAACCCTGTTCATCGCGTTGGAAATCAAATTCTAGAAATGATCAAAATTCATGATCCAAAAATCAATAAAGATGTAGCATGGGAACAAGTGATTAAAATATTAGAAACTGTAGGTATTGATTCTTCAAGAGCTAGAGACTATCCTCATCAACTTAGTGGAGGGATGAAACAAAGAGCATTAGTAGCTATGGCACTTGTAAACAATCCCGATATTATTATTGCTGATGAACCTGTAACAGCTTTGGATGTAATAGTACAAGCACAAGTTCTTAAAGCAACTAAACAATTACAGAAAGATTTTGATTTATCTATGATAATGATAACTCATGATTTGTCAGTGATTGCAGAAGTTTGTGAAACACTTGCTATTATGTATGCAGGTAAAATTGTAGAATATGGAAAACTTAGAACTTTATTTAAAGAACCTTCACATCCATATACAAAAGCGTTGATAAACGCCTTTCCTAGCATATCAGGACCTAAAAAAGAGCTATTTGATATAAAAGGAGCCCCCCCTGATTTACGTAATCCTCCATCTGGATGTAGATTCCACCCTCGATGTCCTCAAGTAATGGATATCTGTAGTCAAGAAGAACCTATAAATACACCAACTAAGGATGGTTTTGTGGCTTGTTTTCTTTATCAAGGAGAGGAGAAGTGAAACAGAAATGATAAAAAATGATGTAATTATTGAAGCAGAAAATCTGAGAAAACTATTTCCAGTAATGAGAGGTTTATTTTCAAAAGGAGAAGATAGTTTTGTACACGCAGTAGATGAAATTTCTTTTAAGATTCACAGAGGTGAGACTTTTGGTTTAGTCGGTGAATCTGGTTGCGGAAAATCAACAACTGGAATGCTTCTACTTCATCTGTTAAATCGAACTAGTGGAAAGATTTTTTTTAAAGAAAATGAGATAACTCGTATTTCTAAGAACATGCGTAAGGATATTCAAATGATATTCCAGAACCCTTATGATTCTTTAAGTCCTCGTTTTAGTGTTTTAAATATTATAGCTGAACCATTAAGGCTTATGAAAATACTTCAAGATGAAAGAGAAATAGAGAAAAGAGTAATAGAGGAATTGGAGGATGTAGGTCTCGTTCCAGCAGAAGATTTTCTTAACAGATTCCCTCATGAACTAAGTGGTGGTCAAAGACAAAGAGTAGGAGTTGCCAGATCTTTCGTACTAGATCCTGAGTTTATTGTAGCAGATGAACCTGTTTCTATGCTTGATGTATCAGTTCGAGTTGGAATTCTGAAAATGATGAAAGAGTTAGCTCAGAAACGTGGAACTGCTTTTCTATTTATAACACATGACCTTGCTTTGGCTAGAGTGATGTGTGATCGACTTGCAGTAATGTATTTAGGTAGAATTGTAGAACAAGGACCAACTGAAGAACTAATACAACATCCTTTACACCCCTATACACAAGCACTAATTGCTGGAGTTCCTAAACCTGATCCTGATGCTAAGAGAACAGAAGAGCTACCTATTATAGGAGAAGTTCCAAGTGGTATCCATATACCAAAAGGATGTAGGTTTAACCCACGATGTCCTTATGCGACTGATGAATGCTCTGAAATTGATCCTATACTAGAACAAGCAGGTGATAAGCATTTTGTGGCTTGCATAAGATATAAGAAAATCAAAAATATAGAGTAGTTGTTAACAAAATACTGATGTGAGGTAAATGAATGAAGAAAAATATGAGAAAATTGAGATCCTTATGAGGGATGGGGAGTACCAAAAAGCATTAGTTGATATTGATAAAAATCTAAAAAAGAAAGATTTACCTAATAATGATATTTTAATTCTGCTATATCATAAATGTACTATATTTAATATTTTAGGCGAGTATAACGAATCAATAAAAAAAGCAAAAAAACTTCTTGATGAATCAAGAAAACAAAAGAATCAACTATTCGAATTAGATGCATTTCTAATAGAGATTTTTGCAGAATATAGATTAAATAAATTAGAACATGTATTGAAATTAATCGATTCTACAGAGAAAAAAATTGATGACTGTCGCCTTAAAGGGATAGAAGAAAGAAAATCACAATTACTTGTAAACAAAGTCTATGTTCACACTGCAAAACGAGAAATTGAGAAAGCATATGTTATAGCTCAACAAAATTATGAATTGTGTCAAGAAATAGATGATAAATCACATTTAGCTAGAGCTTATTACATATTTGGGTGGGTGTATGATGAGATGGGAGAGATTGATAAAGCAGTTGAGAATTTTCATAAAAGTTTGGAAATGAGAGAAGATATTGGAAACAAGTGGAGTATAGCTCACACTTTACACAGTCTTGGATACTCTTATAGGAATAAAGGAGAATTAGATATTGCACAACAATATTTTCTACGAAGTTTGGAGATTCGTGAAAAAATAGGTAATAAACAGGATATTGCATGGACACTACATAACTTAGGAGATACTTATTTTGGTAAAGGAGATTTCAAACAAGCTCAAGCCAATTTAGAAAATTCTCTTTTGATATTCCAGGAAATTGATCTTAGGTGGGGAATAATTTTTTCTCTTCTTCGTTTAAGCTCGATATATGAGAACGTTGATAATCCTCAGCTAGTAGTTGACACTTTAGAAAAAGCTCTTTACTATGCTCAAATGGTTGAAAATGTTGATCCTGAAGCCTATGTTCTTTTTGATTTGATTAGATTTTTAACAACTATGAAGCTTAAGACCAATGTGATAAATGATTATCTAACAAGGCTTGAAACCATCAATAATTCATATAGAAACAAACTTTTCAATCAAATTTTCCTGCTTGCAAAAGCACTTATATTAAAGTCTAGCAATGATACTAGAAATAGAAAAAAAGCAAGAAGAATTCTTCAAGAAATTACTGAAGAAGAAGTAGTAGATTTTTATTTTACCAGAATAGCAATGATTCACTACAGTGAATTATTAGCAGAAAATCTCAAAAAATATTTGGGAGATGATATCTTAATAAGTGAATTAACTGAGCTTTCAGACAATCTGTATCCTACACAATTCCAACAATCATATTCATTAGTAGCTGAAAGCTTTTTGCACCAAACTAAATCAGCTTTGGAAAAAGTTGATATTACAAGAGCAAAAGAGCTATTAAGAAAAGCACAATACATTTATGATTTGCTTGATTTGTATAATAAAGGACCAACACCATTTAGAATATTATTTGCTCTTTTTATAAAAGAAAGATGTTTAAGTGAACTTAGCGATTTATTGAATGTCACGAAAGGAGCATTAACTGGACATCTTAAACTATTAACAGATTTAGATCTTATAAAAATCTCAAGAGAAGAACAAATTCGTTCTGCACGAATGTTAAAGAAATATTATACTCTGGGGGAAAAAGGTATTGAATTACTTCAACCATTCAGTTTTGATATTCATGAAAGCATAGACCAGGAAAAAGTTCAATCGTCTGTCTCAATAGATTCATTAATGATACCACGTCTGATGATAAAAACAATTAGAGATACTACATTTTTAATAGATGATTATCAAGACTTCTTAGAAGAACAATTTATACTTAAACCCTTAAAGTCTATGGAAAATAAAAAACTTGATAAGAAAGATATAGAAAAAGTGAAGAAACTCTTTAGTGAGGGGGATGAAATAAAAATCAGCCATCTCTTTCTAACAGAAAAACAATTCAAAATTTATCTGGAGCTTTGGAAGGAATTTAATGTAAAAGTACAAAATGAAGTACTTGAAGATAGAATAGACTCTCCTAGCAAAATAGAAAAAGAAAAATCTAAGTATGTAGCAAATATATGCTTACCAATTCAAGACATGCTAATTTTGGAAAGATATTTAAGCAAAAAGAAAAAAGAGACACATAAGGATTGAGCTAGAAATCAAAAATTCAATCTATCACTTTATTTTCTTTTTAGTTTAATTTTATTTCTTACATTTATTATAAATTCAAAAATCAAGAATATTCCAACAGAATATGAAACAAAAACTGTAACAATTACTCTTTCAAAACTCCCATGAACACGATCATATCTTAAATAGTAATAAACTAAACCTTCTCCAAGAGTGTAAAAAGGACTCAAAACATTGTAGATTTTACTTCGATCATGTATTCCATGGTTTTCAATTCCTAGCTGATTTACAATGATAGAAGTATTATGAATTTTTAATTCATTCATTACTGCATTTTCTGAAAAATTTTCAGTGTTTAGAGCTGTCCAAGCAAAGACTCTTCCTCCTTCAGAAGCATCAGGGCTATGAAAATCTGTCCCTGTAATCATCCCTATTGTTTCATTGTTTTCAAGACAAAATTGATATGATGTTTCATCAAAATCCATTCCATTAATGATTTCAATAAAATCTACTCCCCAAGAAAGAAGTTCCTCTCTTGAAGGGGTTATATCACCTACAGTCTTTTCAGTAAATGGAATATGATTTACAGTTACTATTCCTCCTTGATTGTGAACCTCTAAAATAGCATCCTGAATCTCAGTATCCGATGGACTTCTAGGAATTTTTAAAGACCATTCAGAAATTCCAATAAAATTTAGATGTACTCTTCTTGTTGTCCATTCCATGCCTTGAAGTACAATAATTTCATCCTTGTATTCTTCAGCTAATTCAGCAATTTCCTTCGAATTCCGAAGAGTATTGTGATCTGTTATAGCAACAGCTGTAAAACCTAATGCAATATGCCATTCAATATTCTGTCTTGTAGTTAATCTTCCATCACTATATTTTGTATGAGAATGCTGGTCAAATAATACATTATAAGTAATATTTGTCACTGGGACAAAAGGTTCCTCATTATCCCAGCTATTATCATAATATTTAACCTTTGGAGGACCAAATTTAAAAATTAGAACACTGGAAGCTAAAATTAAACCTATTAGTAAAACGAAGATGGATGAATGAAACACAAGTTTACGAATAGCTTTAAAATAGCTCATATGTTAGCAAATTAGATTTTTTTTATAAAAGCATTAAGTTCTTTCAACAAAAATTAGATTCAAATCTAATTACCATGATAAACGAATAGTTTCTAGAACTTCCTTTCCTTATTCTCCTAAATCTGTTGCTGTTATGAGAAGAATATTAATTAGCTTGACACATGTCTCATGAGATTGAATCATTTAATAAGTGTGTATTTAAAATAACTCAACGGGAGTTATTCCACAGTTTGTTAAAGTTGAACAATGAGATGAGTGTAAAATCTGAAGTAATGGTTAGAGTCGAAAATTTAGTGAAAACTTTTGGAGATGTTGTAGCAGTAAATGGATTAACATTTGATGTAGAACCTGGTGAGATTTTCGGTTTATTAGGTCCTAACGGTGCAGGGAAGACTACTACTGTGAAAATCCTCCTTGGTTTATTGGAAGAAGACAGTGGTGAAATAGAGGTTTTTGGACTTGATCCTAGTAAAGAAGAAATTAAGATAAAAGATCGAATAGGGTATGTTTCAGAAGATCCTTTGATATATCGGTCGATGACTCCTAGGATGCTTTTCAATTTCATATCTTCTATAAGAAATCTAGACGAAAAAGAAACAACAGAGAAACTCAGGTATTATTTTGAAAGTTTAGAAGCTGTTGAATATTATGATAAACTGATCGCAACTCTCTCAAGAGGAAATAAACAAAAAATGCAAGTTATAGCATCTTTACTGCATGATCCTGATTTATTAATCATGGATGAACCTCTTACTGGATTAGATGCTAAATCAGCTAAAGTCCTTAAAGAAATCCTTGAACTTCACACAGAACGTGGTGGTTCTGTTATTTTTTCAACTCATATTCTAGAAGTTGCAGAAGAAGTTTGTGATAGGATTGCTATCATGGATAAGGGTAAACTTGTAGCTATTGGAACTTTGGAAGAACTTTCAGTAATGGCAAATAAAGCAGGTGCTGATTTAGAGGATATCTTCCTCAAACTAACAAACCAAGATGAATCGGTTGCTCACATAGTTAAGAATCTACGGAAAATGTTAGGAAACAATAAGAAATAGGCTGATTATGGATGAAAAATACTGAATTGTACAAGGTTTCAAAAAGCGTATATAAAGAAGCTATTCTTCATGCTCAACTACAATCAGCTGGAAGTAATCAGCAAAGATTTCTTGAAAGAATACAAAAAGATCGCGTGGCTAGATCTCAAAATATAATCTTCAAGTTTATGGCAGCAGTTTACATTGCTACATTAGTTTTCATACCCATAATTTCAATATTCCAGATTTACCTAAATTTCGGATCAAATCCTGAATGGATAACTTTTGCCGGAAGTCTATCCTTTTCTTTATTTTTTATGTTACAGCTTGTTATTCTGATAGTATTCGCCTTAATGTTATCCTGGGGAATAATGTCTGGAGGTCCTTACGAATGGGTTCATACATTACCTTTCAATAGAAACCATATTCAAAAAATAGGTCTTTTTACATTTGCTCGTAGTATTAATATACAGTTAATAGTTATGAGTCTCGTCTTACCTATTGGCGTTACCACAGCTGTAAGTTTAGCTGCTGGTTTATATCTTGGAATAGGAAAAATATTTTTGATTAGCATAGTTAGTATTCTTATCTCAGTACTGAATACTATCTTCAATTTAGCTATTTTAGTAATTTTAGGTAGAAAATTAGCTATAGTTATGGAAGAATACGATTTCAACTCAAAACGAGCTAATTTCGTTCGTATATCTACCATGGCAATTTATCTGATAACTTCAATGCTAGTTGTCATGGCTATTCAAATAGGTGTAGAAAAACTTCCTATTCTCTTTCAAATTAGTCCATTAAATGCAGGATCTACTTCGATAATGAATATAGTTCTATCATTCATTCCTGTTCCATTTTCTTTAGGATATTTGATGACTATTTTTCTAGTGGACTTTTCTATGATTCCTAGTTTAGTGATTGTTGGATCAGTTACTGGGTTTCTACTGTATATACTGCTGGTTTATTTAGTAACAAAGAAAGCCTTGAAAACTCTACGAAATATCTCTTCACCAGACATCAAAAGATTTGACCCGAAAAGGAAAAAAACTGCAATTGATGATATTCAAATTAAATCTACTACTCCAACGAGAGCATATATGAAAAGAGATATTTCTATAATTACACGAGAAACCCAGCAAATAATGATGTTAATAATGCCATTGATGTTACCTATCTATACAGCTATTCTAGGTTCCACGGGGGCATTTACTGAAGTTATTGGTAACACAGGATTGACTGAATTATTCATTGTTCTTATGGTTTTTGTTGTTATGAATTCATACATTTTGAGCGTAAGTTTAACTATTATAGAAACGGGGGAGAAACAATTACAGCTTCGCTTCCAATTAATCCTAGAGAACAAGTAAAAGCCAAATTACCATATTTCTTCAGCATAATTATAATAGCGTTTCTTCTAGCCCAACTTTTTCTTATTAAATCACCGATTTTCTATCCTACCTTGTTTCTAACTTTAGCTTTCCTTCCTGTATTTCCTCTGATTGGTATATCCTCACTTCTATTTAAGATACTTCTATTTGGAAAACTTAAAAACAAGTTTGCAGTTGAAGAAATAAGAGTAAAATATAAAGGTTACAAATATATACTGGGGGGTGTATTTACAGCATGTTTAATGGCTATATTTCTCTATGCTGCTTTTGTTGGCTATTGGGCAATTTTTACAGCTGAAGCAATTGTTTCTGTAATTGTTTTCTTTTCTTATAACTATATGTTCCCCAAGATAAAATGGAAGATAAAATACATCTTCTAGATTTTATTTATTTAAACTTATAATTTTTATTTTGCTTTTTTCATAATTCTTTTAGAGAAAAAATTAAATAACAGTACGTTAGTCTCTGAAACCTACAGAGGACAACAGATGAAAATTTTGCTAACAGGACCTTTTGGAAACGTTGGAGAAAGCACTCTAGGAGAACTATTACGAAGAGGATATGTTGTCAGATGCTTTGACAAGAAAAATAGAAAGACAAAAAAGATTCAGAAAATCATGTCCAAACAAGGTAACTTTGAAACTATATGGGGTGATATTCGAAATAAAGAAGATGTAGAGAGAATAGTACAAGATGTTGATTATGTCATTCATCTCTGTGCAGTTATTCCACCAGAAGCAGACGAAAAACTGGATTATGCAAAAGAAGTAAATGAGGGTGGTATGCAGAATCTTGTAGATGCTTTAGAGAAATTAGAAGAAAAACCCAAAGTAATTTTTACAAGCTCTTTAGCAATTTATGGTTCTAAAATGGCTTTACCTCCTCCAAGATATGTTACTGATGAAATCAAACCTCTTGAACATGATCTTTATGCATTTCAGAAGTGGGAAATGGAGAAGATTCTTCAGGCTAGTTCTTTAGATTGGTTTATTTTAAGATTGACTGCAGTTCCCTCATTAAGAATGCCGATGAAAATTCCATCTCTTATGTTTGAAGTTCCATTTGATCAACGGATAGAATCTATTCATAGTTGGGATGTTGGTTTAGCTTGTGTGAATGCTATAGATAACTTTGCAAAACATAAAATCATGAATCTAGCTGGGGGAGAAAAATGTCAGATAACTGGAGGAGATTATATTACTCGACTTCTGAAATCTTTTGGCGTTGGTCCAATTCCTAGGGAATGTTTCAGAGAACCTACAGGTGATGACGATTGGTTTCACACAGATTGGCTTTATACAGAAGATTCTCAAGAACTATTGCAATACCAAAGATATACTTTAGAAGATTTTGCAAGAGAATTTGAGAATAGAATAAAACTAAGAAGATCTCTCATTAGACTAGTAAGTCCTTTAGCACAACTATTTCTAATTATCAGATCTCCATACTATAGAACAAATAAAAAAGCTGCTAGAAAGAAATAGCAATCTTTTAGAAAAGCATGTACTTGGGTTTGAACATTCCTACCAATATTAACCACATTTTCTTGAATATGCTACTGGGAAAAATTGAATCAAATATTTCTTGAAATGTCTTATTTGGGGCACCTATTGTTATTCTAAATGCACAAGCTTTATCGTATGTACATTCTACACAATTCTTTCTAAACCTCTCCCCTTCATCTAGTAAACCTTCTTCAGCTATTATATCTTGAAAATTTGTGAAAGGGTCTACATTACCCGAGAAATTTACAAGCAGATTTCCGTACTGTTTTGTAAATAAATCAGCAAATAATCTTAATCTATTCTTATACTCCTCTAGATTATCCTCTGGATCTGTATACATTATTACAGTTACTTCTTCTGTTGGAAAAGTCAAAGTTTTTGCTTGGTCCATTTTAAATTCATGAAACTGGTTTGGGTGAGCTTGATCGAAGAGTAACATTGCATTTAGTAGAGCAGAATTTAACAAAGTTTCATCAGTAAATGTATTATCTTTTGATAAATCAATACAGTGCATTCCAATATGACACATTAATGAACGGCCAAAAAGAGGTAAACCACTTGAATGTGTAATAATTATATTTTGTATCATTAAGCATCATTAACTTGACAGTATATTTCTTTTATGCTTTTTGTTAAGAGTTCATGTCATCTAATTTCTTCCATTTCCACTACTCTCTTCTCTAATCTGGCTATATCTGCTGCAAAAGCCATCAAATGAGATTCTAACGATGCTCTTGCATTTGTCATTACATCGTGTTTGATCTCTGATTTCACACTTTTCAGGAAGGTTTCCATTATCCCCTCATCCCCTCCTCCATGTCCAATCAATCTTCCAGTTTTTCGTACAGAAATTTTCTTATTTGTCAAGTGATCATAAAGAATAATATTATCTCCTGAAGCTAAAAATTCTCCAATTATTGTTCCTTTTGTACCATCAACTCTTATAGTTCTCCCTTCTTCATTGGAGAATCCATGCAGTGTGAAAGTAGCAGTAGTTTGATTTTCGAATTCTATATTGACTACTTGATGATCTACAACATCATGATCATCCATTTTGAAAACACATTTCCCATAATTTGTTTCGTTTAGAGCTTTAATTTTGCCTTCCCAAGACATATCTGTTGATATAGTACTTATTGGCCACTCTGAGTAATTCTTAACCTTTCTAAAGAGGGGTAGATTCGTCAACTTAGGAAACTTTAGTACAGATTTTACAATGAATTTTTCTAAACCTTTGGAGCTCTTTGCACCTATCTGCAATAAAGGAGTTATATATAGATAAATCCGGGGGGCATTATATAAACAAGTTTTTTCTGCAGGACAACCTTTAATGCAAAATTCTGGGGCTCCTTCTGGCATATTTTTATTTCCAAAAAACTTTTGAGAACCAAATGAGCTGATTCTTTGGACTTTCTTACCTGCAAACCAGAGGAGGATATCCATATCATGGCAGGATTTGGCTAGTATCATTGGACTAGATTTTTCTCTATTATGCCAATTACCTCTAATATATGAATGAGCATAATGGAATGGGGAAACATTTTCACGTAAAGATATATTCACTACTTCACCTATCGTACCAGAATCAATTATTGATTTTATAATAGAGAAGAATGGTGCATAACGTAAACCATGACATATGTGCAAAATCTTACCAGTTTCACCAGAAACATCTACAAGAGACTTACTTTCCTTAAGAGTCGTTGCCATAGGTTTCTCAAGAAGGACATCATAACCTTGTTTCATTGCTTTAATTGCAGGTTCATAATGCATTTGATCTTGTGTCATTATTAGCGCAACATCAGCAAGTTTTTCTTTCTCAAGTAAGGGTTCCCAACTCTCAAAACTGTTTTTTTCTGAAATCTTATGCCTTTCAACGAATTTTTTTCTTCGAGTTTTTTGTGGTTCAGCAACTGCAATAAATTTGATAGATTCTGGGTTTTCTAGAGCATATTCGCCATATGTATCTGCTCCTCTATCCCCTGCTCCAATTAGGATAGCAGTTATTTGTTTGCTCATTATGTTCATCTTCTCTTTCTTTATGTCTTTTTGATTTTTTCCCTCTCTCTACTTTCTCTCAGTGAAACTTTGGTCCAAGAGTTTTTTCAAGAAATTCTAGATCATTATTTGTTTTAACAAATACCCCTAAATTGCCTAATCTCAAATTTCTTACCCCCTTCTCTTTAATTGATTGAAAACTTTTCACCATTTCCAGCATTGTAGGTCCTCTATATACTGGTGGGGACAACATATAACAGGGAAAAAAAGCTAGTAAGGTAGTTGGTATATTTGGGTCAGTATCAACAATAAGTTCTGCAATTTTTTCATGTTCATCTGTTTCCACTAATCCGGGAATATATAAAGTGAGTATTTCTAATGTGAAATCTAAATCTATTATTCTTTGAACACTCTCTAGAATTTGTTTGTTTGAAGTTCCACAAAGTTCTCTATAGGTTTCTTTGGAAAATGCTTTGATATCTAACCAAAAGGAATCAACTCCAGCAGCTGCATATTCTTCTAGATTCTTAGGTGTCAAGCCATATCCATTAGTTTCTAGAAGTATCAATAAATCATCATGTTCAGCTTTAATTTTCTTTGTTGTTTCAACATAAAACTCAGGTTTACACGTTATATCTCCCCCTGTAAATGCAATTATATTTCTGGCTGGTCCAAATCCTTGAGGACTTAGTACAACATGTTCTTTCTTTAATTTCCTTGGACACTTGTCAGAAAATTCTCCTGTAAGAACGCAAGACCCGCAATGTCTGCAAAGGTCATTAGCATGCCAAGTTGTTGCTCGTTCTCGAGGTTCAAACACAGTTACTTGATTGTAATATTCAATAGCTGTATTTGCTAAATCATCACTACTTTTCCATTCTCCATTTACAAACTTACTAAATTCATATGAATGGCATTTCAAACAACTATGATTACAACCACTTTGGTAAATAGAAAAATAATCTTCAGGACGGGAAAGATGCATAGATTTGATTATACGTTCATATGACCCTTCAGCTGATTTTCGTAAAGTTACATCACAAGCTCTTTTCTTTAAACCTTCTTTGGTTTGGACAGCACATGAACCTGGTTGATAACCTTGTTCAACCATATTACATTTTTCCAAAGAGGTTTGAGTCATCAGAGAAACACTACTATACATTAATAGAACTAACTATTATTTCTTATGGCTTATAGATTTCGTCCTCAATTTTAGAAAATTTAACGTTTCTTTCAGCAAGATAATCAATGATATTATGATAAACCTCTGAATTTCTACCCAAATATTCTGGTGGAATTATGCCTTTTTCGGTATAAATTCCTTTAAGAATCAATCCTGCAACAGCTGTGCAAGTGTAACCAGTTGTTCTAGCCATCGAGATTACTTCTTTTTCTTTGTCATATTTATCCAGCATCTCGTAATTATATCGAATTTTTTTATCATCCTTCATTCCCTCGATAACGATTTTCATAACAGTTAAATCCTCGTCTCCTTGTTCCATCTTCCACATTTTGAAGAGAAGTTTAGAAGTTAGATCTCTAGGTGAGACTTTGATTCCATTAATATCCACTTGTTGTTTATCAAAGAAACCAGTTTCTCTAAGCATTCTCATTTTTTCAATATGTCCTGGATATCTGAGAGTCTTTTCCTTCATATTTGGGATATCAAATGTACGGAGCAATGTTCTTAATCCATCAGTATTGAAAGCTTCCAAAGTTCCTACTTCATCGAATTCAATAAGTTCTGGTTCAGATAATGCTGGTTTTATGATTTCTTCTCCGTCTTCAATATATCGTGCCAAGCGAATGTACTCCTCAATCACATCTGAAGGGGAAAACGGTGCCTTGTATTCAAAAGGCCATTCCCTAACTTGAGGTAATCCACCCACATAACATAGAAAATTATCTGTTTCATCAATTAGGGAATCTACATAACCAAGAACAATACTACTTAATCCTGGAGCAACTCCACAGTCAACAACAGCTGTTACACCCCTTTCTTTAGCCAATTCATCTAAAGAAAAAGGGTCTTCTTCAAAGAAGGAAATGTCAA
>DXJF01000054.1 GCA_019057375.1 Candidatus Heimdallarchaeota archaeon
CTCCTATTGAAAGTCCTCCTTCAATTGTACAATTGATAACCTGGGATACACCAGAAGCAACACCATTCAAGTAGACACCATAAGTTGCTCCTTTGAGAGAAGAGTCACGAAGAATAAAGTATGACGTAACATAATAAAATTCTATTGCAAGAGAATCTGTCGTATTAATCATCATATTATCAATAATGTAAGGATCATCTGAAGCACCCGTTCCTGAAGAACTATACGAAGATATATTTGCATCATTGATTCTAATTCCATCAGATAAAGTTAAATTCAATTTGATTATCTGTTCATTTTCATCCTTCATTCCTGTAGTCCAATTACTTGAAAATTGAAGTAATAAAACTAAAATGAAAAATATAACAAAGCAAATCCTTATTGTCAACTTTCTATTTCTTCTATATTTCATTGAATTAACAATTATCATATCTGTTTATTAAATCTTTATACAAATTTATCTAAGAAAGTTATTTATCTAAAGCTTAATGCACCTTTATAGAATTGAGCAGCTATTTATTTAAGTGAAGAAACATCCAATGATTCAATGAAACCTTCTGATGGTGTTAAGATTGACTATAGTTTTACTGAACTTACTCTTCAATATCTTACTAATCCCTCAGAGGAATTAATGCTTCAAATTAGCAAACACATTGTAGCAAGGAAAATTTTCTCCAATGCTCAGATTTCTGATCCGAATCTCAAAGATATTAAGGAATTTTGGAAGGAAATTTTAGATCAAGAAAAAAATAAAGGAGAAGACCATCTCCATAAGATTAAATCTTGCATTGCTTACGTAAGGGATAATACTGAATCCTTACTAGAGCATGTAAATGAGATTTATAGCTACCTCCCTGGTGATTTTATTTTTGATTGTACTCTTTACCTTCACATAGGTTACGATATTGGAATAGTTGCTGAGGGCGATGCTTTACTCAATGTTGGTCATGATATCTTCCAACAAAATAAGCGAGAACTAATCTATTTTGCATTGCATGAACTGCATCATGTTGGATATACTCATTATAATGATCTAGAAATCTCATTTTCTGATATTCAAACAAGAGATGACTTTCTAAAACTCATAGAAAAACTTACACATCTTGAAGGTACAGCAACTTATGCAATTAAAGAAATAAGAGAAAGAGATAATCAATTATCATTCTTTGATTACGAAGTTCTGAATAACAAAGAAAAGAGAACTGAATCAGTAAATGAGTATATTCAGATATATGATAAATACAAATATGCCAAAAATCTTCTAGTAGAAGATAGTGATTTTGAAATACTTGATATAATGTTTGGAATGAATAAACGTTTGTGGTATATTACAGGTGCTCACATGGCTGAAGAAATAGATAAAAAACTTGGTAGAAAAGAGCTCAACCAGACAATCATTGAAGGCCCTGAATCCTTCTTTGAAAAGTATCTCTGTTGATATCACCTTTGCTACTTTAGAATTTTAAAGCAAAAATATGATAAAATACAAATCTAGTGATTCTGCACTAAACAATAAAATGGTGACAATATGAAATATACAAAATTCTACTTTGTTTCCCTCATTTTCATTTCTAGTTTGTTTATTGGAGTGTTTGTTCCTGTAAGCTTTGCAAGCGCAGAAAGAGGAATTACCTTCGAACCTGAAGTACCTTCTCTTACCTCTGTTGATGTGACTATTAACCTTGAAGCTCCTTCTTATGGAAAAGCTGAGCATTGGGCTGTTATCGTAGGTATAAGTGATTATAAGGTTATAAACGATCTTCGTTTCTGTGATGAAGATGCTAATGATTGGTTTAACTACTTTATTGGACTAGGGTACGAACATATTATTGTTCTAGGTGATAATTCAAGTGAATATTATCAATTTGATAGCATAGCTTCTGAATATAACATCAAACAAACACTAAACTATGTTGTAGCAAATGCTGATGAAGACGATGTGATATCTTATGTAACATCCGGTCATGGATCAAGAGCTAAAGTTGGAGAAAGTCTTATCTGTGCATGGGATTATGGAGCTGGCGAAAACGATGAAGACGGAAGATTTTGGGACTATGAGTTATCTGCTATACTAGAATTAGCAGTCGCTAAGCAAATATTTGTTTTCATTGATCATTGCTTTGCTGGTGGTTTTGGACCTGAATTAATGGCTATGCCTAATTCTAAATATGTTTGGTTTGGTGCTGCTTGTGCTGAACAAGGAATGGGTTGGGATGCATATGAATTCAACAATGGTCTGTGGACTTACTATTTCTTAGAATTTACTCTAGTTGATCATTTTAATTCCAGTCCTAAGACAACAATGGAAGAAGCTTTTAATTATGCTTTAGCAAATTTTTCATTTAAATTCGGAGTAATGGTTCCAGAAGAATATGATGGGGATTCACATAAATTGTTTATACTAATTTAACTTCTTTTTTTCTTTTTCTCTTATTCTATTTTATTACTCAAATCCAAATTTAACTTTAGTTAGTTTTTCAGATAGTTCCCATAATTTCTTCGCATCTTCTTCATTGTGTGATGCTTCGTTAGATTCTACTTTGATAGGATAACCTCTATGTTCATTACGTCCTCTTGGACCGTAATATTCGCTACCTTTAACGTCTGGATCAACAGATGAACGAATTGTGGGAAGCGCACCTTTAGCTGCACCTTGCATAAAGAAACCGAATAAACCCTTCAATATTGGTGCAAACCAACCCATCATATGGTCAGCTAAACTTGTATTTGACATACCTGGATGTGCTGCGACAGAAATTGCATTAACATCTGCTTCTTTGAATCTCCTATCCAATTTATAAGTAAACAAAAGATTAGCTAGCTTCGAATTTCCATAGGCTTTCATTCTTGAATATTCTTTGCTATCCTCAAACATAAAATTATTAAAATCCATCTCTCCAAATTTGTGGCCATTACTACTCACATTCACTACTCGTGAGCCTTCTGTTTTCATAAGTAAATCATATAATAGTCCAGTTAAAGCAAAGTGTCCAAAATGGTTTGTGCCTATTTGACTCTCGAATCCATCTACAGTTTTTTGATAAGGTACCATCATTATTCCAGCATTGTTTACAAGCACATCTAAACGATCATATTTCTCTTTGAATTCAGAAGCAAATTTATTCACAGACTCCAAATTAGCTAAATCAAGTTTCATAATTTCAACAGAAGAATCAGGGATTTCTTTTTGAATTTTAGATAGAGCTTTCTTTGCCTTTTCTAAGTTGCGACTAGCTAGAATGGTCTTCGCCCCCTTACGTGCAAATTCTTTAGCAGCTTCAAAACCTATACCACTGTTTGCACCTGTAACAATGAAAACCTTATCAGAAAGATTAGGTACATTCCTTGTTGTCCATTTCTCACTCATTTGATTATCTCCTACAAGAAATTTTGCTCTTGATGTTAAAAAGTTGCTTAAAATACAAAATTTTAGAATGGACATTCTATTCAAAACTAGATGAAAAAGAGAAGAGAGGGGTAAAATACTATTTTCCTCTTAAGTTGGGTAGCTTGATTATACCTTTCTTTGACAGAAAGAAGACAGCTACACCTGCAGCTATACCTAGTCCAAATGCTAAACCTAAGACAATTCCTAAAACTCTACCTCTTCCAGGGTAATCCTTTCTATCCAATGGGTCAGTACCTGCTTGAATTTCCTCATAATCTGAGAAACCGTCACCATCAGAGTCGGCAGTGAACGGATCTGTAAAGTAAATTAATACTTCCTCGATTTCAGTAAGATTGTCTCCATCTATGTCTAAGAATGGATATAGGTCTATGTTTCCCCCATCACCCTCTATTGCATAAGTTCCTGTTTCATTCC
Source organism: Candidatus Heimdallarchaeota archaeon (assembly GCA_019057375.1). Taxonomy (GTDB): domain Archaea; phylum Asgardarchaeota; class Heimdallarchaeia; order Heimdallarchaeales; family Heimdallarchaeaceae; genus UBA460. The sequence continues at coordinate 3,824 of DXJF01000054.1, forward strand.
AGTTTGACCAGAAATTTCCAATTTCTGAAGAAGCATCGTACCACATTATATTTGTTGTTGACCAATCTTCTGCCAGATGAGCTGTTTGATTTCCTATGCTGATAAAGACATTATAAAATACGGTTATATTTTCTGATGACCAGATTACTATAGGTACTTCAGTCCCTTCGTCTACTATTAAGCAGGTTATAATATTGAAATTTATATCTACGTTACTTACCTCGTTTAAGTAAAGTCCATATTCAACCATATTTACGATAGTATTATTATTTATCTGGACATTATTCATATATTCAAATTCCAAACCATATTCAAAACCAGTTATGTAGTTGTTTTGAATAATACTATTATTTACACCTTCAAATTGCATTGCATCACGGTACCCTTCAAAGCTAGAATCTTCTATCAATATCTCTTCAACATTTTCTGCATAAATTCCTGTGTTAGCTTTCACTTCCACATTTCTTACAGAAATATCAGTACAATTATAGATTTGAATTCCGGAATAAACATCAACAAAAGAATGGTCTTCTATTAGTACGTTGGTTGAGTTAACTAGATATATTTGTCCATATTGGTCACCAGTTACAATTTCATCATTTTGATTATATAAAAATCCGAAAGGTTTACCATTGATAATATTGTTTTCAAATGTATTATTCAAAATATATTCAATTTCATCATCAGAGAAATAGAATCCTGAACTGTGAAGGATGTTGTCTCTAAAAGTGGTATTTGTAACACGATTTATTCTAATCGCTGAAGAATTTCCATAAAAAATATTATTCTCTACAATATTATTTTCATCTGTTATTCGAAAGATGGAGCTAGAGTAATCGCTTGTTAAATAAACTACGTTGTTTGTAAATTTCACACCTTCTCTAAAGTTAGAGCTCTGTCTTGCTTTAAGCGTATTGTTATGAATAGTTAGATACAAAGCGTTAGGTCCTCCGATTGACAATGCACCCTCAACTGTACAGTTGATAACAGAAGCTTTTCCTGTCATAGAATCATGAAAGTAAGCCCCATAAGTTGAACCTATCAAATGGGAGTCACGAAGAACATAGTAGGTTGTTGATGATACACCTTTAAAATCAACTGCTAATGAATCTGTTGTATTGATCATTAGATTGTCAATAATATATGGGTCATCTGAAGCACCTGTTCCTGAGGAACTATAGGATGCTATGTTTGTATCATTAATTACGATTCCAGCTGTTGTAAATAGCTTTATTTCTGATTTCTGTTCATTTTCAACTATACTTCCAATATTTCCATTACTCAAAAGTGGAATTAATAGAATGGTAACAAGAAGAGTAGTTAAGCCAATTTTTAAAGTTAGTTTATATTTCTTATAGCTTGTCATTTTATGAGCAAAATTGCAGTTATTTAGTTCTTAACCTTTGTGTTATTATTAGTAGCATGTGAATACTTTAATGCAACCTTCCTTTTCGAGAAACACAAGGGTTACATATTTCTACTTCGCTCTGATATTCTTTCCAATAATTCTTTACAGTTTTTATTTGCATAGCTATAAAAGTGTTTGAAGGTTTTATTGAAGTACAAAAATCTATGGGGTTCTGATTCACTTGAAATTGTTTAATAAAAAGAATATTTATGTTTCCTGTGCAATTCTCACTTTACTTACCATAACACTAATTGTTATCCCATATCCTCCTAGAAAACCTAGTAACATAATTCTTGATGATTTTACATATGCCATTGAATATACACAGTATGAGTTAAACAAGCTTGAGAAAAAACACAATCTTCCAAGTATAGCAGTCAGTTTACTAAGTGGGGAAGAAGTTATTTATCAGCAAACAACTGGTTTGTCAAATATCGAAGAAAATATCCCAGCTGATTTTGAAACAGTATACAAAGCTGGTTCAATCTCGAAACTTTTTACTGCTATCGAAATTATGCGCCTATATGAAGAGAGTCTTATTGATTTAGATGAACCAATTACTACTTATCTTCCTGAATTCTCTATCAAGAGTCGTTTTAATGAAACTGGAGTAATTACTATAAGAAATATTTTAGCTCATCGTTCAGGATTACCTAGAAATGGAAACATAGCGGTATGGGCTTGGGATAATCAAACCTATATTTTAAGAGATTTAGTAGCTTCTCTTGAGGAATCTTATGTTGCGTATCCTGCAGATTATAGATACAAATATACTAATATTGGACCTAATATTCTAGGACGAATTATCGAATTAAAAAGAGGGCAATGGTTTGCAACTCATATGAGAGATTCATTGCTCTTGCCTATTGGTATGAATTCTAGTGGATTTTTAGCACAAGATATTGTAGATAGTGAGAAAATAGCTATCGGTTACTATAAAGAAAAGAAAAGCAATGTACCATACAATCAGCATGATCTAATCTACTTAGCATCTGGAAACTTATATACAACCTTGGAGGATTTGAATGAGTTTGCAAAATTTATATTCAATAAAGGAAATGTAAAAGGACTACAAGTTTTAAATGAATCAACACTTTCTATGATGTTTCAACCTCAATTTTCTAAACCTACAGATCCTCAACAAGTAGGATTGGGTTTCTTTTTAGATCGAACTATATTGGCCAATAATGAGTTAATGGTTTTTCATGAAGGAATTAACCAAGGAACGGCCTCAATAGTTGCCTTAATACCAGAAAAACAACTCGGAGTTGTTATGTTTTCAAATTCTGATGAATTTGAAAGTATCTCAAAGAGCCTAGCTCTAGAAATTCTAGAATTGATGTATGAAACAAAAACTGGCTTGAATAAAGAAACAACAAAAGTAGAACTAGCTGAAATACATCCTTCTATTCTTAAGAACTATGTTGGCAAATATGCTGTTGAAGGAGATATATCTGAAGTGATGTTGATATCAAATAAGTTTCTTATAATGCAATATCAAGGCTTTAGTTTCAACTTGTTGCCAATAAATGAAAGTACCTTCATTGCGAAACATTGGTTAGTTAATGTTGGAGATATTAAAGTAAGATTTTTCGAAGATTTTATGATTGTATCATTTGAAAATGTTTACCATTCTATTTGTCCACTCTATAATCAAAGCAATGATTTAATCTCATTTTGGTCATCTTTCCTAGGAAATTATGATGTGTGGCTTCGACATTTTTCTATATACACAGGAGTAGAAATTCCAGGATCTATAGAATTCCAAATTGTGGATGATATTCTTAGATTTTCGTGGAATAATTTCATCGTAACCCCAATAAGCCAGTCTGAACTAATAATATTGAGCGGTCCATTTGATGGAGAAACAATGTATCGTAGTTCAGAAAGTGGGTATATCTATTGGCAAAATAGAGTGTTCAAACCAGCAGAGAATTATCCCTCTTAGATTTCAAAAAACTTACCACTATAATAATTGTAGAAACTTCTCTTTATCCAATTTAGATAATTATCCAAAAACCGTAGAGCATTACTTCTTTGCTTCCTACTTTCGGCATCCTTGTGTGCTGCTTCGATTGGTTCTAGTCTAGGAAATTTAATTTCATCTAATCCTTTACCCTCTTCTATAGCTGAATTGAAGAAATCTTTGAGGGCATTGTAGAATGTTATTTGTTCATCCAAATATTCTTGTGGATTCAGGATTACTTTTCCGTGTCCTGGAACAATTACATCAAGATTCATTTTCTTGAATTTATCAAAAGCTGCTAGATATTCTTCAGGATTACCTGTCCTTTTTGGTTTATTCTGATAAAAACCCATAAAAGGAAGACCAAAATTTACAGGATTTGTAATAAAAAGATCTCCAGCAAAAAGAACTTTTTCGACTGGGAAATAAGCTATACTGGATCCTACACTATGACCTCCTACATGATGAAATTCCAAAGTTAAATTGTCTTCTTGAACTATCAATTCCTGATCAAACAATTCCATTTTCCATTTGTTAAAACTGACGCTCTTTGGCATGTTATCTATACATTTTTGACTAGCAATGAGTGTAAGATCTTTGAAAGCTTCTCGCCCATTTCTATGATCATTATGAGTATGTGTTAGAAACAGATATTTCACTGGCACTTTGAAATATGTTTCTAATTCCTTAATTAAACCTATTCCTACTTCTAATGAATCTCCGCTATCTATTGCAATAGAATACTTACTAAGAGATATTCCCCCTAAGATGCACGATCTGCTTCCATATTGCGTCTCTTTGTCAACAACAACATGGTCAGATATTCGTTCTAATTTGGACATTTTGTTCTTGATTATAAAAATTAGAATCTTTATATTCTTTGTTCTCTTCAATTCAGTAGCTTTGAATATAGAAAAAATATACGACTAGAAATCTGGAGGACCTAAGAAGAGTGGTAATAATTCTCCTATTGAGGAAAGGGTTACGTCTGGTTCAAGTTTTTTAATACTTTCCTTAGTATATTTACCATTAACTCCAAGAATTGCTACAGTTTTAGTTCCAGTTGCTTTCCCTGCTCGAATGTCTTGAGGAAAATCCCCTATCATAACACATGTTTCTGGGTGTTTATTCAATACTTCGCAAGCATAAAGAAGGGGTTCAGGATCAGGTTTTATCCTCTTCACTGTATTTCTAGTAACTAGAACATCAAATGAATTCAGAATAGAGAGCTTCTTCTTAGCTCTAGCTACAGTCTTATCTCCTGCATTTGTAACTAGTCCCATCTTGTAACCTCTCGATTGTAGTGTGTTTAATACTTCTTCAACTCCTTCTAAAGGCACAATTTCCTTAAATGCTAGTGGATCTTTCCTTACTAATTTCATTGCTCTATAAGCATCAATCAGAGAAGCTTCCGAATCTTTGATTGCATTGAAAAATATTTTTAGTTTTAGTAGTTTAGATCGTCCCATCTCCATTCCCAAAACTCTCCCTAAGACCTTTTCGAATACTTCTTGTCTTTTCTCTCTATCATGGTCAGGTTTTAGCTTATCCATTGCTCTAAAGAAAGGTTCCCACCATCTTTTACCTAGATCGGTTAGAGTACCATCCATATCGAAGAAAAGCGTGTCTACAACCTGAAATGATTTCATCGTTGATGAAATAACTTCGCACTTTTAAAAAGACTATCCTTTCTTCCATTTTCAAAATTCTTTATTTCCTCTTTCTTAAACGTGAAATTATTAGGATTTATAGGTGATTTTTTTCTGAAGTTGTATTGAGTCTGATGAGTTTCCAATGTGAAGTATGAAATCACCTGATTCTACTTTCCAATCTTTTGTCTTCATATCATAAAAAGCTAAATCTTTGGATTTTACAATTACTTTTACAGTTTTTGTTTCTCCTTTCTCTAAGTATACCTTCTCAAATCCTACCAGTTCTTTTACTGGTCTGCTTACAGAAGATTTTACATCTTCTGAATAAACTTGTATAACCTCACTTCCTGCTCTGTCTCCTGTATTGGTAACTGAGACATTTAGTACTAAGGAATCTTTCATTGATTTCAAGGTGTTTTTATCTGAGCTAACCTCATTGAATTTGAATGTTGTATAGGATAAGCCAAAACCAAATGGAAACAAAGGTTCAACATTGTTTTTCTCATAATGTCTATAACCAACATAAATTCCCTCTTCATAGTGAAGTTCAAGATTCTCACCAGGGAAAGATTTAGAAGATTTATGAGCTGGTGAATCTTCTATTCGTTTTGGAAAAGTATGTGGAAGTTTTCCTGAAGGATTCACATCCCCAAACAATACCCTTGCTATAGCTTTTCCACCCTCCATTCCTGGATACCAAGCTTCTATGAGTGCAGGAATATTGTCTAACCATTCATCCATTGAAACAGGATTAGCGTTGATTAATATCACTACAGTGTTAGGATTGATTTTAGCAGTTTCATTGATCAGCTGAATTTGGAAAGCATTTAAACCTAGTTCTCTTCTGTCCATTCCTTCTGTTTCATATCCATGTTCTTCTTTGCTTTTAGTTATCTTATCACTAAATAGACTTGATGGGGAATCATGATTCAGCCCCATAAACAAAAGAACAACATCAGCTTTAGAAGGATCTTTGATGATTTTTACTCTTCCTTTGCATTTTTCTTTTAATCCTTGAAGTGGTGTAATCTCATAAGGAGGGGTAACAGCTGCAGCACCACCACTTAAAAATTTTCCAAATTTCCTTTTCAAATTGGGTCCTAAAACTGCGATTTTTTGTATTTTTGTTATATCTAGTGGAAGTACATTGTTTTCATTCTTTAATAGTACAATCCCTTCTTCTGACATTTTTCTTGCTAATTGTTGATGTCTTCTAGTATTTCTTTCTCCTTTTGGAAGATTTTTTTCATCTTCAAACATTCCAACTTTTGCATAAACTCTTAGTATTCGTCTAATCAGATGATCAATATCTTCTAAAGTAATTCTTTCTTCAGTAAATGCTTTGTATAATTTTGTTTTTTCATACAGAATTGGAATAGGCATTTCAATTGATAGACCAGCTTTAACAGCTTCTTCTGTAGTTGGTTGGGCGATGTCTCTTTCTCTAGTTGCCCACCAATCAGTCATTACAAATCCAGTGAAACCCCACTTCTCAAAAAGAGTAGACTTTAGAAGTTTAGAACTTCCATTGACATAATCAGAGTTTACGCGGTTATAAGCTGTCATAATTGTCCAAGGATCAGCTTCTTCTACAATCTCCTTAAAAGCCTTCAAGTAAATTTCATGTAATGTTCTTTCATCGACCACTGAATTGACTGTATGTCTGTTAGTTTCTTGGTTATTAGCAACATAGTGTTTGGGACAAGCAGCAATTCTTTGACTCTGTATTCCTTTAACGAATGGGATAGCTATCTCCTTATTCAGGTAAGGATCTTCACTATAATACTCGAAAGTACGACCATTGAATGGTGTTCGATTAATGTTGATTCCTGGACCAAGAACGCAAAGTCTGTTAATAGCTCTAGCTTCTCTTCCTATTGCTTCTCCACATTCGTGTGCTAACTTACGATTCCAAGATGCTGCAAGATTAATTCCTGCTGGAAAATAAGTGTTTTTTCTAAGAAAACTTGAATGTCGTGAAATACCTAAAGGTCCATCAGTCATCTTGAATGTTTTTATCCCCAATCTAGGTATGGTATTAGTTTGAAATCTGAAATATCCAACCATCAGCTTAAATTTTTCTTCTAATGATAATTCTTTTAGTAAAGAATCGACTTTAAATTCTACTTCTTCTTCAGAAATCACAAGGTTATCATTATTCTAGAAATAATAAATCTTCTGTAGAAAAATCGTTATTTTATTAGCAATTCAATGATTTAAACTAATTTGATTGATTTTACAGTTAGAAGAAATATTCATTTACAATAGTTTTTATAGAAGATTCTTAGTGTAAGCTAAGGTTTAACATTATGTCTAAAGGAGAAACTGTTCCAGTAATAGAATTCTGTAATGTGTCAAAAAACTATGGAATGATTGAAGCGTTAAAGGATGCTACATTTGGAGTAAATAAAGGTGAAATTTTTGGGTACATAGGCCCTAATGGAGCAGGTAAAACTACTACTTTAAAGATACTTGTTGGTCTTATTAGTAATCATTCTGGTGATGTGAAAATTAATGGCCAACTTCCTTCAGAAAACCCCAACATCAACAGACTAATTGGTTACTTACCTCAGGATGTGGGCTTTCAAGAGTGGAGAACTGTTGATCATGCTCTTGTTACTTTTGGACTATTATCTGGAATGACCAAAGCAGATTTAGTAGAACGTGTCCCTGAAGTCCTGAAAATAGTAGGTTTACCTGATGCTGGTAAAAGAAAGATTAAACATCTTTCCAGTGGTATGAAACAGAAGCTTAAACTAGCTCAAGCATTACTTCATAATCCCCCCATTTTGATTCTCGATGAACCTCTCTCTGGTTTAGACCCTACAAGCAGATGGCAGTTGAAGAAAATTATAAGAGAATTATCAGAAACTAATGTGACCATTCTCTTTTCCTCACATATTCTTGATGATGTTGAGGATATTGCATCTTCAATTGGAATCATAAATAAAGGTAGTTTAGCAAAAGTTGGAAAACCCCAGGAATTGCAGAAAGAACTAATGGGAGGAGATGGTGTAGAAGTAACCAGTCCTAATATAGGTGAGAAAATCAAACAAATAGAATCTTTGTCTCTAGTTGATAGTGCTGTTTTAAACGAATTTGATTCTACTCAAATTACCATAATGTTTATTCCAGATGTGAACCTAGATAAAGGATTAATTCAACTAATGGACTTTTTTGTTAGCAATCAGATAATTATACATAATTTTAATTATCTTAAGCCGTCTTTAGAGAAGGTTTATCTAAAGTATGTTATGGAGGGTGATTCTGCTTGAAAAGTTTGTTCATATTACTTTGGGACGAATTTAGAGGGTTTGCTAAATCAAAAACAGTGATAGCACTGTGGATAGGTATGCCTTTAGTGATCATAGTAATGCATTTTCTAAATCCTGTTCAAGGAGATTTTCCGATGACTTTGTTTTCTGGAATTGTTATTGCTAGTATAGGCGGTTTACTTGCTGCAGTAATTTTGAGTAGTACAATGGCTAATGAAATAAACGCTAATGTTTATGCTTTATTTCTAATTAGACCTGTAAAAAGATGGCAAATTGTCATTGCCAAATATATTGCATTTATGTTCTCTCTCACAATAGCGGCTCTATTGAGTTTTACTTCTGGTATCATTGTTGACCTAATTCAAAGTCCACTCCCATCTGAAGTCTTTAAAGCGATCATTAGTTATTCCTTTGAGAATCTCTTGATATCATTGTCTGCAATGTCTATAGCTTGTGCAGCTGGTTTGGTGATAGGTATGCTAGTAAAGTCTGTTGCAATGGCGGTAATTTTATCCATCTATCTAGGTCAACAGATGTCAGTGATAGCTATTTTACCAGGTTACTTTCTAGAAAATGTTGATCCATGGTTTTTTTCTATAGGCATTGGATTAGCTGCAACAGTTATCATTTTAGCTTTGGGAATATTTGTTTTTCAGAAGAAGCAATTTTAATTCCCATTATTGTTTTTTTCTCTTAAGTCATTTTGTGTTATTTTTTTCCTAGGTCATTATTTCTATAATGGTAATAAAAAACTTATATACACTTAATTTTCTTATGCATATGGATTTGAAAAGCAGAAAATGTTCCTTTTGTGGAAAAAGTCCAGTTAACGTTTATTGGACATTCAAAACCACTGCCCATTGTTCATTTAGGTGCTATGCTACAAGTTCTGCAGGCCTTCTATTACTTCTATCTGTAATTTTTGGAGCACTTTTTGCAGGTTTGATGATAGGATTTGCTGTTTTAGAAATAAATCCAGTAATACATATACCTGTTATTGTTGCAATAGTTTTTGGTCCATTACCTGGTTTCATAATTTCGTTTCTAGGTTACAAATATAGGCGAGAAGATAAGATTAATCCTCCTGTTAAAACTCAACATAAAGATTTAAAGGGTGTTGAAACAGATTCAAAGCTTATCTGTTCTATATGTAAAGAAGTGATTCTAGATAAACAAGAAAAAGCAATTGTGGAACCTTGTATGCACGCATTCCATCGTTCTCACTTAGCAAGCTGGACTGCTGAAAACTATAATTGTCCTAATTGTGATAAAAAAATAGAAAAAATTACTTTTGTCCATAAAGACAATTAATAGGAAATTATATTCTTTGTTTTGATGCAATAATTCTTCAGATATTTGCAAAAACTTCAGCAAAAATTCATACTAAGATTTCCTATTACTTATTGGATTCATTGCTGCTAAATATATCGTGGAGAATCACTAACTAAAAACTAACTGAATCATATTGTATTTTCTTTTCTTTCAACCATTCAAGATAATCGTTAGCATTATCAAATCGATCTTTAATCAACTCCAGAAGCACTGTATGGATATCTTTGACATCAACAGTATGCCAATATTCGAAATCAAAGTCATCATAGTGTTTCTTGACAGAATCTCCTGCTTCGTAACCCTCTAGAACTAAATCTCCAGCGTTATTGATATATGCTTCTAGTCTATGTTGTTCGTTCTTTTCCCAAGTCTCATCTTTGAGTGTGATTCGTTTCATTAGGGTACCATAGAGTATCTTATTCATATTTTTTACTGATTTTCATTAGGGAAAAAACTCCAAAGACAAAATAGTTTTTTAATTCTAAATCCCAATTTTTAAGAAGACCATTATTCAAGAAGGTAGTTCAAATGAGCGTTAAATTCCTCAGAGAAAATCTTTCATGGAAGAATACGAGATCTGGAATTTTGTTTCTTTCTCTTAGTTCCATATTCTTTATTCTTGCATTTATGTTTATTTTTGCTGGATCAAGCAATTTCCTTTATTTACTCAGAATACCTAAAATACCTGTAATTGTTTTACAGATTCTTATGATAGTCATGTCTCTAGCACTTTCATTTAGTCTATCCTTTTTATTATCAGAGTGGATACTAGAAAAGAAAAATCCTTTCAAGGTTGATAAATTGTCAGTCAAACACCACGTTTTCTTCTCAATGTTAATGGTAATTACAATATTGGATGTTTCATTGTTTTTTGTGAATATTGTGGCTATAATTTGTGCAACACTTGTTTTCTGGCTAGGAAAAACTCGTGTTTGGCGTATACTTGGCTTCCTAGCAATAAGTTGCTGTCTAGTTGCTCAGTTAACAATCTTCTTACTTATTTGGAGGTAAAAAAATGAACAAGATGAAACTCAAAAAAACTCTGAAAGTTTTAATGATAATCTATACTATAGCACCCTTTGTGGTATGGGGGGGTGTTAATATTGATCTTAAAGTACTCTTTGATCATAGTCCCAATATGTTTTGGATTCATCTTCCATCAACAGCTCAAATAGATGAAATAAATGAAATGGTAATTGAAGTATGGGATGAATTTGAAAGAATTAGTACTAGTTATAAAGGACAGATTAATTTTAATCTTATTTCATATAATCTTACTGATTATCAGACTATCTCAGCATCTAGTGTGGTTTCTAATATTCCCACTAGTTATACTTTCGCGAAAGTTAATTTTGGGGTTGAAAGGCTCAGTTTTTCAATATCGACTCAAGGAATACATTATATTTTAGCGACAAATACACTAACTGGGAAAACTTTCTGGAGTAATCCTATACTTGTAGACTACAACCCTATTAAACTAATCTGGGGGGATGTTCATTCTCACTCAATATTTTGTGATGGTGGTGGCTTACCAAGGGAGCTTTACAATTATGCAAGATATATTGCTTTGCTTGATTTCTGCTCAGTAACGAGTCATGGGGAATTTTTACATCTCAATGGGGGATTTAATGCACTAGAACAAGCAACTAATCGAGCTAACGATCCTGGAAAGTTCATCACTTCTCAGGGAGTTGAATGGACAAGTGGTACTGCACCACATGTACCATTAATTGGTTGGGGTCATTTTACTAGTATTTTCTCTGGAACTAAACTTGCTCATCTTAGTTCGAGTATACAGAAAAACCCTTCAGAGCTTTGGTCAGAATTAGATCGTTTTACATCTGAATTTGGTTGTAGAGCTATAGCTCTACCACATCATACAGTTTCAGAGAAATATATCCAAGATTGGCCAGTCTGTTTTGATTATTCTCAATATGTTCGTTTAGGAGAAGTTTTCTCTGTTCATGGTAGCAGTTTGGTAAATCCATATTCAGAGTGGAATGTTACTGGAGAAATAGATCAGCCATCTTACCAAATTCAAGGAAGTTCAATTAATGAAGCACTGATGATGGGGTTAAGATTGGGACTAGTAGCAAACGGTGATTCTCATGATGGTTTTCCTGGTCACTCTCTCTCTCATACCAGAGCTTTTATTGGTCATCAGTATCCACCTACCTATATTCTATCAAGAGTTTCCCATCTATACCCAAGTGGGTTAACTGGTGCATTTGTTTCTGATATTACAAGAGACAATATTTTTGATGCTTTATATGATCGAAGAGTACTTGCTAATTCAGACTTTGGAAGACCATATGTTACTTTCAAAATAAACGATGTGGAAGTAGGAGAAGATGATTCAACGGTTTTTGTAGCAAATTCAACAAGTTTACGAGAGTTAAAACTTTTCATAGCTCAAGATGGAACTCCTCCTGCTGCATATTTACAGGCAGCTCAACCATGGAATGGAAATCCTAATTGGAATGCTAAAGTACAAATTTTCAAAAACGGATATTTGTGGAAGGAAGAACTAATTAATGCTCCAGTTACACAACTCTTTTTCTATGATAATGAAACTATAGTAGGTGCGTCCTATAATAATTGCATTGAAAAGGAAGGAGAGTTTTATATCAATGAAAAATCCCACACACCTGTTAATCCCTCTTCACTAAATACAAACGGAGTAGATTACTATTTTATCAGGATACTTTGTAGTAGAGGTAGAGTAACAGCAATTGGGCCTCTTTGGGTAGAATCTTTAACTTAAACTTATCTAGGATAATATTTGATTTATTTTCTTTAGAATTTGATTTGGCTAGTTTTTTATAGTAACAGTAGCCTATTCTACTCATGAGAACGAGAAACTTAATTGGTTTTCTCGTAGGTGGAGCTCTAATAATCACTGGAGTAAGTCTTGGTATTTGGTTAATAGTTGAAAACATTGGAATAAACTATGTGACCTATGGAACTCTAACTACTTATGAGGAATTTCCAACAGAATATAGTAATCCAGATGTATATGTTGATTTTGATGGAATAACAGCAAGTCTGTTTTTAATTTCAGATGTCATGTCAAGTGACAATCTTGTAGAAATAGAGAATACAGTAAGAGGGCCCAAAAATCTAGAAGAACAATATCCTAATGAAACAAATTATTGGAATATAACAGAAGGTCCGAATGGCTCATATTATTTGAAATATATAATTGCAAATCCAAGTGAAGTAGATTATCGCTTTAATCATGATATTTACATGCAAATAGATAATAGAGCAAATCTATTTCTCGATTTAGATGTTACAACAGGAAGTATAGCAGTAATTACTGAACAAACTAATACTAATGTGGACATTGAATCAATTACATGCACTACAGGATCAATTGAGGTTAATTTTGCTGATGCAACTCAAGTCAAAGGAAGTGGCTTAATTTCTACAACAACTGGTACGATTACCTTTTCCTGTGATCAAAATGTTTTACTTGATTTAGACGTTTTTGAAGTCACAGCTACTACAGGTAGTATTTACATAGAATTTCATCAGAATACTATTTTGAATTCATCCAATTTTCTAGTTAGTGTAATTACAGGGGATATTCAAATTGACTTTTTTGACAGCGTTTTAGTAAACGTTTCAACATTCTTTGCAACAGCTGCAACTGGTAGTATTAGTTTTGATTTCGATGAAGTTCTTTTCAAAGATGGACTGAATTTTGATATTGACACAATCACTGGTTCAATTGATTTGTACTGGACTCAAGTAAGTATTTTAACTGATCATACATTTACAATTGATATAGGAACAGGAGATATTGACCTAATTCTTAATTTGGATTCTGATATTGGAACTTTATTTACCGCTTCAGTTGGCACTGGTACCATTGATATCCCTACTGACTCCATAAGCCAAGGTGGTATGGGGCAACTCACATTCATTTTAGATGTTGGTACTGGAGATATCGATGCAATAAGGTAGATTATTCACAATCTCCTTTCGTTTTTTATTTAACAGAAAAGTTATCAATTAAGGAAACAATAACCATTCAATGACAGAACTTCTTAATTGGGAAGATGAAACCGTTATTGGTATCAATAAAGAAAAAGGGCATGTTAGAACCATTCCTTATCCTGATAGAGAATCAGCAATTAAGAACAAAAAATCACCATACTTTCAGTCTCTTAATGGTTCGTGGAAATTTCATTGGGTATCAAAATACGACGAACGTCCTGATAATTTTTATGACAATGATTTTGATTCATCTGATTGGGATAAAATCAAAGTGCCAGGAACTTTTGAGCTACAAGGTTATGGTATACCTTATTATCTAGCTCAGAGTTATCCCCCAAATCTTCGGAAGAGAGGCGCCCCCAATATTGACAAAAACGAAACACCTGTAGGTTCTTACATAAGAAACTTTTCTCTCCCTAAAGGTTGGAATAATCGAGAAATTTTCATTCATTTTGCAGGAGTTAAATCTGCGTTCTATTTGTGGATTAATGGTAAAAAAGTTGGTTATAGTCAAGGCTCAATGACACCTGCTGAATTCAACATAACCATGTTTCTCAAGGGAGGTAAAAACCAGATTGCTGTTGAGGTATACAAGTGGTCTGATGGTTCTTATCTAGAAGATCAAGATTTCTGGTTTCTTGGTGGCATTTATCGAGAAGTATTCTTGTATTCAACACCAAAAGTGCATATTTTGGATTATTTTGCTTCCTGTCAGTTTGGTGCCATATACAGGAATGCCATATTCAAATTGAGGATTAAATTAAGGAATTTTAGTGATTCAACATTTCTCAGACCAACATTAGAGGTAGTTTTGCTTGATAAGAATTTAGATGAAGTTCCAAAAAGTCCAACAATAAAAAAAGAGGTAGATGCTTTTCCTAGAAACGAAGAAATTATAGAGTTTGAAACAAAAATAAAAAATCCTGATAAATGGTCAGCAGAGACACCGAATTTATATCATCTGGTTTTATCTCTTAAGGATGAAAAAGGGGAAGCTATAGAGTATCTGTCCAGCAGATATGGTTTTTGTCAAGTTGAAATTAAAGAAAGCCAGATATTCATCAATGGTAAATCAATTCTGTTTAAAGGTGTAAACCATCATGATTTTGATCAAGACGGTGGTTATACTGTCCCTTACAGGCAAATGGTTGAAGATATTAAAATAATGAAACAGAATAATATTAACGCTGTAAGAACAAGTCATTATCCTGCCGATCCTAGATTTTATGATTTGTGCGATGAATATGGTCTTTATGTTCTAGATGAAGCCAATGTTGAAACTCATGGGTTTCTAGGTATGTTATATCTCCACACTAAACTGCCCGATAAATGGTCTAAATCAGCTGTAGATAGAATGGAAAGAATGGTAGAAGTAAACAAAAACCATTCTTCAATATTTATGTGGTCTTTGGGGAATGAAGCTTGCTTTGGTAAACCATTCTATAAAATGAAGGAAGCAGCTTTGGAAATTGATACAACAAGACCCTTTCACTATGAAAACGATCTCGATTTGAAGGTCTCTGATGTTTTTAGTGTCATGTATTTCTCTCCTCAGAAATCAGAGAAAGTTGGAGAACTTAAAAGGATTAAATACAGATTTCCCAATGGTTCTATCTCTCCTAAAGTGTATGCTGATAAACCCTTTATTCTCTGTGAATATGCTCATGCAATGGGTAATTCATTAGGTAATTTTCAAGAATTCATGGATGTTTTTGAGAAATATCCAAACTGTGTAGGAGGTTTCATCTGGGATTTTGTAGATCAAGGTTTAAGAAGATATACTGAAAATGGAGAACAATATTGGATTTATGGAGGGGATTTCGGAGATGAACCAAATTCATCAAATTTCTGTATTAATGGGATTGTCCGTCCAGATCGTTCTCCCAATCCATCTCTATTTGAAGTTAAGAAAGTTTATCAAAATGTTTCAATCACTCCTGTTCATATTTTAGATGGTATTTTTGAAATTCACAACAAAAATCGATTCATAAATCTGGCGGACTTGAAACTTGATTGGATGCTGACCAAAGATGGTAAAACAACTAAAAAAAGTTCAATTGAAATTCCAGAAATAGAACCTTTGTCTGGTAAAAAGTTGATGATTCCTTTTCAGAAACCAAAAAAACCAGATAGTAACGAATATCACCTGATGATTCAGTTTAAACTTAATAAAGCAACTTCTTGGGCAAGGAAAGGTTATCTTGTAGCTTGGGAACAATTTAAGGTTCCATTTGAAGGCTTGAAGAAAGTATATGATTTTGATAAAACACATGATCTTGAGATACAAGAAAATGTTGAAGAAATCAAAGCTATGAGCGAAAAGTTCACAGTTACAATAAGTAAGATTACTGGCTATATTACCTCTTTTGAAGTAGAAAACCGTCAACTGATTACATCACCAATAACACCTAATTTCTGGAGAGCTCCAATTGATAATGATAATCTCCAGAGGGTAGTAAGTTATACTTTTCCTCTTCTAAGTAAACTGATATTAGAAAATCCTTGGAAAAAAGCATCTAGTAGAATGCAAGTTGATAATATCTTCTACGAGCTTATCGATTCGAAAATTCTCTCTGTTATTGTTGAAATAAAAGTCCCAAAAGGCAAAACAAATTATCGTCTAGAATACACAATTACAGGAAGTGCAATCCAAGTAAAAGTTGACTTTACTCCTTCAAAAGAATTAATTCGATTAGGGATGAAAACAACTCTTAACCAAGAATTAGTCGAATTCAAATGGTTTGGGAGAGGTCCTCATGAAACTTACGAGGATCGTAAAACAGGTGCAGCTGTAGGTCTTTATTCCGCAAGGGTTGATGAGTTAATTCACGATTATGTTTATCCACAAGAAAATGGAAATAGAACCGATGTTAGGTGGGTAAGTGTTACAGACAGTGAAGGAAAAGGTTTCAAAGTAACTGATGTGGAAGGAAACTTTCTGAATTTCAGTGCTTGGCCTTATACATTAAAGGATTTAGAAAAAGCAGAACATATTCATGAGCTTCCTATAAGAGAAGAAATTACTTTCAACATTGATTATAAACAGAGAGGAGTAGGCGGGGATTTACCTGCATTTCCAACAGTTCATGATAAATATAAACTGAAAAAGAATGTTCATTACTCCTATTCGTTCAAGATTACACCCATCTGAATTTGGTAAGATTTCAAGAGAAGGAACTGGACTCTTTGTATTTTTTCCAATTTTCATTAAATACTTTGGGACCAAAAATACTCAATCCTATTTTTGATTTCCAGATCTCTGGGGCATCTTGAACAAAAACTGATATTTTTCTGTCTTGCTTGAAATCCTCTTCCCAAGGTGAAAGACCTAGACCTGTCTTTGTGTCTACTACATAGAACCCATCCGGACAAGTTACATATAGTTTGTTGTTAATCCATGAAAGAAGATATTCATTCTGATACCAGATTTTTAAATTAACCCCTGTATTCATTGATGATTCCACTATTATTTCACCTGCTGTGAAACCTCCCTCTTCAACTCTGGAGAACAGCTTTACTCTTCCAGAGAAAACATGTTCTGCATTTGGTAATGTATTTTTAATTGATTCAATTGGGTTAAATCCTTCTTCGTTAGCCTCCCTAACATTCTTTCCTAGTTCAACAGCTAATGAGTAGGTTTTTGGAATAACAGCTTTTTGAGCTTCCTCTATTCTCATGGGACATCTAGCCACACTTACTGAACCGCCTGATAACCTAGATGCATTTCTGGCAATCAACTCTCCTCTTACATCATCAATGGTCTCTTTTACGATTTGAATATCCCCGTATTGATTCACTATTGTAAATGGTGCTATAGGAATACCTGCAACTCTTGTTGTACTAATTGAAATTTTTGGTTTACTTCTTCCACAACAATCTCCATTAATTGCTACTTTTCCCATTTCTGCAGCTACCATCATTGGAATAACGCTATTATTCGGTCCAAGTTCAGTTGCAACAAATGCACTGAATTCTATATCTAAAAAATTTTCCAATTCTCTGATAGCTGTAATCATTGGCTTTTTCTGAACAATTTCCCGATCTTTGACTAGTAGTTTGTCCTCCTCTGTAATGCCGCCCCCCACCATCCCTATTATGCAAATATATTCATCCTGTTTGAAATCGTCTAAATCTGCAATTGTAAAATTCAAGCCCCTTTCATATATTCTTTTGATATTTGCCAAAGCATTAATTTCACTTCCTCCTCCCCCACAAGCTAGAATTTTTGCTCCTATTACAAGATCTATTGATTCTTGTTTTGTTAATTTTCTTATAGTCATGTTCTCTGTTTTTTATAAGAATGTGAAGGTTTTTATGCTTTTTCTGTTGAAATGGACAAAAACAGTGCGAACGGATGTGACACATTTGGGTACAAGCGTAATTACTACTGAGAAAAAAGAAGGGAGTTCTTATGACACCATTAATAAGGTTGAGGGCTCAGAAACAATTTCTTCAAAACATCCTGATTATATAATCGACGAATCGAAGTTAGCAGGAGGATCTGCTGAACTATTATTTTTTCCTAAGAATGAATCTGAAGTTATTACTATCATAAAGAAGATGAAAGACAGAGGAATACCAATAACAATTTCGGGAGGTAGAACAGGAATTGTTGGGAGTGCTGTTCCTTTTGGTGGAGCCGTTGTATCAACAGATGATATGGCAGAAGTGCTTGGTTTTGGGTTTGATGAACCTAACCAGAAATACTTCGTAAGAGTTCAACCAGGTATTACTCTTGATGCTCTTGAAGATGTGATTAAACACAAAGAGTTCACTGAACAGCAGAATATTGGTGATACAAAATGGGTTGACAAATTCAAACATGATCCGGAAACATTCATGTTTGCTGTAGATCCAACCGAGATGTCAGCGGTTGTTGGGGGTGCCATTGCAGCTAATGCATCAGGTGCAAGATCATTCAAATACGGCGCAATGAGACCTTGGGTAAAGCGTATGAGAGTTATTTTAGCCAATGGTGATGTTCTCGATATGACTAGAGGACAATGCAATGCTGAAAATGGTAAATTCATTATAGAGACAAGTGATCAAAAACTAGAAGTCACCATTCCAACTTACCAAATGCCAAAAGCAAAAAATGCTGCTGGTTTCTATTCAAAACCTGGTATGGATGTAATTGAGCTTTTCATAGGTACAGAAGGAATGCTAGGTTTTATAACAGAAGTTGATCTTTGGATAGTTCCAACAGTAGAAGGATTACCAAATGTAATGTTCTTCACTTCAGAAGACGATGCAATTTCTTTTGTTGAGAAACTTAGAGCTGATGATGAGTTAATTGTTGAATATATGGAATACTTTGATGAACACTCATTTAATCTCCTGAAAAGTAAAAAAGACACAAATCCCGCATTAACCAATCTTCAAACAATACCTCCTGGAATTAAAACTGCAATTTTCTTTGAAGTTGTTTATAGTGAAGAAACTCTTGAGGACATAATTGTAAAACTAGATGAAATCGCTAGTGAATGTAATTCTTCAATTGATTCATGCTGGTCTGCATTTGATGAAGTTGAACGAGAAAATCTTAAAGTTATGCGACATGCAGTTCCTGAAACTGTCAATGCTATAATAGCTAAGAGAAAAAGCGAGCATCCTGCGATTCACAAACTGGGAACTGATATGTCTGTTGAGCATGAGCATTTCAGAGAAATGATGAATATCTATAGAGAATCTCTAGAAGAACACAACCTAGAAAGTGCTACATGGGGACATATAGGTGATTCTCATGTTCATGTGAATATACTACCTAGAAATCTTGAGGAGCTAGAATTGGGTAAGAAACTTTATAAAAAATTCGCTAAGAAAGCTGTTGAGTTTGGTGGTTCAGTTTCTGCTGAACATGGTATTGGTAAAATCAAAGCTGAATATTTGATAGTAATGTATGGCGAAGATGGAGTTAATCAAATGCGTGATGTTAAAAACGTCTTGGATCCTCAAAATTTATTCAATAAAGGTAACATGTTTGTATAATAAGGAAGTTTTCAATCTTCCTTCACACTTTTTATTTTTCTATTTCTTTCTTTAAAAGAATCAAAGCTTCTTTAGTTGCTTTTTCTTTGAAATCCTGTCTTGTTTCTTCTTGTAGAACTATTTCTTTACTGTTGATTCCCTTCTTAGTAGAAATCCCAATTACTAGTTTTCCAGTCTTCTCTGTTGTTTGCTTATCTCCTGGAGGTGCAATCCCCGTAGTAGATAGTCCTATTGATGTTCCAAAGATTCTTCTAATTGCATCTGCCATCGCTTCAGCGGTTTCTCTTGAGTAGATTCCTTGGTGCTCTAAAATCTTCAAATCGATTCTGAGGTCACGAATTTTTGAAGCTTTAGTATAAGTTACAAATCCTCCCTCAAAGAAATCTGAACTCCCTTCAGAATTGGTAATATTATGTGAGATATACCCTCCGGTACATGATTCAGCTGTAGATAAAGTTAAATTCTGATCTCGTAGATTTTTACTGATTTCCTTAATTAATTCCTCTATCATTATTGCACTATTCTATTTCTAGTTCTTTTCTTTTATTATCTCATTATGGGTAAGTTGGAAATCCTGACTCCAAGAAAACATGAGTTTCTTCTCCAAACTAGAGATAAATAGATATCGTTTAGGGAAGACATTCTCACGCAATGAGAAAACTTATAAGGGCTTCTACTTGGTTAGTTTTATGGAAGAATATACCCTTAAAATTTACGAGAAGGGTTTCGAAGAAGAACAAGCGAAAGTGGGTTATGAGGTGGCTCGTACATGGAGTTTTGCTCACCAAACTCCTCCCGAAGAACTTCGTGAAGTTTATTCTAAACCAGACTTTGATCCTGAAACGCGTCATTATTGTTTCAAGGATGGAAAAATGGTTGGTTTTCTCACCTCAAAAGTCATTGAACCCACAGAAGATGGAAGGAAGCGAGCTAGTCTCGTTTTTCCCTCTATCTTACCTGAACACAAAGAAACTACTGATTTACTTCTTGAGAGAGCTTTTGATTTTCTTAAGAAGAAAGATATAGAGATTGTTGAAACATATGTTTCCGCCTTATCAGGAAATAATTATGATTTAGCTCACAAGTGGGATTACAAGTATGTTCAAGACACGGATAATTTGGTTTACATACTGAATGGAGTAGACATTAAAGCTAATTTAAAGACAGTAGAAATAAGAGATTTTGATAGAGAAAAGGATTTGGAGAAATGGCTTGCATTAGTTAGAAAATATGATGAACTATCTGAAGAAAGGATTGAGAATTTAATTAAAGAACTTGACAATGAGAGCGGGAATATAGTTGCTCATCTAGTAATTGAGAAAGATGAGAAAATTGTAGGTACAACAATGATCTACAAAAATGAACTCAAGCCAAATACAGCCAATTTAGCTTTTACTTATGTAACTGAGTCAGAATATCTAAAGAATCTTGCAGTCAAGGTGAAAGAAATTGGAAAACTGAGAAAAATTGACACATTCTTCATTTGGTTGTACAGAGGCCGTCTAAAATTCAGGAAGCATTTTGAAGAACTTAATTTTAAATATGGTCAACCTAGTGCTTCCCTATTTGAGAAATATCTCTAATAAAATTATGAGGATTGCGATTAAATCGCTTAGTCTTGATACAAGCAAACCAAACCGGGAAGGGGTCTGTTCTCTTCTTCTTTTTTGTTAATTAGAAACAAGATACAAATAATTATTCTTCTGTTGTTTCTTCCACTTCCTCATCTTCCTTATCTTGCCCAATTAGTTTCTTATAATCCTTAATCTTTCCTTCTTCGCTAGTCTCCTCTAAAACAAGAACATATTCTATACATCCTCTTGCCCTTTCTCTTCTTTGTATCATATCATCGATATTTGTTGTAATATCCAAATGAATGACTACATCTGCAGCTTCAAGATTGAGACCTCTTCCTCCTAAAGGTGTAAAGATAAGCACATTTACATTTCCTTCATCAAAATTCTTGAGAACAATTCTACGAGTATCTTCTGTGCTCTGCCCAGAGAGATACTTTACTTCTGGAAATCCTAGGTTGTTTAACAATCTTGCAAGATAATTCCCTAGAGCAATATATCTTGTAAAGACTAGAACATGCGCTCCTCTGAAAAGATGTTCGTGGATAATATCAATTGCTGTATAAATTTTGGGCTGCACTAAAGCTCTTGTTACCTTTTCTTCTGGATTTTCATATTTTGGTAAATCTACTCTGTATGTAATCAGTTCTTTACTGGGTTCTAGAATGTTCCTGAAGATATCTTTGTTTTCATCCATTTCAATATACTTCAGAAATTCTCCTGGAGTTGATTCTAGAAGCAGTAACCTGGAATGGCTCAGTTTGAAAAGCCTTCTAAAAGCTATTATTAGATCACTTTTAGCTTCTGTATCTTTTACTTCATATTTTCCAAGCTTTGCTGGAAATTGTTTCAATCTTTCTAATCTTTCTAAAACTCCGCTATAGGATAATTTGATGATTTCTAATCGAGAAAGCTTTGGATCAAGAATCTTCTGTATTGTGTCAACTGGTTTAGTAAGCTGAGTTGAAATTTCTTTATCAATCTTGATATAATCTTCCCTTCTAATATTGTGAATTTTAGTAACTGTCTCATATGGTGAAAGATCGAGTCTTTGCATCATCAAAGTTTCTTTTCCTAATAAACGTAAAATAGCATTAGCCTTGTGCCCGTCTCTTGTACCTGTTAATCCTAGCATAGGAAACTTATTACCCTTTTCTCTTACTTTGAATAACATCTCAAAATATTTGCTCAATCTGAATCCTGACATATCTCTAGCTAGAACATCTGTAACCTCATCAATTACACAGATATCAATATTCTCTAGAATGTTTATCTTCAACTTGGTTTTAATCTCAAAATAATCGTTCATAAGGGCTGTAATGGGTGAAAATATGACAGTTGAAGCTTCATACATTTTACTCTTCTGTCTAAGACTTAATCCCTTACCAGTAGGGTCGTAGAGATAACCTAAACTCTCAATATAACCAAATTTCTTACCCATTTCTAAAGCTTGACGACAACGTAAACCTGCAGCTTCACGAGCAGATGTGAAGATAAATTTAGCATTTTCTTTTTGCATTTTTACAGCTAAAAATGATAGAAGTGTGATAATTGTTTTACCTGTTCCATATGGATAGTTTAACAGAACTGACCTATCTGGAAGGACTTCAATTATCTCACTAACTGCAGATAGCTGATAATCTCTTTTCTCAATAGTTAAGTTATCTAATTTTACATCAAATTCAGCAGGCAAGTTCATTCTATTCAAGATAGATGAACTTGACCATTTTAAAGAATTTCTAAAACCTCGTTAACTCTCTTCAGCTATTTTCTTAAAGAATTCTTCGAATTTATCCTTTATTTCTTTAGGAATTTTGTCTTCTATTTCTTCACCTTCTGCAGTATCACCAGCTTTCTTCTCAAAGAATTTACCGAATTTGTCCTTAATATCTTTAGGAATGAAGTCTGCTTTTTCTTCGTCCTTTTTCTTCTTCTTTCCACCTAATGAACCAAGAATACCAAATATTACGAATAGAATAAACATTCCTATGAATAAGGGTACATAGAGAAGAGATATTGTTGTTTTATTAGTTACTAAACCAACATTAGTCCAAGTTACAATTCCCCATATAGTGAATGTAAACCAAGATCCAAAAAGCCCTAAGAAAATCAATCTTGATATCATTTTACCAATTTTTACCATTTTTTACACCTTTGTTTATCTATCTATGTCTGCACTTAGTAGTATATAAATTTTGTATGAAAAACTATATGTGAATAATGGAAGGAAACCTCAATTTCGTTTTTAAACTGGATTTTCTTTGAACCATTGAACCGTTCTCTCAAAAGCTTCCTTTTTTGATACTATTGGTTGATAACCAAAATCACGTTCAGCTTTTTCACTGATGAAAGTGTGATCAACACATGTTTGAATTACTGCAAATCTGTTGAAATTTGACTTTGGTGCGAATATTTCCGCTATTGAAGCTATGAAGTATGCAAGTTTGTAAGGAATGGATTTTGTTGGTACTGGCAAATCTAGAGCTTCAAGGAAAGGCTTCATAAAAGTAAATAAATTGTCTGCGGGTTGATGATCTACTATAAAATAGCATTCTCCAGCAACTTTGGAACCAGGGTATAAATTCTTAGCAGCTAAAATATGTGCATAAGCTGCATTTTCTGAATATACATGGCTGAAACAAGCTGTTCCATTTCCTAGTTTGATATTGTTCTTGCTCTTAGCAATCTCGATTATGTTAGCAATATGATATTTATCTCTAGGACCATACA
>DXJF01000055.1 GCA_019057375.1 Candidatus Heimdallarchaeota archaeon
TATAATCTAGAAGTTGATGAAGATAATTCTTATCTCGTTAATCGTGTTGCCGTTCATAACTGCATCACCAGAATTGTTACTGGTAGTGGTGTTCCTCAATTAACTGCTATTATGGATTGTGCCAAAGTAGCTAAAGACTATGGTATCCCAATTATTGCTGATGGCGGTGTACGCAATTCAGGAGATCTTACAAAAGCTATCGCAGCAGGAGCTTCCACTGTCATGATTGGAGGTCTTTTTGCTGGAACAGAAGAGAGTCCCGGAATAACCATTTTACGCTCTGGAAGAAGCTATAAAGTCGTTCGAGGAATGGCTAGTTTGGGAGCTACTTTAGGAAGAGAAGCCAGAGAGAAAAAAGGCTCTTTCGATGAGCTAGACATGGGGAGTGTAGTTCCTGAAGGAGTAGAAGCTGTAGTACCTTATCGAGGATCTGCAGCTGATGTTCTTGAACAACTTGTTGGAGGACTAAGAAGTGGAATCTCCTACTGTGGTGCAACTAATCTTAAAGAGATGCAAAGTAATGCAGAATTTATCAAAATAACTGCTGCTGGACGTTCTGAGTCAGCTTCACATGATGTTGAGCGTATGTAAATAGATTTTCTACTCAAACATGGACAAAAGAAGTTAAATAATGATTAGTCCCCCCTTACCTTGACAGATGTCTGAGTATAGAACAATAGCTATTCTTGTTTTTAGAATCTTTAGAGGCAAATATCATTTTTATCTCGTTAGAAGAGCTATAAACGTACCAGCTGTGCCTTCCACATGGACACCTATTGGCTCTGTAATCACTGCTCAAGATTTTAGGGTTGCTGAGGAACTAGAGAAGAAGTATGGTGATATTTCAGATAATATGGCAGACAAAGTAACAGTATTAAGACTTCTTTTAGAAAGGGATTTAATTCATGATACAGAATTGCAAAGTTCTGTACCTCTGTTTACAGAAGTTCGACAAAAAATCTTGAAAATGGATCCTGCTTATGTAACTACTTTCTTCAGTTCAATGATTCCTTGGGGAAGACAAAAAGCATATCTTAATGAAGATATCCTAGATTGTTACTACTACCTTTATATTGTTCCAACATCTTCAATTTTCAGAAAAGGAAAATTATCCCAGTATTCAGAATATATAAGTTCGAGTGATATAGTTTTGGAAGAAAGAAGCTGGTGGTTCAAATCAAGTAAACTTGTAAAAAAATATAACAAGATTGAAGGTCTTTTCGATCCAATTGTTATGACTTTCATTTCTAAATTATACCATGAAAAGAAGAAAATTGTAGATGTTGCTAGAGAGTTGGATAAAGAAACTATTGATACACAAATTATCAAATTAGGTTTGCTTCCGAAAATATTGAAGTTTGAGACTCCAGCTCCTACTCGAACTCCTTTTGATCTATGTAATATCTATGTTGTTGGTAACGAACGACAATATATTATTGATCCTGGTTCAACTACTTCCAAAGCTATTACAGTTCTTGAAAAATATATTGAAGAGAATTTGGATAAAATTGATGGTATTCTTTTAACTAGTCATTTAGTTGATCATTGTAACCAAGCTCTCCAACTTAAGGAAAAATATGATATCCCATTATATGCTTCTGAAGAAACAGCAAAAGAATTAGTAGATGAGGGATTTGTTTTTAATTCGCATCTAAAGAAAGGAATGAAAATCTTTCTGGGAACATATGAACCTCTTGGAATTAGAAAATGGGAACTTGAAGTTGTGGAACTTCCAGGATATACAAAAGGTCATTTGGGTTATTATGATCCCCGAGGAGTTTTGTTTTCAGGAAGTCTTCTTCATAAAGGAATTGTCAGTTCTATTGGTTCTTACGATAATGCTTATTCTGATTTCATTAGCAGCTTAAAGAAAATATCAAAATATAACTTAAAATACGCTCTTTCTGGTCATAGAGATATTATTTCAGATGTGAAACAAGCTATTAATTTTAATCTGAAGAATCTTAAAATGAATGAAGGATTCATCATACGCTTGTTAAAGGAAGGAAAATCAACTTTAGATGAACTTATTAACGCAGTTTTGAGAAATTCTGATTTAGAATGGAGAGATAGTGCAGTTAATATTGTACTTACTATTCTATCAAAATTGACAAAGGAAAGTAAAATTAAAAAACGCGGTGAGGACTACTTTTGTGTAAATAGCACTAATTAGTCATACTATCACCAAAACTTATATTTATTCTAAATTTCCATTTGCATGATGAGCCTTCAGATAGTTGTTGAAATCTGCAATCCTAATGATTGTCAGCATGAATGTGTATCAGTTTGTCCCCAAAACAAAAAAGGAAAAATTGCAATCAAAGTTGAAAAAACAATAGTTGAAATAAATAAAAGTAATTGTATAAATTGTTTGCAATGTGTCTATGCTTGTCCTTTTGATGCCATAGAAGTTGTCTTGAAAAACAAGAATAAAATTACTAAGGAAACTCTACAATCTAAAGAGAAAGAAAGACAAAGAAAAAAAGATAAGAAATTGTTTGAGATAAATGAAGATGTTTATGAACCTTTCAATGAAAAATATACTATTTTCAGTCGTAGAATGTGGGATGAGGAGTATGAAGGATTTAAGAAACCTATTTTTGGAAAAGCAAAAGAACGCATTGAAATGGGTTTAGATGGCTACTCTGAAATTGAATTAGCTGCAGTCGATGCTGCATGGTCAGTTGAAAATCTTGTAAGTATGCATGAATTTCAGAAGGAAAGACCAAAAACATTGGATGAAGAAAACAAGAAGAAACTTGAAGAACAGAAGGTAAAAATCAAACTTAAACAAGTCAATTATGATGTTCAAGAACCACAGCAGTACAAAGTTGAAGATCCAGAAGAGATGTCCAAATGGTTGAAGAAGGTTTCCAAATTCTATGGAGCGAATCTGATAGGTGTAGCAAAGTATGATCCAAAGTGGATTTACACTCACGATAGAATGGATAGACCTTATGTAATTCCTGAAAAAATAAAATATGTCGTAGTTTTAGTAGTTGAAATGGATCTAGATGCGATTAAAACAACTCCAAAAATGCCTGGCGGTATAGCCACAGGACTTGGGTATTCTAAAATAGCTTTTGTAAGAACACTAGTATCAAGCTTTATCAAGAATTTAGGTTATGAAGCAATCCCTGCTGGAAATGCTCTAGGCTTGTCTGTTCCAGTGGCTGTTGAAGCAGGACTTGGAGGATATGGTCGTCATGGTCTGTTGATAACAAAGGAATATGGTCCTAGAGTAAGAGTTGCAAAAATATTAACTGATATGCCACTAGTAACTGACAAACCTAGTTATCGTTTTGCTAAATCTGTTGAACGTTTCTGTGAAACCTGTATGACCTGTGCTGAGAAATGTCCAAGTGCATCAATTTCCTTTGATAAAAAACCATCCTACAAAACATATAGTATAAGCAATAATCCTGGAGTGAAGAAATGGTATGTTAATGTTGACACTTGTTATATGTTTTGGATAGAAAATGGCGGAGATTGTAGCGTGTGTATATCTGATTGTGAATATAATCACAAGCCAACCTGGCCTCATAAAGTAGCTAATTGGATTGTTATGAATTTGCCAATTTTCAATCCTATATGGCCTTATGTTGGAAAATTATTAGGCTATGGAGGAAATAAATCAGCTAAGAAATTCTGGAAGAAGATTAATGTCTAGCTTCTTTCCTTTAACCAAAGAAATCAGCTAGTTTCTGTTGACCTTTGAATGTAGTTTTTTTAGGTTCAAGAGGAATAAGATTTTTTTCTGCAAGTAGATCTTTGAATTTTCTTGCTGCTGGAGGTGCATATCCAGAAAAATGGTTGTTAATGAAAACATATCCTGTGCTTTTGTTAGTATTTTTTGAGTAAGCATCAGCCAGTTGACCTACTGTCTTTTCCATCAATTCTGTTTGATCCTTTAACTCCTTACCAAGACCAATCGTTTGCTTATGTGAACCTATTATTCTTAGATAGAAATAATCTTTTTTTACTTCCTCAAAAAGATTGAATTTAATATATGGTAAAAATGAACTGACAATTCCTATATTTTTCTCATTAAGTAGATTATATGTATCATCGTTATACCAGCTGTTATGTCGAAATTCTATGACTAGTTGATAGTCGGAATGTGGGAAAAATGAAATGAAATCATAGATTTGTTCTCTTGTTGAAGCGTTCTTTTCAAAACTAGGTTTTAGTTGCATAACAAGAGGGCCAAGTTTCTTTTTCAAAGGATTCATGATGAGTAGAAACGATTTGAGATTCTGCTCAACAACTGATAGATTATCAGCTTGGCAAATCGATTTGGGGATTTTTGCAGTTAGTACAAAATCATCAGGTAGAGATTTGTTCCATCTAGCTGTTGTTTCTAATTTTGGAAATGCATAGAAGGTAGAATTAATCTCACAAGTTGTAAATTGAGTAGAATAAAACTCCAAGAGAGCATATTTGTCTATCTTCGCAGGATAAAAACCTCCAAGATTGGATTTCCAGTCTTCATAGTTAAAACCAGTACATCCTACATGTATTTTTATATCTTGCATCTTACTCAACTTTTCACGACTTTTTTAACTATAAAAGTTTGATATTTCCATCTTCAAAAGTTTTTCCAAAATCTATTGCGGATAGAACTATTAGAATCTATTTAAAAGATGTTTCACATGTAAAAATGCCGATAGGCACCCCTTGCCCTAGAGGATGCATGAGTGACCAGCGCCGAGTAAAAAACTGGCACTCGAATTTCCTCTCTTGGTCTAGGATTCACTTTTATAATGTTAAATAAATGTAATTCGAGGATATTTTTAATCTGGTTTCAAGCAAAACTTTTAGTAGAACGTACTAAACTCATAATATTCATGCCTGATTCTGATTCTTCAATAGATTTACTTGAACCAATTCCATTAGGTGTATCTATAGAGGATTCAGATTATGAAATTGAAAGAGCTGAAGAAATTGCTCTTTACTCTCGTTCAATCGCTACTAATGTATCCAATGGTCTAGTAAGTCCATTTGTCTCGTTTATTTCATTAAATTTAGGTGCATCAGCTGGAATTTTGGGTTGGATTCAAGCAATAGCTAACCTTCTAAGACAATTTTTGGATCCTTTTTTTGGACGACTTTCAGATATGGTTAGAAGAAGAATTCCCTTTATAGTTATTTCAACTATAACTTGGATTATTCCTTACGTTTTTCTTTATTGGGTTAAGGCTCCTGAATTCGTTATTCTCATTGTAGCACTTGTTAACATCTTGTTAAGTTTAGGTAATCCTGCTTGGAATGCTTTACAGAATGAACTTTTTCCAAAAGAGGTTAGAGGTAAACTTACTGGTAGGGTTTTCTGGTTTGGATCATTTGGCAGTATGATTGCTACACTTTTTACTGGAGTAATTCTTACCTTTGCTTTTGGAGAAAACATCGAATATCAAAAGTATATCCTCATTCCAGTTGGTATAGGAGTTTTGATTTCCATTATAGCTGTGCTTCCTTTCAGAAAGATAGAAGAACCACTAAGAAGGGAAGGAGTGCAATTTGAAAAAATTGATGGAAATTTGAAAGATGGAATCAAAGAGATTTTTAGGAATAAACCTTTCAGAAAATTTATGCTTCTTTATTCAATCTTTGGTCTGTTTTGGACTTTTTCTTGGCCATTATTTAGTCTTAAACAGATTAATGTTTTGAATGCATCAGCAGTACAAGTCGCTTTGCTTGAAATCATCTTTGCAGTTACAACAATATTGTTTATTATGTTGGGAGCTAAGATAGCAGATAAGTTTGGAAGAACAAAACTCATTCTGATTAATCGTATGATTTTGTTTCTCTTCCCTCTTGGATATATTTTTGCTTCTAAAATCTGGCATCTTTATTTGGTACACTTCTTTATTGCAAGTATATTCAATCTAAGTTTTGCTGGAGTGAATGCATATATTTTAGATATAATCCCTAGAAAAAATAGTGGGTTATATTTTGGTGTTCTGGGTTTGGTTACAGGAGTATTCTACTTTATAGGAACCCTACTAGGAGGATATTTAGTCCAAGTACTACAAAATTGGTATTCACAAGAAGTTTCTCTTACTATAGCTCTTGCTTTTGTTACTATAATGAGATTCATATTAGGATTCATGTTCCTCTCATTGAAGGAAGTGAAGAAATTTTCTTCATCTTACAGAGAATTACCACATTATGCTTTATCGAGTTTTGTAAATTTAGTGAGAAAACCATTTCGAGGAAAGAAGTAATAATTTTCAAATTTCAGATTTAAGTTGCGTGTTGATTGAGTTCAATTTATAAACGTAAGAACTTCTTTGCTCATGAAGGTGGATATTGAAAATGGATGCTATAGAAAAAATAGGAAAACACATGCTTGTAGACGGTTATCCTTTAGTACTTGATTTGAAGAAAAGTCATGGATGCAGATTAGTTGATAAAAAGAATGATAAAACCTTTCTTGATTTCTTTTCATTCTTTGCTTCATCACCTGTTGGAATGAATCATCCAGCAATGATGGAAAAGGATTTTCTAGATAATTTAGCAGAAGTTGCAGTAAATAAACCCAGTTGTTCAGATATCTATACTGATGAAATGGGTGATTTTGTGGAAACCTTTAGTAGAGTAGGAATTCCAAACGACTTGCCAAATCTTTTCTTAATCTCAGGTGGTGCTTTAGCTGTAGAGAATGCTCTAAAAACTGCTTTTGACTACAAAGTACGAAAGAACTTTTCTAAAGGTTTTGAAGATGAAGTAGGAAGTCAAGTAATCCATTTTGAACAATCTTTCCATGGAAGATCTGGATATACTTTAAGCTTAACAAATACTTTTGATCCCAAGAAAACAAAGTACTTCCCTAAATTCCAATGGCCTAGAATTTCTAGTCCTAAAGTAACTTTCCCAATTGAAGATAATTTTGAGCAAATTGTTATAGCTGAAGAGAAGAGTTGTCAGGAAATACATGATACTATCGAAAAATATGGTGATGATATCGCTTGTATGATAATTGAGCCTATACAAGCTGAAGGTGGAGATAATCATCTCCGTCCACAATTCTTCCAAAAACTTAGACAAATGGCAGATAATCATGACATACTATTAATCTATGATGAAATCCAAACTGGCGTTGGAATGACAGGAAAATTCTGGGCATATGAACACTTTGGAGATGCAAAACCAGATATTCTCTGTTTTGGAAAAAAAATGCAAGTGTGTGGAATATTAGCATCTGATAAAATTAAAGAGGTTGAAAATAATGTCTTTGAAGAAAGTAGTAGAATTAACTCTACATGGGGAGGAAATCTAACAGATATCTTCAGAGTAACAAAATATCTTGAAATCATCGAGAAGGAGAATCTAGTTGGTAATGCTGCTAAAATGGGCGAGTATATGTTAAAGCAAGTAAAAGAACTCCAAGTTGATTTTCCAGAGAAAATATCCAATTGTAGAGGAAGAGGATTGTTCACTGCATTTGATTTAGAATCTACTGAAAAACGTGATCAATTCAACAAAGATTGTTATGCTAAAGAACTCCTTTTACTTGGTTGTGGAGAAAAAACTATCCGTTTCAGACCTTATCTCAATGTTACATCAAAGGAAATTGATGAATGTATGAGCATTCTGAGAGATGTTATGAAAAACCTTTAATTTCTCTTCCTTTTCTTTCTATGTTCGTTGTTTTGTGGTTTTTTTGGGCACTGATACTAAAACTTATATGTTCAAATCCAAAAAAGAGGGCAAGGTGAAAATATGCCTCTGGTTGAATGTGTACCAAATTTCAGCGAAGGAAGAAATCAAGAGATTGTCGACCAAATCGTTGATGCCATCCAAAAGGGTGGAAAAATCATTATGTTAGATATCAGAATGGATCCTGATCATAATAGAGCCGTTATTTCATTTATTGGTGAACCTGAAGAATGTGTTAATGCTGCATTTGCAGGATGCAAGAAGGCTACTGAGTTAATAGATATGAATGAGCATAAAGGAGAACACAATAGATTTGGTTCTACAGATGTTATCCCCTTAATTCCAGTCACTGATATAACTCTAGAAGAATGTGCCGAACTAGCTCAAAAACTAGGAGAAAAAATTGCTAAAGAACTGAAAATACCTGTTTATTTCTATGGAGCCGCTGCAAAAGATCCAGCAAGAGAAGTACTTCAGGATTATA
This sequence comes from Candidatus Heimdallarchaeota archaeon, assembly GCA_019057375.1. GTDB lineage: Archaea > Asgardarchaeota > Heimdallarchaeia > Heimdallarchaeales > Heimdallarchaeaceae > UBA460. The sequence continues at coordinate 8,147 of DXJF01000055.1, forward strand.
GAACAAAATCATTTCAATATGAGCAGCTGAAAGAAGAAATAGCTACAAATGATGACTACATTCCAGATGTTGGAGCTAAAAAGACACATCCCAAAGCTGGAGCAGTAAATATTGGAGCTAGAAACTTCTTAGTTGCTTACAATATCTATCTAGATACCGATGACATGGAAGTTGCTAAGAAAATAGCTAGAAATATTCGTCATTCTGGTGGAGGATTAAGATATATCCAAGCTGGAGCAATGAATATTGAGGAACGTGGAGTCGTACAAGTCAGTATGAATATAACCGATTTCAAAGGTACTCCTTTACATAGGGTGTTAGAAATGGTGAAGACAGAAGCAAAAAGATTCGGTGTTAATGTTACTGAATCAGAAGTTTACGGAATGCTTCCTCTTGATGCTCTTTTAGAAGCTGCGGAATTCTACTTACGATTAAACAATTTTGATAGAGATCAAATAATCGAAAAAAGAGTTTTTTCAAAAGGTGAGAAAAATGGGTGAAATACTAATAGATAAAGTAGTAACAGATTTTTTGGATGAACTAGCTAGTGATGCACCTGCACCTGGTGGTGGTGCTGCAGCTTGTATTGCAGGAGCCATGGGTGCGGCATTAGGTAGCATGGTTGCTAGACTTACAATAGGTAAGGAAGACTATAAAGATGTTGAAAAATTTTTCAAGAAAAAATTGAAAAGAACTGAAGAGCTTCGCATTAAACTTACTGAGTTAACAGATAAGGATGCCAATGCTTTTAGTGGTGTAATTAAAGCATTTGGAATGCCTAAAGATACAGAAGAAGAGAAAGCAGCTCGTTCAGCGAAAATCTTAGCAGAGTACAAAGTAGCTGCAGAAGTACCTTTAGACACATGTATAGCCTGCAAGGAAGTAATTGATCTTCATTTAGAAATGGGAACTAAAGGCAATAAGCAAGCCCTTTCCGATATTGCAGTAGGTGCTCTCTGTGCTCTAACTGGTCTCAAGTCAGCAATGCATAATGTGGAAATTAATCTCGGTTGGATAAAAAACAAAGATGCTGAATATGCAAAAAAAATGTTTTCGCAGCTTGAAAAATTAGTTGAAGGCGTTGAAGAAAAAGTCAATATATTAGATGAAGAGATAAGAGCAACATTCTAAATTCTTTTCCTTCTTTCTTTCAATACTCGAAAGGTATATCATGTATTTCTATACCTGTTTTCCATTTTTTACTTTCTTTTTCTTTTAAATTCATAAATAGTTCAATATGTCCAAGTATGTTAAATCCCATTTCATAGAATAATTTCATAGCTTTTTTATTTCTCGCTACAGGTCTTATGGACAGATATTTTATCTCCTTCTTGCTTGCGTGGTTGATAATGAATCGTAATAATTTCTTCCCTATACCCTTTTTTCGATAAGCTGAGCTTATTATGATGGGTTCCACCTCTGCTTCCTTTCCTCTAACAATTAACCCAACCAATCCAACTATCATCTTATCTACTACTGCTACCCAAATATTTTCTTCACCATATTTTTCTAAATGTTCGTTGAATGCTTGACCTGGATTCTCACCTCCAATAGAAGGATTATCATAAATTTCTTGATGATATTCAGTTAGTTCAATCCACATTTTCTGACAAAGTTCATTATCAGATACTTTGTAATTTCGAATCTTTACATCTTCTGACATTTCCTTTCAAAAGAGATATTTTTAATATGTAATTAAAATTTGCGTCAAAGAAGTATCAACAGGATTATATGATTCTTATGTCTATCTAAACCTCTTGTAAAACTAAATCTTTTATAATCAAATATCTGAGATAGAGTTGAATATGACAGGCCAATTACCCGATTCTTTTCTTTATGAGGATGAAGTCTATTCCCTTATTAGTATAGCTGATGAAGAACCTTTTACACCTTTAGATTATGATATTATACCACAAATGGCTTCAACAGCTTGTTGGAGAGGATTTGTTTTATATTACAAATTAGATAATAATTCTCTGATTCTTCAGGATATGCAGCTTAATACCAAAGAAGCTAAGGAAATTAACAATATTAAACCTACAAAGACTAAAGATATGTTCAGATTTCACTACCAAGACTTGAACCTAAAACTAGATTATTCTGGTAAGTTATTGATTGCTCGTGACTTCATTGATGAGATGTATGTACATATGGGTTTTCAGAGACCTATTGCCTTTAGAAAAGTAGTTGAATTGGATTTCAAGAATGGTGAGCTTCTTTCAGTGAATGATTTGTCAGAACAAATGGAAAATAGAAGAAATAAGGCTCCTGCTGACGGTGCTAGACCTAAAACTATGAAAGACAAAGATGTGAAAAATTGGATAAAAGACACTTTTTCTCGAAAACACAACAAAGAAGAAAAATAAGTTTTAAGCTGTTTCGATGATTTAAAATATGCATTTCTAATTGATTGATTGTCATGGATATCTTTACTGATCTGGGAAAAAATTTGGAATCTATAGATCTATCAATAGAAGCTCCTTTGAATTTCAGATTAGCTGCAGTTTTGGTACCTATTTTTACAAAGGGTCAGAAAATACTTTTCACTAAAAGAACAGAAAACTTGACTCATCATCAAGGGCAAATATCTTTTCCTGGAGGAAGATATGACGATTTAGATGGGAATTTAGTAGAGACCGCTCTCAGAGAAACTAAAGAAGAAGTTGGAATAAAGAGAAGATCTATTCATGTTTTAGGTAGCCTTAATCCACTATTTTCAACGAGTATGCATTATGTTTATCCTTTAGTGGCCTTCATCGATGAAGATGTAGAATTAATAATTAATCCTGAAGAAGTGCAAGAAACTTTCTTTGCAGATATTCAGCAATTATTCCTCCCTGAAAATCATCTTTCTGGAACATTCAATAATCAAGAATATATGTACTATAATGTTGGAAAATATAAAATTTGGGGATTAACTCATCTTATACTTACTGATTTACATAGTAGATTGAAGAAATAGTATCAGTCTTTATCCTGTTTCTCCATTTCTTCTATTATTTCATCAGCAATGGTTTTTGCCAGTTCATCAGCCAGTTCTTCATCAAGTATTTCTTCACCTTCAGCCTCCTCCTCCTCTGATTCAGGCATAATTAATACAGGAATACGTTGATCTTTGAGAAAATATTCAAAGGCTTCTGGTTGTGCCATAGCATCCATCATATTACCTACTAACTCATTATAAGCTTCTTCTAGATTTATTATTGCATCTTGCATCTCTTGCCAAGGATAATATTCACTCTTGTTTGTATAAAAATGCTCAACCATTTCTTCTGGATCGAAAAATTGTTTTTCAACTTTATATCTTAAATTAGAGAGATGAGCAATGTTTGAGCGATATTTGTCCAGCATTTGACCGCATTTTTGCATATATTGATTGAAAGATATCTCTTCCATATGTTCTAGAATTAATTCTAACATATAACTTATTCGCAAAATAGCTCACTTGATACCTCGAAGATACTGAATAAGTAAATTTCTTAAAGGGATAAGTTTCATTTGCAAAAACTTTAGAAGTCATATCTTTAACAGCTGCTGACACATACGTTATCAAAAGAAAACCAAAAAAATAGATTAGTGATATTATGAGTTTTTCTAAGAAGAAAAAATACGTGAAGTATCAGCTGAATTACAAACAAAAACA
>DXJF01000001.1 GCA_019057375.1 Candidatus Heimdallarchaeota archaeon
AAAATTCTTGTTGAAAATGGAAAGGTTGTTGGAGTAAAAACATCTAATGGGGATAAAATCAAAACCAATAATGTAGTATGTAATGCTTCACCAACCCTAGCTTATAATAAATTAATTTGTCCAAAATCGGAAGTTCCTGAAATAGCATATAAAGAAGTTAACGCGAGAACCCATGCAGTGACTTCAGTAGTAGTTTACTTGGGCTTAGACAAGTCAGCAGAAGAATTGGGTCTAAAAGATTATAGTTATTTTATTTCTAATAACCAGAATACAGATGAAATATATGATTCTTTAAATGAACTTAAAGCACCAAAAGTGCAAGCTACAATTTGTCTAAATGCTGCCATCCCTGATTGTTCACCTCCGGGGACATGTATTGTTTCAATTACTACTGCTTTTCGTCCAGGTGTATGGGATAATGTAAAACCAGAGGAGTATGTAGAAGTTAAAAATAAAATCGCAGAAGATCTTATTGATAACTTTGAAAAGGGTACTGGTATATCAATAAAGCAACACATCGAAGAAATTGAGATTGCTACACCACAAACATTCGCACGATTTACTGGAAGTTATAATGGAATTGTATATGGGTATGAACCAGATCCATGGGATTCTTTTATACCACGGCTGATGGCTATGAATGATGAAAAACACATTGAAGGGCTTGAGTTTTGTGGCGGATCTGGTAAGAGATGTCATGGCTATAGTAGTTCTTTGAAGGATGGAGAAACGGCGGGAATTCTTACTCTACTAGATTTAATGAAAAAGGGGGTGATTAAATGAGCAAAGACGAAGGTGAAAAATTTGATATCATTATTAAAAGCAACTCAAGAGATTTACTTGCTTTTATGAAATTAGTTCCTAATAGAAAAAAGAAAATTGAAAAAGCCTCTAGTGAACCAATAAAAACTGATCCTATGAACGAACTCGCAAAAAGACTCCATCCACTAAGGCAATATTTAGTTATTAATGAAATTAGGAATGAAACAAAATCTGCAAAAACGTTTAAGCTTGAACCCCATGTTGGATTAAGAACAAATGAATTAGCTTATTTTAGACCGGGACAATACTTAAGTTTAAAAGTAAAAGTGAATGGTGTAGAAATTACAAGACCGTATTCAATTGCATCTTCACCTAAAGACGCTCAAAAAGGTTTCTACGAAATTACAATACGTAAAGAGGAGCATGGTTTCTTAACTCAATATATATGGGATAATTGGAAGGTTGATACTGTAATTGAAAGTTCTGGTCCTGAAGGATTCTTTTATTTTGAACCTCTACGAGACTTAAAGGATATTGTAGGTATTGCAGGAGGTTCAGGAATAACACCATTTCGTTCAATGGCTAAAGCAATTATAGAAGGAATAATTGATGTAAAGCTAACAGTCTTATATGGAAGCAGTGAAGAAGATGATATTATATATTATGATGAGTTTAAAGAACTTGAGAAAAAATATCCTGATAAACTAAAATTTATTCACATATTAAGTTGTGAAGAAGTTTCTTTAGAAGGCTGTGAGGCTGGCTTTATAACTGCAGAGATTATTGAAAAATATTGTGATGTAAAAAATAGTACGTTTTTCGTATGTGGTCCTCAAGTAATGTATGATTTCGTGGAAAAAGAATTGGAAAGATTTAAACTTCCTCCAAAAAGAATTCGCAGAGAAGCTTTTGGTGAAATCAAAAATATAGTAAACTATCCAGGATTTCCAAAAGAAGTAGCTGAGAAGACATTCAAAGTTAAGACCCATATTGGAAATATAACTAAAGAAATCCCTGCAATGGCTACAGAGTCTGTTCTTGTTGCTATGGAAAGAGCTAATCTTGCTCCTCCATCGAAATGTCGATCTGGTGAATGTGGATTTTGTCGTTCACTTCTAATCTCGGGAGATATATTTGTAAGTCCTATCAGTGATTGGAGAAGAGCAGCAGATAAAAAGTTTAACTACTTCCATCCTTGTTACTCTTATCCGGTATCTGATCTTGAAGTAAAAGTTCCAAGACACTTATAAATATAAACTATATACCTTTTTTTTCCCATTTAAGTAAGGAAATAATCAGATTTTCTCGTGAAAGGTCACCTTGAGTTAATTGACCTATGATACTTTCTCTACCAAATAATTTTTTTATTATTTTTCTTATTAATTTTTTTCCAGAATATCCCTCTTTCTGAAGCTTTCTATGAGATTCATGAACCTTTGCATGTAAATTTTCAATCTCTTCCATTTTTTTTGTTATAATTTCTCTCCCCTGTAGTACTCCATTCCCAGCAGAAAAAATTAATAAATTATCCATGCCATCTGTAAACTCATATAGTTTAGACAGAGATTGATATATTAGTGAGATATCCTCTTGGATATCACTGTTCCTACCAAAAATCATTTTGTATTTTGGCTGTACAGCATCAGCTACAAAAGCCCATTGCTGATCTTTTTCGATTAAAGCAACTAATTCTGGAGCATGTCCCTTCATAAAGAGTAATTCAAATTTGTACTTTTTTGATTTTGTTATAATTGGTTCATCAATAGTTTTAGCATGAACAGGCAATAATTTTGGTCCCCAAGCCATTTGACGATATTCAGGATATGTATTACCCTTTTTTAAAAGAACTGTTGCTTTTTTACTTGTGTATATCGGTATTCCGAATTCATTGTTTAACATATGAGCTCCACCAGCATGATCTTCATGTGTATGTGTAATAAAACATTTTTCAATCAATTGAGTATGATTGAGTGATTTTACAAATTCTCTAAGATCACTTTCTCCCCCAGGAGCACCAGAATCAATGAGAAGGCCGTCAACTAGATAGCATGATGTCCAGTAGGGATAAGGCATCAGAGGGTTATCTGAACTCCACATCCATTCCAGAACTTCATTATTACAATGATACGTTATACGTACAACCAATTTTGGGATCTCCAATTATTAAAATGAGATTTTAAAAAATTTATTTTTAATTATTCTACTTCAATTTTTTTTGGTGGGATAAAAACGTGTCTAGAACCAAGTCTTTTCAAATG
>DXJF01000056.1 GCA_019057375.1 Candidatus Heimdallarchaeota archaeon
AACTCGTAAAAGAAATGCAGAAAACTGGTAAACAATTCTTAAAAATAGTGCAAAAGAGTAAAAAACTGGTAGATGAAGCGCAAGAGGGCGAAGAACAGGTAGATGAAGCGCAAGTAGCGGACGAAGAACAAAATTAGTAACCCTTTACTATTTTTATTTCATTTATTTTAGTCTTAAAATTACGAAGTTTGTCTTTATTAATTAATTTCTCTATGAATCATTAGATAATAATAACATTAATTTCTCAATACTATCGGGGAATTACAAGAGAATATATTGAAAAAATACTTGTTGAGTATAATGACAGAAGAATCAGATTACGGAATAAAATTCGGAATTATCTCTGAGCTCGAAGAACAGCTAAGTGCTACTCTATTCAGATGGTTAGAGAATAGAAAGGTGAAATTAGAAGAAAACGAAGATAGAAAGGTGCTCGGAGACTTATTGCAAGGAGCAGAAGAAGTTTTGAATAAATGGTTATGATAAAAGAAAAATCTGTTTTTAGAGCTCTTCTTTTACTCTAGCTTCCCAATCAATTACTTCAACAAATTGGTTTTCAAGGGCGATGAGGTCTTTTTCAGTGATGATGTTATATTCATCAACAGCAAACTCTATAGCTTGTTCTTCATTAGTTGCAAGAACATGATAATGACAGTCTCTTCTTTCTACACGTGTAACAATAGCGTAAAAATCTCTAACATTCTTGTCTCTGACAATCCTTGATTCCCTTCCTGTAGTATATCCTTCCTTTGCTATAAACAGTTATTTTGAATTGTAGTATAAGAAATATTTCACTGAACTTCAAGCTTGATTAAGAACAAAAGAATTAAAAACAAGATTTCATGTTCAGTTTTAGAAATGGCTCGGTAGCTCAGCTGGCTAGAGCGCAGGACTCATAATCTTAACAAAGAAGGGCTAGAGAGTTATGTGCTGAGTCCTCAGGTGAGAAATCCTGAGGTCGCGAGATCGAAACTCGCTCGAGCCACCATTTTCTACTTTATCTTCATTTAACTAATTTGAAAAATAAAAAATGAAATAAGAAAAATAAATAGTTGGTTCTTTGGCTTTACTACAGTTTCTTGAGTTGATGGTTTCTGATTAAATCTGATTCTTCCTCAATTGTTACTCCGATCATATGGTCTCCTTGATTTATCTTATTAACCACATTCATTCCATCAACAACTTTACCAAAAACAGTATGTTTGCCATTCAAGTGCTTACAGCTATTAGGATTCAACACAATAAAAAACTGTGAACCATTTGTATTTGGTCCAGAATTAGCCATACTTAAAGCTCCTAGAACATGTATTTGTACGGGATTATCTACCTCATCAACGATTTGGTATCCAGGTCCACCTCCACCGGTTCCTGAAGGATCCCCTCCTTGAACAACAAAATCTGGTATAACTCTATGGAATTTAACTCCATTATAGAAACCTGATTGAGCCAATGAAACAATGTTCTTGACAGTATTAGGTGTTTGTTCATCAAAAAATTCTATTGTAAAAGTTCCCTTGTTAGTTTCAACTTTTGCTTTAGTCATTTAAATCTCCGAAGCTTAATCTTACCTTTTATTTTATATACATAATGATGAGTCAACATCTCACACCAAGAATTTATTTAATGCAACTCACTTTAATCTACTAGTGGTGCAAAACTGTATGAGCACAGAAGAAATACAAAATCTAAAACCCAAACCCAAAATCAAAACACCACCATGGATTTCTGCTGTTTTAGCACTTGTTTATACTGTAACATTGGTTTTTCTTTTACTTACAAGCATGGAGTCAGCTTTTGATTTTGTTGAAGATTTCTTCAAGCAAATGCCTAATGGTGTTTGGTTTTTTGAAGTTCCGATTCCAATAATCTGTGCTTTATTTGTTTATTATGGTGCTCAACATAGTCAGAAAAGAAGTTTGAACATCTTAGTCTTCATGTCTTCAGCTTTAGGAATTATTGCTATTGGAATTGGCGTTTACTTTATTCTCTCCAAATATTCAATAATTCTTAATAATAGTAAAGCTGACTTCATCTTCTTCTTGATTCTTCTAGCCATTTCCCTTATCATTGCAATTGGTTCTATATTTATCACGAAATTTATTAGAAAGAAGAAAACCTTGCAGTAAGGTCCCTTGACCAGAAAGTGACCTAAACAACAAGGTTGTTTTCGAAAATATTAACTCTTCTAATAAGGTAGTAACTATTTTTGATTGTAATCTAGAGCACCTTTTATTTACAATCATTCTGTCATCAAAGAACGAAGTAAACTCTAAGAACTGCAAATGAACATTATTACTTGTCTAAGTTTATAGTAAATTTTAATAATAGCGAGCTTTTGAAAAAAAGCAGATTAGTTTAGTAAAAGTTGATTTTTCTCTCATTTTAGGTGAATCTTTAAAATAAACTAGTACAAATTAAACAATATTCTCCTTTGAGAAACTAATTTAAGGTGAAAAAATTGTCACATAAAGAAGATGTTTTAGATAAAAGTGATATTAGAGAAACTGAATTAGAATCAAAACAGACAAGTTCAAAAAATGCTTGGTTATGGTATAGCTATGATATGGCAGATACCTTCTTTTCACAATCTGTAATAAGTTTAGCATTCACTCCATTTGTTTTGTTAATGGGTGTCCAAATGGGTTGGAGGTTTGCTACAGTATTTATTGTAATGTCTGTATTCATGGCTGGTTCAAATCTTTTGATTGCTATATTCGGACCAATCTTGGGGGCTATTTCAGATAAAGTTGGAAAAAGAAAGCCAGCAGTGCTTATTTCAGCTGGTATAATGGTTACTATGACCGCGTTAATCACAGTTTGGTCAAACTTTTGGTGGGCGTGTATCTTATTTGTTATTGCAAATTTCTGTTATCAAGCAGGTCGAATGTTTTATGATGCTCAAATTCCATTCATTGCTGAAACAGAAAAAAGAGGTTTTACACAAGCCATCGGCGGTGCACTTGCAGCTTTTGGCTCAGTAATTGCAATAGCTATAAGTATTATTATAGGTCTTCCCAGCTTATTTGGTCCACATACTCATGTAGATACCGGAATCTGGCAAGTAGGGGAAGTAGCAATTGATCCAAATACTATAAACTATGGTGGATTGAGATATTTATTTTTAATATCAGCTATCGTTATAATTTTGATTAGTATTCCTTACCTCTTCCATAAAGAGGTAGAAAATCCCCCTGAGGAAAAGATGTCACCAAGAGAGCATGTGAAATCATCATTATCTGCCTTCAAAACTTCACTTAAAGAGATTATTTCTGATAGAAATTCATGGTTGTTCTTCTTAGCTTGGTTCTTCATCACAGATGCTGCAAATACAACGATTCTGTACATGGTACCTGTGGTTTCAGCTATGGGTGGACCAACACTTGAGGGAATGACAAATTATATTATTCTAGGAGGAATAATTTTCTCAATAATCTTTGGTATTCTTGTTGGAAGACTTATGAATAGATTAGGACCGAAAAAATTATTCCTAGCTGTTGCCATATCCTGGTTTATTGCGATAGTTATTTTCGTCCTAAGTGGATTACAAATAGGTTCAGTAACAATTCCTACCTGGCTAATATGGTTTGGTGCGGTATTCATAGGTGTAGGTTTCGGAGGAATATGGATCGTTGGGAGACAATTCATTATGGTTCTTGCACCACCATCAAAACTTGCACAATATGGTGGTTTCCAAAAAATAGCTGGAAGAGTAAGTGCAATTGTATCCCCACTCCTGTTTGGTTTGGTGATTTTTCTTACTGATGATTTATTTACACCACCAGGTCCAATGAGAGTTGCTCTTGCTAGTTTGTTAGTACTTTTCTCAATAGGAATTATTATTGCATTGTTTATCAAAGACCCTCATGAAAGGTACATGAAAGGTGAAAGAGCACCATACAAAGGAATTTACGACAAGAAGGAGTAATTCCTCTTTTCTTATTTTTTCATTTTTTTAGAAGCTTAGTTATTACTTCTGGTAATTCATTCATATGTTCCACATAGTATCTATACGAAGGTTCGAACTCTCCTGTTAAACAAGCTTGAATAACATTTGCTCCAATCTTTTCAGCAAATTCTAGGAAAATAGGTTTATCTTCAATTACTATTGCTCTTTTGGGATCTAAATTAATTTCCTTGAAAATCCTATCATAGAAAACCTCGTTGCTCTTATGAGTATTTACCAAATCTGGTCCATAGAAGTTTTCGAAACAGTCTTTTACTCTCATTCCCCTTAAGTATCCTTTTAGTTCAACTGAGTGTTCTCCTGAAGCAGTAAACAGCCTAAACCCTTGGCTGTGAAGGCTTTTAATTGCTTCAACCACCCCTGGAAAAGCGGCCTTTGTATTAGGCGTTATAGCTTCTATTACTTCAAAGTAGATTATATTGTGCATCTCTTCAGGGGGAACTTTAACTCCTACATAATCAAACATACTAGTTACCCATCTCAAAATAAAATCTGAATAATAATCATTATACTCAATTAATTCTTCATTTTCTGCAGCTTTAGTATATTCTGCCATAATTTCATTGATGAATTCAAAGTTCGCTTCACTCCATTTATGAGATTCTCCCCCATACTTTGGTGAAAAAAAATCCCCTATCATTTTCTGCCACTGAATGCCGCGTAATATATTGTCATTCATTACCCCTCCATCATCAAAGAATATTGAGAATTCAGGAGAATTATTTCTAGCCATCCATATATACCAAAATCTAGTAGTAAATAAGGATATTTCCTTAGCCTAGTTAGTAATTTGTTCCTTCTAACAAGGTGGTGAATACTTTCAGTGAACTCTGGTTCTTTCAAAACCCCTCTTCTTCGACTGGAAGATTTACTAGAACTTGTAAGAAGGTGGTGTATTAATTAATTGATTGACTCTTTAAAGAAAAAAATTAAGGACTTTTCTGTTTTTAATAAACTCTATTTATGGGGTTAAAACTTAAAGTTTTATACCACCACAAAGAGTAAAGAAACCATCATTAATAGTAATGCAAAAATCAAAATAGCTTCACTAATTTTGGTTCTTTTTTCAATACTTGGTTTTAATTTCTCCTCAGATTCCCAAAACTTGTCAATCTCTTTTCTATTTTTTATTACTTGTCTAAGTAGTGGTTCAGCTTGAATACCTAAAGCTAAAATCAGAAAAATGATAGCTGAAGCCGCCATGATTGCATAAATTAGGAATCCAGATCCCGCTGTATCCAGATTAATTATTCCTATAATATCTAAGGTAGTTAGTATAACCCAGAATAATAAAACCACTATTGTAATTCTTAGTCTTTCGTTAGTTAATCTTAGTTCCTTTTTTATTACATCTGATACCATGTATCTCACTTTTCTTTGATTATTTTTTCTAAATCTTTAACAATGTTTTCAATCCACTCAAAACGATTCTGAGTAGGAGATTCATAATATATTCTTATTTTAGGCTCTGTTCCTGATTTTCTTATCAAGATCCATGTACCATCATCCATATCATAACGTAGTCCATCAATAGTTAGCTCCTTTTTACTCTCATTTTCAAGAGAAACTCTAAGTTTGGTTTTACAATCATTGAATATGGTTTCAACACTTTCTTTAGCTACTTTGTAAGCATTTCTCTTAGCAATATGTAATGGAATATCCTTCATTATTTCAGAAACGGTAGTTTGACCGCTTGCAATCACTTTCAAAATTTTAACTAAAGAATATAGTCCATCTATCCAGAAACCCCATTTAGGAAAGATGGGTTTCCAAGGTTCAGCAGCGAAAATGACTTTTTCATTAGATTGAATTAATTCTTGACCTTTTGTGTGAAGTTCTCCTAATTTCGTTCTTATAACTTCTCCGCCTATTTTCTCTACAGTTTTATCAATTGTAGTTGACGAATCTATACTGACTATAATCTTTCCAGTTCCCTCTTCCTTTATGGCATATGTAGCCAATAGTGCATTTATTCTAGATAATTCAACAAATTCCCCCTGTTCGTTAATTATGGCTAGTCTGTCCCCATCCCCATCAAAAGCTGCTCCTAAAATATTTTCTTTCTTACAAAGTTCTATGAGTGTTGTAAGATTTTCTGGACTGGGCTCTGCAAGCCTTCCTGGAAAAGATCCATCTATATGAGAATTAATTGTTATTGGTAGGAATCCATAATGTGTTAGTAGCAATGGTGCAAGTTTTGACATAGGACCATTAGCACAATCAAGTATGATTTTCTTCCCCTCTCCATTGGTTTGAATTGTTTGTGTTATTCTTTTAAAGTATTGATCATTTGCATCCAAAACCTCTAATTGTGGCTCAATTTCATCCCAATCTTTATGTTGAATAAGTTTTGTATGCTCTTCTCTGCCTTTTATTAGATCTTCTATCTGGTTTTGTTCGTGAAGAGTAAATTCTCTTCCTGTTCTAAGCACCTTAATTCCATTATCTGTTGGTGGATTATGGGATGCAGTAATATAAACAGCAACAGAATGTTTAGAATTCAGGGTTAAGTTTGCAATCACTGGAAATGTGCACAAACCAATTTTGTAAACTTTAATCCCTGTTAATGAGAGTGATGCAGAGGCAAATTGACTTAAGGCTTCTGATGATGTTCTTGCATCGTGACCAACAAGAATTCCCTCAGAAGAATAGAGTTGAGCAACTGCTTGACTAACTTGAATTGTGAGTTCAGCTGTAACCTTAGTACCAAAACGACCTCTTATTCCAGCTGTACCAAACAGCTTATACTTTTTCTTCATCATTTAATCTGTCTCAATTCTAATTATAAATTATTCTTTTATAGAAAGAAATCATCATTGTGAAGCTATTGCAAGTTTACAGAAAATCTGTCAAAGATTTCTGTTCTCCTTGTCCTTTGGTTGGTCTCTTGTTATCAGAAGTTATTTCATTTTGATTTAAGAGATTTAGGTATAAACTCTTAATACCTTCGAAATGTTCATTGTAAACATCCATTAAGTTATAGTTACGTAAAATGTATGCAGGATGATATGTTACATACAATTTTATCCCAAAATCTGTGTCATAAGATTTTCCAACATACTTAGTTACTGCAGCAGAGGGGATGAAGAATCTCAAGGCTATAGAACCAATGGTTACAATAAGTTTTGGTGATAGTAATTTCAATTGTTTGAATAACCATCTCTCACCACAGAATTTCAACTCTGAATTTGTTGGTGTTCTATTGTTGTTATCTTCTGTAGTTGGACGGCACTTTATTACATTAAGGATACTCAGATCCTTCTTCCTTTCTAGACCAATACCTGAAAGCATATTGTCAAGTAGCTTTCCTGATCTACCAACAAAAGGTATGCCTTGTTTATCTTCATGATAACCTGGTGCTTCCCCAATTATACACAAACTATTCTTTGGACCATAGAGACCTGGAACAACTTGAGTCCTACTATCCTTCAGGTGACAAGCTTCACATGTGACGATATCTTCTGTCAACTTTGCTATCTCATCTTTTGCCATAAATTTTATCTCCTCTGTAAAAATACAAAAAAAAGAGGATTTATTAAGCTATTCCCAATTAAACCAATGGTCAAGTTGAAAGATACAATCTTAGAAGCGGATATACTAGTTACCTGCAATCCAAAAAACAATATTATCAAAGATGCTGCTGTTTATGTGTCTAATGGGTTAATTCATGGTGTGGGAACAAAAAAAGAAATTCATAAGGAATTTTCAGCAACAAAAATAATTGACGGAAACAACAAAATTTTACTCCCAGGTTTAGTAAACACACACAGTCACAGCGTTCAAACATTTCTAAGAGGAAAGGCGGATGATTATGCCCTTTTAGATTGGTTAAAGAAGGTGGTTTTACCAGGCGAAGCTCGTTTTACTGCAGAAGAAGTCTACAATTCATCACTTCTAGGTTTTGCTGAAATGATAAGAACGGGTACTACTACATCAAATGATATGCTTACTACTCATGATTCAGATTCTGGAATTAAAGCAGCAAAGGAAATTGGAATCAGGACAAGAATAGGTAAAATGCTGATGGATTATAGTAATGATTTTCCGGAAATAATAGTTGAAGATACTGAAACAGTAATTGAATCTGCTAGAAAGCAAATTGATGAATATCATCAAAAGCAAAATGGGAAAGTTAAATACTCTCTAAATGCAAGATTTCTTCTATCCTGTTCATCTGAATTGATGAAGCTTATTGTGGAAACAAAAGACGAATATGAAGATTTAATGATTCATTCACATGCTTCAGAATCTCAAGCTGAATGTTCCGAAGTTGTAAGAATATTTGGAGATAACTATTTTAGATCTCTGAAGAAACTAGATGCTCTAGGTTCAGAAACAATACTAGCCCATGGAATCTGGCTAGATGATGAGGAATACAATTTAGTTAAACAAACAAATACTAGAATAACTCACAATCCGAGCAGTAACAGCAAATTGGCTTCAGGAATATGTGATGTTCTCCGATATCATGAGTTGGGTGTTATTGTGGGTATTGGAACGGATGGTCCTCCATGTAATAATAATTTTGATATGTTTCATGATATGCGTTTAGCAGCATTTTTGCAGAAGGTTAAACATTTAGATGAACTGGCTTTACCCACAGAGAAGGTTCTAAGAATGGCAACAATAGAAGGAGCTCAAGCCATAAACTGGGGAACAGAGATAGGTTCAATTGAAGCAGGGAAAAAAGCTGATTTAACAATGGTAAATATTAATGAAGTAAACTCTTTTCCACTTTACAACCCTGTTTCCCATTTAGTTTATTCAGCTAGCGGTAAAGATGTAAGGATGACTATGATTGATGGGGAAATTGTTTTCAAAGATGGAAACTATCTGACTATTGATATTGAAAAAGTAAAAAGAGCAGCTATTAAATATCAAGTGAAATGGACGGAGTAGAATGGTAGAGATAATTTCGTCTTCTCCTGGAAGAGTTTGTCTCTTTGGTGAAGATGTGGACTACATGGGTCTTGAAGTCATAACCATTGCAGTCAACCAAAGAATAGAAGTAAAAGGTAAAACAAACAATGGTGGAATTATTAAATTCACACTAGCAGATTTAGATAAAGAAGTTAAGTTTAGTAATGAAATACAACCACTAAAAGAAAAAAGAGATTATATTCGTTCTGTTTTCAATATGTTTCAAGAATATCTTCCAAAGAACTTTGGGGCGAACGTTGAAGTTAATTCCGACATTCTAATAGGGAAAGGACTTTCCTCCTCATCTGCATTCTGTTCAGCCTTGGTTGGGTTCTTTGATAATGCTGCAGATTTAAATTTAACAAAGAAAGAATTGGCATGGAAGGCATATTTAGCAGAAGTAGTAAACTTGGGAGAACCAGGTGGAATGATGGATCAATATGCCAGTGTATTTGGAGACATGCTGTATCTAGAGTGTAGGGAACCTTACAAGCTCGAAAAACTTGATACCAAACTTACTGGCATAGTTGTTTGTGATACTTTAGCAAAAAAAGAAACGATTCAAACAATAAGAAAGAGGAAAGAGGAGATAAATCAAGGAATAGAAATAATGAAGGAAAGAGATTCTTCCTTTAATCTACAGGTTTCATCCTTTAGTGAAGTACATCAAGCATATGAAAAAAATACTAGTAAAGGATTACAAAGAATAGTAGCCGTTATAGGAATTAGGGATGTAGTAAGAGATGGATATCGTAAAATGAAAAATCAGGAATTAAAACCAGAAGAAGTTGCTGAATTAATCGATTCCCATCACCATTTCCAACAGAACTATTTTGAAAATGTTACAAATCAGATGCAACAACTAATATTAAACGCAAAAAACGCTGGAGCATTAGCTTGTAAGCTGTTAGGTAGCGGAAACGGTGGTTCATTTCTAGCCTATTCTCCAGGGAAGAAAAAAGAGGTTGCCCAAGCAATAATACGTGCTGGAGGTAATGCCTATATCCTAAATCAAGACAAAGGATTAAGTGTTGAAGTTTCATAGATTTTTGTTTACTATTTCAGCTGCAATACAAAAAACTGAAAAACAAGATAAGTAAACCACTAGGAAAAGAAGAGAGCATGATTGATATGGATGACGAATGTCTCATTTGTAAGATTGTGAAAGGTGAATTACCAAGCTATACTCTCTATGAGGATGACGAGATTAAAGTATTTCTAGATATATATCCCATGTCAAAAGGTCATAGTTTGTTCGTGCCAAAGAAACACCTCGAACAAATATTCGATTTATCAGAAACTGAAATGAATTTCACAAAAAAAATACCTGAAATTGCAAGTAGATTAAAACAAATAACCGGAGCTACAGGTTTGAATATTATTCAGAACAATGGTAGAGATGCAGGACAAATACTTGATCACATACACTTCCACTTAGTACCTCGATTTCCTGAAGATGGTTTAAACTTGATTCCACCTAAAATAGAATTAACTGAAGAAACAGCAATAGAACTAGTTAAAATGTTTAATAATTAGAAAAAACAAGCAAAGACAAGCACAAACTTAATAAAAAAATACGAAAAGAGAATTGACAAGGGGAAAATAATGACAGAAGACGAGGGGCAAGGAAAGAAGTATATCTTCAAAATAGTTCTACTAGGAGACCCAGGAGTAGGTAAAAGTTCTCTTATTACTAGATTTGTACACAACCGATTCCAAGCATCATATCTTATGACAATAGGAGTAGACATTCTAAGCAAACAATTATTTGTTGGAAATGATGAAGTGTTGTTTCTAATAAGTGATATTGGGGGACAAGAACGATTTGCATCAGTTAGAGAAAAATTCTATCGAGGAGCAAGAGGATGTTTCTTAGTTTATGATCTCACAAGAAATAACACTCTAAATTCTTTGAAAGCATGGAAGAAAGGATTAGAGAGTGTGGAAGAAGATGCAATATACTTCCTTATAGGAAATAAAGCAGATTTAAAAGAACAAATTGCCGTTTCACAAGAAAATATTGATACCATTATTAAAGAATTAAATATACCAAAGGATTCTTTCTTTGTTACATCAGCAAAAACCGGTGAAAAAGTAGAAGATGCATTCAGAACCTTTGCGCAAGAACTAATGAAAGATGTAGAACGAAAAAGAGTAGAATTTGGGTTAGATTAAATTATTAACTTTCCCTTTTATCTATGTTAGTTGCTGTTTTGTTGAATTTCTCGTTATACTAAACGACAAGTTTAAAAGAAGTCGTAGAAGAAAAAAGAATGTCGAAAATAACGGGGCAGTAGTTTAGCCTGGCCTATGATGGGGGACTGTCAAGTTCCTTGCAGTCTTGCATTGAATGCCGAACTCCTTCGACCCGGGTTCAAATCCCGGCTGCCTCGCCACTTTTATCTTTTTATTCGATAGCTTTTTATTATTTCAATAATCAACTGTTCTTGATGAAACGATATGCTCTATTATTCACGTTTGTTGTACCTCTGATAGTAGGGTTATCAATAGTTGGTACTCCTGCTTCTGCAGATAAATATGTTGTAGAGGACGGGGACTTACTTGATTATGGCTACCAGCTGTATGTTGATGGAAATCCTGTTGAAACTCGTGATGAGGAAAATCCTGTTAAAATAGTTATCAGAACTACCAGCATTACTCCTCCTGGTCTATATCAACACCTTATCGGTATGAGAAACGGAGAAATAAAAGATTACTTTGTCATCCAACCTGAGGAAGGTTTTGAAGACGGACCTTATGTTAGTCTAGCTTTAACTTATTATAATCTCCAGATTTACAAGATTAATGGCTATCATTCTACTGAACTTCCAACTGAACCACCAACGAAAAGTTTTGGATATTGGGTTCTTGTGATAGGTGGAGGAATTTTAGGGACAGCAGGGGCAATATTCCTGATTTATGGTGGTTATCGTTTTTATCCTAAGATTTTTGGTAAACGATGTATGACTTGCAAAAAAAGTGCTCTAGGTAACTGTAAGAACTGTGGACAAGCATTTTGCGATAACTGTTATTCCAGTGGTTGTCCAAATTGCAAAGGAAGATCTCTCATTAGATTCAAATGATTTGATGTGTCCCTTCGAAATTCTTTTAAGTTTTCTTACTCCTCTCTCCTTAATGAGGCGTTGCTTCCATTATACACTATTACTTGTTGTTATATCGTCTTTAGTTCCTACTCAGTTTACAACAGTAGAAGCCTATGACCAGCTTTATGGGGTGGAGTATGATGATGTTGTTGATGTGGCTTTTATTAGCTGGATTAATGGAGTATTTTCTAATAATTATACTGCAGATGGTCCTTTCAGAATTGCTGTTAACCCAAGTGTAATAAATGTCCATTTTATTGATGAGCTTATTGGGATGATGGTAGGTGAAGTAAAACCCTATATTACCTGGAATGATACAGTGGGGAATTTAATCGAATATTATGATACAACCATAGTAAAATTAGTGAAAGATTCTACTCCAGACTCATCACCAGCTTGGAGAATAATTCGTCCAATTCTTTTATCTATAATTGGGATAGGCATAGTCATTGGTAGTATTTATGCAGGAGTAAAAATTCGTCAACGTATAGGAATAAAAGGGTGCACTACTTGCAGTAATAAAGCATCCTCTAAATGCGCTAAATGTGGAAA
>DXJF01000057.1 GCA_019057375.1 Candidatus Heimdallarchaeota archaeon
TCCAACACCTGGTAAAGACATAATTGCAAATTGTCCAGGTTTGTAATCTTCTTCTACAAGACTTTCATCTAAGAATTTAAACTTGAAGTATCTTGTATCTTCTGTCAAATCTTTCATAGCAAGAATTTTTGCTGGTTGTGTTGTATATGCATGATCTCCTTCTCTGGTTGTTATTGTCATTATTCACAGACCTCCTGATTTTCACATACTTCTTCATACAATGCTTCAGAAACTGTTATCACATTGATATCTACTGGACAGAAGGTTACACATCTGCCACAACCTACACAGCTTGGTTGTCCCCATTTTCCAATGTATTCCTTTAATTTATGAGTGTAATATAATTTCAAACGAGATGTTCTGTCTGGTCTGAAATCATGGTCACCTGCAACCATGGAATAATAAGGAAGTGTGCAACTATCTAGAATCCTCTCTCTGATTCCTTCTTCTGTGTTCATACTTATTCTATCTTTTACATTGAAACAATTACATGTTGGACATACAAGACTACATGTTCCACAAGATAGACATTTTTCACCAAATTGCTCCCAGACCTTACTGTCATAATTCAAATGAATTATATCTGCTAAGTATTTGAAGGAAGGTATTTCGCTTTTGAACATTCCTGACCTCTTTTGTTGCCATCTAACATAATCTTGAATATCTTCTTCTGAAATTTCTTCAGAAAGGAGGTCTTCTGCTTCTATGGCAATACTGAGACCTTTATCTGATCCTACCCATACAAGATAGTACTTTTCTAATTCTGTAAAAAACAAATCAAAACCGTCTTCTACCATGTCAGTGCCTGTTGATTTACAGATACAATTCTCATCAGGGAAGCACGAATGACCTATTATTATCAGATTATTTCTTCGTTTTTCATAATATGGATCTTTTATGTTCCCTAGGAACAATCTATCCAGAATATTAATTCCGTGAATATCACAAGGATGTACTCCCACAACTATTTGAGGTTCATCACTGACAAATACATCAGCTTGACCAGACTTATCATAACGAAGAGTGGGATATCTAGATGGTGTAAGGAATTTTTTCGGACCTATCACAGTTCTTTGATAATCGAAATCAAGATCTTCAAATTTCTCGATTTCTTCAAAGGAATATTTTCCGTTTCCCTTTACTGGTCCATAGAGCTGCCCTTTAGTTTTTATTAGCTCAATGAACTCTGGAAACCTATCCTTAGACATCTTATAAGTTTTCATGTCAAGAGAATTTTTGACATTCTACTTATAAGGTAACCTATAGGGATATCTGCTGAAAATGGAGAATTTTAGAGACATGTAATCAAGTAATTTTGAGTTAAACTCATAGATTTTTGACATTTACAAAATTTACAAAAAAAGTACTTATCTGTGTGATTTTTCGACACATAAATTAGAACAAAACTTAGTTATTAATTATTTAAAATATGTATTAGCGATACGTATGATACCTCGTACAATTAGTTTAAAACTACTTTTAACAACCTATAAGTAGTGTCAAACGTTTGTTTAATTATTCAAACGTTTTATTTGTAAGAAAAACTTATAACATATTGTATAGATGATTTATTTAATAAAACATCGATAAAATGCTTGAAGGAGCATCAAATATCCACTTTATAACACAAGTCACCTTTGTGTTGTAAGCCCTATAATTTCTTAGATTCCTTTGTTACTTCATTAGATTTACTAACCTCTATTACTTCCTAAAGGTGAATAAATGAATAAAAAAGAAATTGAAGAGAAGAATAATAATAGTGATAGCAAGTTACAGTTAGCATTTTATTGGGCTGCTAGTTGTGGTGGTTGCGAAATTGCTGTTCTAGATATAAATGAAAAAATCTTGGATGTTGTTGCTATTGCTGACATTCTTTTTTGGCCTGTAGCGTTAGACTTCAAGTATAAAGATGTTGAAGCAATGGATGATAATCAGATAGACGTCTGTTTCTTCAATGGGTCAGTTAGAACTTCTGAACAGAAACATCTAGCAGAATTGCTTAGAAGAAAATCGAAGACTATGGTAGCTTTTGGTTCGTGTGCTGTTGCAGGAGGTATTCCAGGTCTAGCTAATTTAGCAAGTCGTGAGGAAATATTTCACGTCGCTTACCTTGAAAATCCTTCCACAGCTAATCCTCAAGGAATATTACCTAAAACTGAGGTTGAAGTAAAGGAAGGAATTCTAACTCTTCCTGAATTTTATGATGAAGTTAGGAGTCTCAACCAAGTTATAGATGTTGATTATTACCTACCTGGTTGTCCACCTCATCCTGATCTTATTATGACAGCTATTGGAGCTATAGTTGAAAACAAACTTCCTGCTAAAGGTTCAGTAATTGGTCCATTAAAGTCCGTTTGTGATGAATGCAGATTTGAAAAAACAGAGAAGAAAATAGATTCAATTAAAAGAATTTACGAGCTTGAAACAATAGAAGATAAGTGTCTTCTAGAACAGGGAGTTATTTGTTTAGGACCTGCTACACGAGGAGGGTGTGGTGCACAATGTCTGGATGCTAATATGCCCTGTACTGGATGCGGAGGACCAGCTCCTAATTCCATTGATCAAGGTGCAAGTATGATGTCTGCTTTGGCTTCTATACTTGGACTAGAAGGAGAAGAGGAAATGAAAGAAGAAGAAGTAGAGAAGCTAATTGAACAAATAGTAGACCCAGTTGGTACTTTTTACAAATATGGCTTACCAACTGCCATAATCAATAGGAAGGCGAAAGAATGACAAAAACTATTACAATTGATCCAGTAACAAGATTAGAGGGACACGGAAAGATAGTTATTTTTCTTACTGAAAAAGGAGATGTTGATAATGTTTATCTTCAAATACCAGAGTTAAGGGGATTTGAACGTTTTTCACAAGGAAGAAGAGCAGAAGACATGCCACAAATAACCTCTAGAATATGTGGTGTTTGTCCAGTAGCTCATCATTTCGCTTCAGCAAAAGCATTAGATAGGGCTTTTAATGTCGACCCTCCTCCAGTTGCTAAAAAACTCAGAGAATTAATGTATTGTGGATACTTTATTTACGATCATATATTGCATTTTTACTATTTAGGGGGACCAGATTTTGTTGTAGGTCCAGAAGCTCCAGCTGCTAAGAGAAACATATTAGGAGTCATTGAAAAAGCTGGAATTGAAATTGGGAAAGAAGTCATTAAACACAGAGCTTATGGACAAAAAATTACTGCTATCTTAGGTGGTAAAGCAACTCACCCAGTCTGTGGTTTACCTGGAGGTGTATCTAAACCACTTTCTTCAGATGAAGTTACGGAAATCAAAACTATGGTCAAATCTTGTGTAGACTTTGCTCAATTCTCACTGAAACTCTTTGATGATATCGTTCTCAAAAATGAGGATTATGTTAATCTCATTCTAAGTGATCCTTATACTTTGAAGACTTACAACATGGGTTTGGTAGACGAAAATAACAAAGTAAATTTCTATGATGGATTAATTCGTGTAACTGATACTCAAGGAAAAGAGTTTCTCAAATTTGATGTTAATGACTATTTCCAACATATAGACGAACATGTTGAAGAATGGAGTTATATTAAATTTCCATATCTGAAAAAGATTGGTTGGAATGGTTTTACTGATGGTCAAGAAAGCGGTGTTTATAGAGTAGGACCACTTGGAAGGCTAAATGCAGCAGATGGAATGGCAACTCCTTTAGCAGAAGCAGAAAACAAAAGAATGTATGAAACTTTAGGAGGAAAACCTGTCAATTCTACATTAGCTTTTCATTGGGCAAGATTAATAGAATTATTATATGCAACAGAAAGAGCTCAAGAGCTGATAAATGAACCAGATATAACTTCCAAAAAAATCAGGAACCCAGTTGGACAACCTGGTGAGGGTATAGGAGTTACTGAAGCAGCTCGTGGAACGCTTATTCATCATTATAAGCTAGATGAAAAGGGATTAATCAAAAAAGCAAATCTCGTTGTAGCTACAACCAATAATTCCGCAGCAATTAGTATGTCGATTAGAGAAGCTGCTAAAGGACTTATCAAGAAAGGAGTAGTTAATGACGGACTACTCAATATGGTAGAGATGGCATTTAGAGCATATGATCCTTGTTTTGCATGTGCTACACATTCACTTCCAGGTCAAATGCTTTTGGAAGTACAGGTTTATTCACATGATAAAATTTTACTCAAAACCATAAAAAGAGGTTCTTCATAATGACTGTAACTGAAACAAAAACTGAATTGGAAGAGTTTGAACCTAATATAATAGGCTTCTTATGCAATTGGTGCAGTTATGCTGGAGCTGATCTAGCTGGAACCAGCAGGATACAATATCCCGCCAACATTAAGATCATCAAAGTGATGTGTTCTGGAAGAGTAAATCCAATGTATGTTGTTAATGCTCTTCAACAAGGAGCTGATGGTGTTTTAATCGGAGGTTGTCATCCTGGTGATTGTCATTATCAACATGGTAACTTGTTAGCTAGACGACGAATGGCAATTCTGAAGAATCTTCTGGAATTCATTGGGATAGATTCACGGAGGGTTCGAATGACCTGGGTTAGTGCAGCTGAAGGTAGGAAATTTGCTGAAGTAATTAAAGAAGTTACAGAGGAGATAAAAAAGATTGGTCCAATGAAAGATATTCAGAGGGTGAATGAATGGTAGATCAGCAACTGCTTATAGATGAAGTTAAGAAAGTTGTATCACGTGATGATGTTAAATATGTTATTGGCTATAAGAAAGGAACATCTGGTTTTGCAATAAGTCCAGCATTTGCTTACTCCACTGAATATGCAGATAAATTCATCTTTAATCCCCTGTGCAAAAAGAATCTTGCTGCTTATCCCCTCTTAGAAGATAAACTTCCTTTAAAACGAGAAGAAAAAGAGGATAAAAGAAAGATAGGCATTGTTGCAAAAGGGTGTGACACTCGAGCTTTGGTTCAGATTATCCAAGAGAAAGGGCTTAAACGTGAGGACTTAGTTATTATTGGAATTCCGTGTTCGGGTATAATTGATCACAAGAAAATTACAGCAAAATTCCCCAATGAAACAGCTTATTCTACGATAGAAGAAGAGCAAGGATTTTATAAAATCACAATTAATGGAAAGGTTCATGAAATTGCAAAAGAGGAACTATTAGCAGATTTCTGTTCTAGTTGTATTGCTCCTAATCCTGTAATTTATGATGTACTTATTGGGGAAGAGGTTGAACCTTGGAATTTGGAAGAGCATAAGAATCTTGCTGTTCTAGAAGAAAAAGATGTTGGAGAGAGATGGGAATACTGGAAAGAACACTTTGATAGATGTATTCGATGTTATGCTTGTAGAGAAGCATGTCCATTATGTTATTGTAAGGAATGTATGGCTGATCTTCTTAATCCTCAGTGGATAAGACGATCTGTAAATCTATCAGAAAATACTGCTTGGAATATTATGCGAGCATATCATCTAGCAGGACGTTGTGTAGGGTGTGGAGAGTGTGAATCTGTTTGTCCTGTAAATATCCCTCTTATGGAACTAAACAAAGAAATTGAGAAAGACGTGAAAAAAATGTTTGAATATTCTGCAGGTATGGATTTGGAAGAAAAACCGCTGTTTGGTACCTTCCGACCTGATGATCCTGAGGAGTTTATTATGTGAGGTGTTATGATGGAAACTTTAATTTTACAAAAAGACAAACTTCCTAAACTGATTGAGAAGCTCTCTTCCAGTCATGTTCTATATGGTCCTACTGAAGAAAATGGATTTTCATTGTTCAAGCAAATTAAGGATTTCAAGGAACTAAACCTAAAATATCTTCTAACACGTGTCTCTCCAAAATCTCTTATCTTCAAACAGACAGAGACACTATTCAAGTTTATACCAGGGCGAAAAGGTGCAGTCACTTCGTCAAAAATAAATGAAGAGAAGAGTATAATTTTTGCAATTAGACCTTGTGATGCGCGTAGTTTTAAAATACTTGATCCAGTATTCAATGGAGATTTTGAGGATCCTTTTTACATTTCAAAAAGGAAAAATACTGTTCTAATCGGATTAACTTGTAACTCTCCAGAGAAGAATTGTTTCTGCACTTCATTTGATGATAGTCCTGGTTCAACCGAAAATGTTGACATTCTTTTTACAGATTTAGATGATAGGTTCTATGTAGAAGTAGTTACAGAAAAAGGAAAAAATCTGATAAAATCAATAGAAGATATATTTGAAAAATCTACAAAAAATGATGAAGATTCAAAGAGAAATATTGTAACCAATTCTGTTGAAAGTATCACAAGAAAAATGGATCTTGATAGTTTAGCACTTAAACTTGATAAGATGTTTGATCACGAATTATGGCATAATACTGCCCAAAAATGTATTGGTTGTGGAATCTGTACTTATTTGTGTCCGACATGTCATTGCTTTGATATGCAAGACGAGAGCACTTTGAAACTAGGTGGGAGAGTACGTATATGGGATTCATGTATGTATGAAGAATATACTCATCATGCATCAGGTCATAATCCTAGACCCTCGAGAATGAATAGAGTAAGAAATAGAGTTTATCACAAGTTCAGCTATTTCCCTAAGAATGAAGATATCTCTGCTTGTACGGGTTGTGGAAGATGTATTGATTATTGTCCTGTAAATATTGATATAATTGATGTAATAGAAAAAGTGGGGGTCATAGCAAATGAGTAAAAACCCATATAGTCCATGGTTAGCTACAATTTCTGGAATTAAACAAGAAGCTGTTGGTGAGAGACCTATTAAGACTTTCAAATTAGTTTTGGAAGACGAAGAAATAAGGAATAATTTCTCTTTTATTCCAGGTCAGTGTATTATGGTTAGTCTTTTTGGCACTGGTGAATGTTTCTTTGCTATTTCTTCTTCACCAACTCAAAAGGAATACATAGAAGTGAGCGTTCTAAAATTGGGTAAAGTAACAACTGAGCTGCACCAATTTGAACCGGGAGATACCGTAGGATTGAGAGGTCCTTATGGTAACCACTTTGATGTGAAAGGTTGGGAAGGAAAGAATATACTATTTATTGGTGGAGGAATTGGTCAAGCCCCTCTTCGTTCTATTATTAATTTCGCTCTAGATAACCGAGAAAAATATAAGAATCTGGACATTATTTATGGAGCTAGAAGCACTAATGATTTGTGCTACAAAGATGAATTCGCAGAATTAGGAAAGAGAGATGATGTTAATATCCATCTCTCTATAGATGTTGAAGAAGAGGGGTGGGATGAATTTGTGGGATTTGTTCCTGATAATCTAAAGAGATTGAATCCCTCTCCAGATAATACTATTGCAATAACATGCGGACCTCCTGTGATGATCAAGTATGTCATTCAAAATTTAGAGGTTCTTGGATTTAAAGACAATCAAATTTTCACGACCCTAGAAATGAGAATGAAATGTGGAATAGGCATTTGTGGAAGGTGTAACATAGGCAATCTCTATGTTTGTAAAGATGGTCCAGTGTTTTCATATGAACAACTGAGAAATCTAGAAGGAGATATGTAAGGGTGGTATTATGAAAATAGGCGTATATATATGTGAGTGTGGGATAAATATAGCTGCTACAGTAGATGTACCTCAAGTTGTAGAGAGAATAAAAGCTCTTCCAAATGTAAAAATTTGTCGTATGAATAAATACACTTGTTCTGATCCTGGCCAAGAATCTATTAGAAAGGACATAAGAGAGCTGAATCTAGATAGAGTTGTAGTTGCTTCATGTTCTCCAAGGATGCATGAATCTACCTTTAGAGGTGTTGTTGAAGAGACAGGTGTTAATCCATATTGTTTTGAGATGGTAAACATCAGGGAACATGTTTCTTGGGTGCATACTGATACTGAACGAGCAACAGAGAAAGCAATAGAACTTATTTCTGGTGCTGTCGCTAGAGCTCAATTTCTCGAACCCTTAGAACGTAAGGAAGTAAGTGTTATTCCCAAATCTTTGGTAATAGGAGGAGGTGTATCTGGTATTCAAACTGCTTTAGAGATTGCTAATGATGGGTTTCAGGTCTATCTTGTTGATCAAAATCCAAGTATTGGAGGAAGAATGGCTCAATTAGACAAGACTTTTCCAACCTTAGATTGTTCAGCATGTATTCTGACCCCCAAAATGGTGGATGCTGCAAGACACCCAAATATAGAACTTTTGACATATTCAGAAATCGAGAGAGTTGATGGTTATATTGGTAATTTCAAAGTCACTGTCAAAAAGAAACCAAGATACGTAGATATTGACAAATGTGTAGGGTGTGGACTCTGCGCTGAAGCATGTAGATTAAATGGAAGAGTTCCTAACGAATTTGACGAGAACCTAAGTAAAAGAAGTGCAATTTATATCCCATTTCCTCAAGCTGTTCCGTTAAAGTACACAATAGATCCAGAACGTTGTAATATGTTAAGATTCGGAAAATGTGGAGATGAGCTACTTTGTGTTAGTGCATGCGAACAAAATGCAATCGATTTTGATCAGAAAGAAGAATTAGTAGAAGTAGATGTGGGAACTATTGTTGTAGCAACAGGTTTTGATAATTTTGATCCATCAACAGAAACAAAGTATGGTTATAAGGAAAATGCAAGTGTAATAACAGGAATGGAATTTGAAAGAATAGTAAATGCAGCAGGTCCAACTGAAGGACATCTTGAAATTAATGGCAAAGAACTTGAGAATGTAGTTTTTATCCAATGTGTTGGTTCAAGGGATAAAGAAGGACACGAATACTGCTCAAGAGTCTGCTGCATGTATACTGCTAAACAAGCACATATGGTTAGAGATAAATATCCTGATACAAAAATAACAGTTTATTTCACAGATGTTAGAGCTTTTGGTAAAGGATTTGAGGAATTTTATAATAGAATTAAAGACGAAGATATTGATTACAAAAGAAGAGAATTGGATGATCCAATTCAGGTTGTTGGCAATGAAGGTGGTGCAATTGTTAAAGCTGAAGGTCATCCTGATATCAATGCAGACTTGGTCGTGTTAGCAACAGGGTTGGTACCTAGAAAGGATAACAAAGAGCTAGCTAGAAAACTTAATATCAGTTTGAGCGGAGACGGTTTCCTTTTAGAAGCTCATCCAAAGCTCCGCCCCTTAGATACTTTTACGGATGGGATTTTCATAGCAGGTTGTTGTCAGAGTCCTAAAGATATACCAGATTCAGTTGCGCAAGCAAGTGGAGCGGCAGTTAGAGCAGCTGCTCCTTTAGCTCAAGGTAAAGTTCAAGTCGAGGCTATTACTGCTATAATAGATGATGATTTGTGCAGTGGATGTCGTATTTGTGAGAAAATATGTGATTATTCTGCTTTAGAATTTGTCAGTGATGATAAAATCATGAAGATAAATGATGTTTTGTGTAAAGGCTGTGGTTCATGTGCAGCTGCTTGCCCAACGGGTGCTATAACAATGAAACACTATAGCAATAAGCAAGTCCTTGCTCAAATTGGAGGTATTTTAGCTAAATAGGAGATGAACATTATGAAAGTAGGTGTATATGTATGTGAATGTGGGATTAACATCAGTGCAACAGTTGATGTTGAGAAAGTTGCTGAAGTTGCCAATGATTTTCCAAATGTAGAAGTTAGCAGATATTACAAGTACATGTGTTCAGATCCAGGTCAAGAACTTATCAAAAAAGACATTGAAAATCTTGGTTTAGATCGTATTGTAGTAGCTTCTTGTTCTCCTAGAATGCATGAACCAACATTTAGAGCTGTTGTTGAAGAAAAAGGAATGAATCCTTACAATCTTGAAATGGTTAATATTAGAGAACAAAATTCATGGGTTCATAAAGATAAGGAAATAGGAACGGAGAAAGCAATTTCATTGGTAAGAAGTGGAGTTCTCAAAGCATCGCTTCTAAAACCTCTAATTAAGAAAAAAGTAGGTGTAACCCCAAATGCTCTTATTATAGGTGGTGGAATAGCGGGGATTCAAGCGGCTTTAGATATTGGAAATATGGGTTTTCATGCATATCTAGTTGAAAAAACACCCAGTATTGGAGGAACGATGGCTCAGTTAGATAAAACCTTTCCAACTCTAGATTGTTCAGCGTGTATTTTAACTCCAAAAATGGTAGATGTAGCTCGTCATCCAAATGTTGAACTTATGACCTATTCTGAGATAGAAAAAGTTGATGGTTATATTGGCAATTTCAAAGTTACTGTCAAAAAGAAACCACGCTATGTTGATATAAACAAATGTACAGCCTGTGGAGACTGTGTAGAAAATTGTCCTGTAATAGAGTTTGATGAATATAACGCAAATTTGATGACAAAAAAAGCAATCTACATACCTTTTCCTCAAGCTGTTCCTCAGAAATATACTATTGCTAAATTAGAGGAATACTCTCCCTGTAAAGTAACATGTCCTGCAAGTAATAATGCTCAAGGATACGTTCAACTAATAGGTATAGGAAAATATAAAGAAGCTCTTGGTGTAATCCGAGATAAAAATCCGTTTCCTTCAGTTTGTGGAAGAGTTTGTCATCATCCTTGTGAAGAGGTTTGTAAAAGAGCTGAAATTGATGAACCTGTGTCAATAATGCAATTAAAAAGATTCGCTGCAGACTATAATAGATTACATGATGAACCTCCTCCAGAGGTTATAGAACCTACAAAAGAAGAAGAAATAGCTATTATTGGAGCTGGACCTTCAGGACTATCCTGTGCTATCAGATTGCTTGAGCAAGGTTATCCTGTAACAGTCTATGATGAAGCAGATATTCCTGGGGGAATTATGACAAGTTGTCTTCCTTCTTATCGTCTTCCTCCAGATTTAGCATTATATGATATAAACCGACTATTAGACCAAGGAATAAACCTGATTAAAAACACTAAGGTTGGAAAAGATATTTCTTTTGAAGAGATTAAGAATAAATATGATGCTGTTTTCATAGGAATTGGAGCTCAGCTCCCCGCTGTCTTAGAAGTTGAAGGTTCTAATGTTTCAGGAGTTTTAGAAGGATTAACTTTCCTAAAGGATGCGAAAAAAGGAATAAAAACACCAGAATTTGGAGAAAAATTAATTGTCATTGGTGGTGGAAACGTAGCAATGGATTGTGCTAAAGTTGCACTACGAATGGGAACAAAAGAAGTCAATGTTGTTTGTCTGGAGACAAGAGATTTAGCATTGAAAGATAGAATGCCTGCTGATGTGTGGGAAATAGAAGAATCAGAAGAAGAAGGTGTAATATTCTTTAATGAACTAGGTCCCAAAAAGATACTTAGCAAGAAAGGAAAAGTTACAGGTTTAGAAACCATGATCTGTTCTTCAGTTTATGAAGAAGATGGTTCATTCAAACCAGAATTTAGTGATGATTCCTCTCCAGTAATTAAAGGTGATACTGTTATCTTTGCTATAGGACAGAAATCTGATTTAACAGGTTTTGAAGAAATTGAAACAAATCCTGGAGGTAGAACATTAAAAATCGACACGATTACCTTTGAAACAAGTATTCCAGGAGTATTTGCCGGTGGAGATATAATTCCAGGTGTACCATCAGTAGTCAATGCAATAGGAACTGGTGCTGAAGCTGCGATTTCAATTGACAGATATTTACGAAAAGTTGACATTAAGGAAGGTAGAGTTAGAGATATAACAAAGATAGATTTTGTTAGAATTGATAAAGAGAAACGTCCTAGAGCGAAAATGAAACGCGCTCCTGTTGAGGAAAGAATAAAGGATTTCAGAGAAATTGATTTAGGCTATATTGAGGAAGAAGCTGTTCAAGAAGCACTAAGATGTATCTCCTGTTCGATCTGTTCTGAATGTATGCAATGTGTTGAAACATGTGAAGCAGAAGCTATAATTCATGATCAAGAAGTTGAATATGTGGAACTAGACATAGGTGCAATAGTTGTTGCAACAGGATTTGACAACTATAACCCAAGTAATAAACCTGAATATGGATATGGTCAAACTTCAAATGTTATTACAGCGATTGAATTTGAAAGATTAGTTTCTTCTTCAGGACCAACTGAAGGTCATATTGAGATTAATGGAAAAGAACCCGAGAATGTGGTTTTTATCCAATGCGTTGGTTCAAGGGATAAAGAAGGACATGAGTACTGTTCAAGAGTCTGCTGCATGTATACAGCTAAACAAGCTCATATGGTAAGAGACAAATTACCAAAATCTAAATTAACTGTTTATAATACGGATGTTAGAGCATTTGGGAAGGGATTTGAAGAATTCTACAATAGAGTACAAGCAGAGGATATTGACTATAGAAGAAGAGAATTAGAAGACTCCATACAAGTTGTCGGAAATGAAGAAGGAGTAATCGTTAAAGCAGAAGGACATCCAGATATTCATGCAGATCTTGTTGTATTGGCTACTGGTCTAATTCCGCGGGATGATTCAAAAGAACTATCCAGACTTTTGAATATTAATATGAGTGAAGATGGATATTTCATGGAAGCTCATCCAAAGCTTCGACCTGTTGATACTTTTACAGATGGTGTTTTCTTAGCGGGATGCTGCCAAAGCCCAAAAGATATACCTGATACAGTAGCTCAAGCTAGTAGTGCAGCATCAAGAGCATGCAATATACTCTCACAAGAAGAATTGGAAATAGAAGCAACAATTGCTCACGTTGATGAGAGTTTGTGTAGAGGATGTGGATTTTGTGTTGAATCATGTCCGTATTCAGCAATAGAACTCAAGATAATTAATCAATATGGATACGAAACTGAAGTGGCAAGTGTTAATGAAGCATTATGTAAGGGATGTGGAAGCTGTGCCGCAGCGTGTTTGAATGGTGCAATTAACCATTTAGGATATACTGATCATCAGATACTTGCACAAATAAAAGCATTAGGAGAAAAATAGAAGTTGAGATCAATAATAATAGGATTAGGTAACCCTATAGTCGGAGATGATGCTATAGCTATCAAAGTTATGGAGCATATTAGGGATACATTTTCTCCTATAAAAAATACTAAAATCTTGGCTGATATATCGATTGCAGGTTTGGGAATAGTGGAATTGATTAGAGGATATGAAAGCGTTATACTTGTAGATTCAATTCAAACAGGAAACAATTCAGTAGGAACAGTAATACAGCTTAAACCTGAAGAATTCTCACTTGCTTTACATACTTCACATTATCACAATATAGACCTCTTTACAGCCTTGGAATTTAGTAATCAAATGTATGATGATGTACCAAAAGATATCAAAATCATCGGGATAGAAATCATTAATCCCATGGAGTTTAGTGATGAATTATCACTCGAACTCCAAAATAAGTTTGAAGAAATCGTTAATCAGGTTTATCAAATAATTATTCAAGAATTAAAAAAGAAAATTACCGCAAATATCGTGTGAAGATAACAAATTTAGTATAAATTAAAAGGAGAAAAATAAAATGGCAGATTATGAACCTAATATTATCGGTTTCCTTTGTAATTGGTGCAGTTATGCTGGAGCTGATCTAGCAGGAACTAGTAGAATTAAGTATCCTACAAATATCAAAATAATTCGTGTCATGTGCACTGGGCGAGTTGATCCAGCATTTGTTCTAGAATCATTTAGAAAAGGAGCAGATGGAGTATTAATCTCTGGATGTCATTTTGGTGAGTGTCATTATAAATCTGGTAACTATAAAGCTAGTCGTCGAATAAAGCTCACAAAGAAATTTTTAGAAGAGATGGGAATTAATCCTAATAGGCTTAGATTTGAATTTGTCTCTGCCTCAGAAGGCCATAAATTTGCTGAAGTTGTAACTGAGTTTGTAGACGAATTGAAAAAACTTGGACCTCTGTCTCTTCAACTAATACAATAACCAAAAGAATAAGCAGAAGAATTTTATATTACTTGTTATTTTTTATTTCGATGCCAAGGATATTAGTTACTGGAGCTACCGGATGTACAGGAATAGGAGTTCTACATTACCTTAAAGCTAAAGGTTACACCAACATTTATGGTATGGTAAGAAAAACTCCTTCAGATCCAATACCAAGTGTTAATTATCTAACTGGTGACCTAACAGATAAACAATCCATTATCAAAATTCTAAAAGAAAATGAAATTGATACTATTTGGCATCTTGCAGCAGCTGTTCATAGAAAAGTTAAGAAGAGAGATTTTGCCAAAGTAAATTTTGAAGGAACGAATAACATCATTCAAGCAGCTGTTGATTATGGAGTTAAGTCAATTATTTTTGCTAGCACAACTGCTGTTTATGGAAAAATTATTGAGTCTCCAGCAACTGAAAATCATCAAATCAAACCTAAAGGTCTTTATGCAAAATCAAAATTAAATGCTGAAGTTTTGATAAAACTGATGTGTGAAGAGAATGGGATTAAAGGAAGTATCTTACGTATTCCTTTAATTTTGGGAAAACATGATCGCCATTTCTATCCAGTAGTAAGAAAGTTGGTAAAGACAAATATTATGCCTATTTTAGGAAATAACACACATGAAGTTTCAATAGTTCATCCATATGATATAGGTCAGGCTTTTGAGATTCTAAATCAAAATGGTAAAGAAGAAATTGAATGTTATAATATTGTTTCATGTAATAGATCATTCAAAGATTTGATACTAATTATAGAGAAACATCTTGTTGGGAAAAAGAGATTCAAATATACTCTTCCTTACCCAATAGTCTATGTAGCAGTTTGGATGTTTGAAAGGATTCACTGGTTCTTCTCACCAAGGAAGCAACCATTAATCAATCGTGAATATGCAAGAATGGTAGGGAAAGAATGGATTTTCGCTACTGATAAACTTGAGCAGTTAGGGTATACCCCTATGATGAATCTTGAAGAAATAATAAAAGATACTGTTTTTGATGAAATATCTCCTGTTCCATAGGATACACTTAATTTCTTACTCACAAAACTTTTGAAGAAGTCAAATAGATTCCATTTTAATGAGTACTGAAATAATTTCTATAACAGAAGATTGTATAGGATGTGGAAGCTGTTCCAATGTTTGTCCACGATATATTTTTGATATAGTTGATAAGAAAGCTGTAACTAACCGGAATCTTTTCCGATGTCATGACTGCGGTCATTGTGTTACAGTATGTTCAGAGAATGCGATAGTTCAACATAGAATGATAGAGAAGTCACTAGATGAAGATTTCCCCAAGAAAGGGAAAACACTATCTTATGAGCAGGTTCTGGAAACAATTCGACAGAGAAGATCAATCAGATATTTTTCAGATAAGAAAGTGACTAAAGAACAAATAAAACAGCTGATAGATTTAGGGAGATACGCACCTACAGGACATAATGATAGGAAGGTTTCTTATACAATAATCAATGATAGAAACGAACTTGAGTATCTCCTCGATAATATGATTGAGCTTTTCAAGAAACTCAAGAAACAGTTGAATAGTACTTTCTGGAATGTTCTTGCTGTGTTAACTGGTAAAAAGAAGTTCTTTGATAAAGCTAAGAAAAGTCTGTATAGATTAGAGAGTCACATAGATCATTGGGAGAAGGGAATAGACAAAGTTCTACACTATTCATCAACACTAATGCTGATACATACAGATAATGAAACTTCTTCACCAATCGAAGATTGTAATATAGCAGCTCAGAATATAGCTTTAGGTGCTCCATCTCTAGGTTTGGGGGCTACATTCATTGGTTATGTCCAGAAGAGTTGGGAAAACTCAAATAGAATTAGAGAGATCATAAATCTACCACAAAATCATACTCTTTATGCATGCTTAGCTATAGGATACCCAAAGAACAATTATAGAAGATTAGTTCCAAGACCAGAACCGTCAGTTACATGGAAAACTAGCTGATTCTTTTCCTCATTAACAAATTATATATGATGAATCAAGCTAAAGTACTAGTCATGAAGTCTTCAGTAAAACACTTTTTAGCTATTACATTGTTATCTCTCTGTTTATTCTCTTTAAGCATGTCAATGGTCAACGCTGCTTCACAGACATTTGAATATGATACTGCTTCTGGAACTATCTATGATATCATTGCTACCATTGATTCAGTAAAACTAGCAGATGGAAATAACACTTTCCAAGTTGAAATAAAGATAAAAGACTTTGGTCCAGACTCTCAATTTATTCATGAAATACAAGTTTTCTTCAGAATAGAACCCTACATCGTAGATTATGGTTCAACAACTGATAATCTAACGGCAAATGGAATGTCCAGCATTGCAACTTTGACATTTGAATATAATTCTAGTTGGGGAAATGTTGACTTAGACATTTTGATTAAATTCCAAGAAGAAGTCTATCATGGGGAAGAATTGATAACTCATTACTATGAAACAAATTGGATTTATATATTCACTCTAAAATCAGCAGCTGGAGCTAGTTGGTCATCATTATCCCTAATTGTTGCTGTTGTTTCTTTAGGAAGTGGATGGTTTATTCTAACAAAGAAGCTTAAATTTAAATCATAAAACTGTGGAAGAAACTACAACAGATAAATTAGATGTCTGGATACTTCGTCTATTCTTTCTGTAATTGTTGGAATTGATTGTTGGAGAACTATTGTTGGAGAACTACTCTAACAATGCTTAAATACTATAGTGAGAAATTCCCAGTTTGAAGAACAGAGATGATTAATTGAATTATCTATCTCCTTTTGCACAATCAAAAAAAGGTGAAATACTTAAAATAAAATTTGGTTATAATCCTAATTGTAGCGGAAATATGTAGTTAATTTGGTTGCTTTTAATAGGAGGTCCTATTCTAGGAACAATTGTGCTGGTCACAATAATTGTCTTACTTGTTAAAGCAAATACAAAGCGTAGACTAAAAAAGCAACAAATTCTTGAAGGTAAAGAAATTTCTTAAAGACTATCTCTATCTAGTTAGGTTTAATCATCTGAAAGAGGAAACAGAGTAGTATTTATGTGAACGATATGTCAAAAATCCGTTATGAAGCATTTGGCGGTTTGATTCGCACAGAAGACCCTCCTGCAACTATATTTGTTGATAAACAATATATGAAAAACTTAGGTTATACTGATTCAAACCTCTGGGAAAAAGATTTTGATCACTTATCAGCACCAATTGATGCGCATTTTGCACTAACTAATAGATGTCCATTAGAGTGTAGATATTGTTATAAGAGCTCTATGAAAGATGAGAAGGATTTACTCTCATTAAATGAAATTAAAAAAATAATTAATACCCTAGCTGATATGAAGGTTTTTAGTGTGGCTTTTGGAGGAGGGGAACCCTTTGCAAGAGAAGATATCTTCGAAATAGCAGAATATACTAGATTGAAAGGGATAACACCAAATTTGACTACAAACGGATTTTATATTAACTCTTCAAATGCAGAAAAATGTAATATTTTTGGCCATATGCACGTTTCACTTGATCTACCTAACGAAAATTTTGATAAAATAAAAGCTAAAGGAGCTTTTAATGCAGCTGATAGAGCAATTGATCTATTGGTTAGAGAAGGAATACATGTAGGAATCAATTGTGTTGTCTCTCAAAGTAATTATGAACATCTAGAGGAATTGGTCAAATATTGTTTATCCAAAGACATCCATGATATAGCTATCCTTAGACTAAAACCTGTGGGAAGAGCAGATAAACTCTATGATAAAATGAGGTTGAGCAATGAACAGAACAAGAATCTCTTTCCAGTTCTGAAGAAGTTAAAAAGGAAATACAATGTTACATTTCAAGCAGATTGTTCAATGGTTCCAATGCTAGCTTATCACAAACCTAGCTTCAAATTAATCAATTTCTTTGGAGTAGAGGGATGTACTGGAGGGAATACCTTCATCGAAATTAAAGAAGATGGAGCAGTTAAGTCTTGTAGTTTTTCAAACTTCTTTGGTGATAATGCTGAGAATCTTAAAGATATCTGGGCTGATTCGGATTATTTTACAAAATTCAGGAATGTTATAGATACACCACGAGAACCTTGCAACGGATGCAAATATCTAATTATTTGTAGGGGAGGTTGTCATGTTATCTCTGAACACTTAGTAAGTGATTTTACAGAACCAGATCCAGAATGTCCCATTGTTGTAGAATATCAGAAAAGAACTTGAAAATCAATTGGTTTTCAGATAAAAGCTATTTTCCATTTTCCAGTATGAAAGAAATTAGATTTGCTATTATAGAAGAATCAGATTCTGGATAGATAGTTATTTCTTCAGCTCTTTCTCTTCCTTTAACATTCAATTCAAGTCGACCTTCAGAATTAACTTTACATGATTCTATTGCAAAAATAGGTACTGCGTAGGTGTCTTTACCAGGAATTTTAAGGAAGAACCGTTTATTAGATATCCATAAAGTACCTTTTTCACCAAAAACAGTTCCCTCTGCATGATGAACTGAATCCAAATAGAGTATTTTTTCTCCTTCGAGCTGTTGAATGTCAAGCATTTCTGTTGTAAGAGAACGATTTATTGAAGATAAGGCCATCAACTGATCAATTGTTTGAGCAAAGATGGGATCTTCTATTGAAACAAATTGTACTCTATCACCCTTATCAATGAGTATTATCATTCTATGACGTGCAAATGCTACTAAAGCGTCAGATATCCCCCCTACTCTAAAGAAATTGTGAGAAGTTTCAATCCCATCAACTTTAACTTTTTTACCAGTAAAGAATTTCTTAAACAAACTATCATCTTTAGCGAAAATATAAACAAAATCTTCTGAATTCAGCTTTTCAGTAAAGTTTCCAGCCGAATAGAAACCATATTTGTGCGCTTCACCAGCTGTCTCGTAAAACTGTTCTAATGCATCAGAAACCGTTGAAGATGCTACAGTAAACTGTTTAAGAAATTCCTTAAATCTCTTGATAGGTTTGTCTGCAAAGTATTTAGCGGGTTTAGAATCTTCATCTTTATATACAAAACCTCTATTAGAAAGATCGTCTAAAACTCCATAGATTTTTGCTTGGGGTATTTTTGTTTCTTCCGCCAGTTTAGGAGCAGTAGCACTACCCATACGTACTATTTCTAAGAATGCTCTAGATTCATATTCTGATAATCCAAACAGCTTAAGATTCTCCACTAAATCGCTTTGTTTCGACATTCTGTTTTTTTCTTAGTAGTCTATGTTTATAAAGTTTGGTATTTAGTTACTACCGCAGTGGTTACAAAAGTGAACCTTTATATAGTCCTTTGATTTACTACCGTAGTAGTAATAAAAATTCGAGAAAAAACTAACTATCTCGGTGGTAAAAAATGGCAAAAACACGAATTTCATATCTGAACGGTCTGGCGATTGTATGTATAGTCTTCATCAGTATCTCAGTCGTTCCTGTTGGTGTAATTGCAGGTGTCGCATTTAGTGAAGGTGGTTATAACAACCATGAATTCACTGTCGATCCTGAAGCAAATTATACATTTTTCCTGAACATTGAAGGAGATCTAGTCTTTTATTATGATATCTATGAATATCCTTCAAACACAAATGATTACGAGATCCATTTAGTGGATGAGACTGATTATTTAGACTGGAACTCTTCTGTGGATCCTCGTCCTGACAATGAACTTGTAATATATGGTGCAGATGAGAACTTTAAGTGGATAAGAACTTATGGTCAAGATAAATATCTCATATTCTACAATGATGATAATGCAACAAGCTTAACTGTTGATCTTCATTACTTCACAGCTGATAGAGCTCTAATTATTGGTGGTTTAGCTGTAGGACTAATATTATCCACATTTACAACTATTCTAGCTTTACATACTGTATTTTATCTTTTACGAATACTTATCTTCATACCCATTTTTGGTTTTAGATATACAAATGGTGATGATAGAAAAAAAGGTAGAGACAGAAGATATAGTTATGATTATAGATCTCCTCCCGCAGCACCCTCAGCCCCAGCTGTTAAAGCTGCTCCAGCTGTAAAAGGTGTAAAAGCTGCACCTGCAGCCCCAGCTATTCCAGCTATTAGAAGAACTCCTTCTGCTCCTATTAAAAGAGGTCCAGCTATCCAAAACATCTCTTCAACTTATGTTGTTGCTGGTCAAGCTAAAGAATATCCCAAAGGTGATTTCAAGAGATTCTTGGTTAAAACATGGGATTCAACTTCTATAGCTGAAAGAGTCTTAGTAGTTATAGCCTTATTCTTCCTATTGACTGGAGCTGTTACAGGAACTTGGTATATAATTGTAGTATTTCCAATTACACTACTTGGCATATCTATCATAGTCTATTTTGCAGGTCGCAATAGACGAGAAAAACTCATTAGATTAGTTGAAAGTCACAGAGCAATCTACGTTACTGAAGCTGCAAGAATTCTAAGATCAGCTTCTGAAATAATTCGCATGGATGCTTGGAAGATCATCAACCTTGGCCTTGGAACCATTGGTTTCGATACACAGAACAACATCTTATTTGACGCAACTCAAGTAGATCCAAGTGAACTCCAAGAAGTTTCCCCTGAAGCAAAGAAAATTCACGACGAGTTAGTATCTGAAGTCGCTGACAAAGTAGATGTAAAAGAAGAAAAGAAAGGTGAGGAAATTGTTGAAGGCGTAGAAGTAAAATGCCCATTCTGTGACAGTAATAACCCCCCTGACTCTTCATTCTGTATAAAGTGTGGTGCAAGCTTAAAGCCTGCTAAATAACCTCTCTTTCTTCTTCTTTTCTCATTTTTTTTATTTTTTTTGTTTCATCTAATATGTGGATTGGGACAGTTAATGTAATCTTCATCTAGGACTCGTTCTATAGACTCCATAAATGCACTGTCAACCAATTTACCCTTTAGGTTATAATATCGCCACCAAATACAGGTTCTCATTTTTTCTATTATTTGTTCTTCAATAAATTTCTCTTTTAATCCTCTATTTACCATTAATTCCTTATAATCATCTATTTCTTCCTCAGTTTCAAAGATATGAAAACTTGATAGATCTGAATTCAAAATCTTATTTTTTACAGAAAATAGCCATTCTTCAAATCTTATATTCTCATCTTCAGACATATCTTTTACATTTGGTGCTACGTAGGTTACTCCATACCCCCTAGCCGTTTCACCTTCTTCGTCTTTCATTACCTTATAATCTGTTTTATTTCTTAACCAATCAAAGTAATTAATTGGTCCTTTACCAGAGACACCAATGCACATATATTGTGTACTTCTCCACAAGGACCTTTGATAGAGATGATCATGTCCAAAAATCGCAGCACTAACACCATAATCATCAAACAAGGGTGTCAAGCATGATTGTGCAAGAGCATCAGAATTATTTCTTGCTCTCCCAAAGAAACCAATTGTGAAGATCGCAGAATGTAAGAAAACAATACAAAATTGAGGTCCTTGTTCTTCTATCGCTTTTCTTCTCCATTCTTTTAATTCTTCATCCAACCAATTCCATTGTCTACTATCACAAGCGATACTTTCATTTCCCCAATTTAGACCAATTGAATCCAGATGAATCATGCGAACATTTCCTACATCTTGAGAGAAATAAGCTCCTCCTTTCTTTCTTGGAGTATGAATGAACATGTGAAAGTGCTTCTGAGTTCTTGCTTTACCACCAAACCACGAAGCACGACCCCAACCTCCATTGAAATAATCATGATTGCCTATTGTGGGAGTAAAAGGTATTCTTGCGAAATTTACATTACCACATGTAAAAAGATCTGCCCAGTATTCATGATATGAGCCATTATCCACATTATCCCCACTAGTTGTGAAAACTTGGTATCCTTTGTCAAAAGTATATTCTAACTCTTTGAAATGAATATTCTTCATCAGACGTTCTAGTCTTGGGTTATTCTTTGCTCTGAACCCCACAACTTTTCCTCTTTTGAATCTTGCTCTAGATCCTCCATGCAGATCTGATGCAGAAACAAAAAAAACCGGTTGTTTATTTGATTGAACACCAGCTGTAAATTCCTTTATTTTAGATGCACCTATTAATTCATGATCATTGTTGTAACATTCGATTCTATAATGATATTCCTTGTTTTCAACTAGATTTTCAATCAAGCCCAGGAACAGCTGAGGTGCTGATGATACTGGATGGTAGGAGAAGGATGAAGAATGTTTCATAGGGATTTCTGCTAATTCACAGAGATCATCGTTAAATAATCGAATAACACAACTACCCTTAGGATTACTAAGGAAAGGTTTCTTCTTATTTACATCGACAACTTCCTTCACTCTATTTGTTTTAAGATAACCATAATCGAGATAAACAGAAACAAGAATCTTTGAAGCGTCATTAGCGATTCTCAGCATATAATACTTATCCATAATGAATTTTACAGAAGGAATGCTTTCATCTTCTTTCTCAGTTGTTGTATAAGGTTTATATTCAACTTCATCAAAATCTTCAAGTTCTAAAGGATAGAAATTCTCTTCCTCTGCTAATCTTCTGCGAATAGTTTCACGAATTTTTATTCTATATTTTGTAGAAGGTATCCTATCTTCAGGAGGTAGGATTTTTTGTTTTTCTATAGACATCTTAATTACGAATTCTAATTCATTCTTTAAAATTTTACCGCAAAGGTACGTTATTTATCGGTAAAATGACAAACATCATTAACTAAATCGATTGAAAACTTTTCTTTTCCTTCTGATTCTGTATAATCAATGATATTAATACAGCAATTATGTTGTTTTATATTATCAAATATTACCTCTGACGCATCTAGAATTCTAGCTATTATTGAACGAATACACCCTCCATGTAAGACAATCAGAAGATAGTCTTTTTCTTTGTTTTCACGAGCTATATTTCTAAATTCTTCCCATACTCTGGTCATGAAATCTTCTGTCAGTTCCCCATTATGTTTAATCATCAAGTCATCAAATTCTTTAAGAGAATCCATCTCATCCAGCAATTCAGAAATACCAACTCCATCAAGATCTCCAAGAGTATGCTCTCGGAGTTTATCGGTGTAATTAACTGGAAGATTCAATTCCAAACTAATAATTGCAGCTGTTTCAGTTGCTCGAACTAAATCTGAGCTGTAAATTACTTGTATTCCTTTTTCCTTCAATTCATCAGCTAAAATCTTTGCTTGGTTTTTACCAGTTTCATTTAGAGGAGTGGGTAAATGGCCCATGATTATGCGATTCTTATTGTGATCTGTCTCTCCATGTCTAACAAGGAATATTCTCATGAAGGAAAAAAATGAAGTCCATTAAAAAAGGTTAGGGAAGGGAGCTTATCGTATAACTCTAGTCAGTTTGGCTCCACATCTAGGACATGAGTAAACTCCCTTCGGAATATCTGCACCGCAGGTAGTACATTTTTTGATTTTGATTTCTTTGCTTTCATCGAGTTTCCTAAGAGGTTTTAAAAGTAGCCCATTTTCAGTCATTGTCCAAGTATACAATAAAGACCCTCTGAGTTCTGAAATAGCTTTTTCAGGTAATGTTATTCTGTTCTGATTGTCTATAACCAAAAATCTTGAGCTATCTAAATCAGTCAAATCAAGATCCTGTAAATGCTCCCCAATAAGAATCCCATCTCTAATTTCCAAGGTTCTTTCTGAGAAATCTCCTACTATCGGATCATGAGAGCATATCAAATAGGAAGTACCCATATCCTCTTTCAATTCCTTGAAAAGCTCAAGAATTTGAGTTGAGGTTTCAGTATCAACGTTTCCTGTTGGTTCATCAGCAAAAATCAAACTAGGATTATTTGCTAATGCTCTAGCAATAGAGACTCTTTGCTGTTCTCCACCTGAGATTCTTTTTGGAGTGTGGGTTCTTCTATGCCAAATACCTAAGGTTTCCATTAATTCTTTTACTCTTTGTTTTCTTTTGGAACGATTGAGATTAACTAACCTCATTGGCATTTCTATATTCTTTTCTGCGCTCAAGTAAGGAATCAGATTTTGTTCTTGGAAAACATATCCAATATTGTGTCTTCTATATTCGAATTGCTTCTCTTCAGCAAGTTTAGTTATATCTGTGCCATCAGAGTAAAAAATCTGACCCGCCGAAGGCTTGAGCATTCCACCGAGAGATAATAATAAGGTACTCTTTCCTGATCCTGAAGGACCAATAATCCCTAAAATTTCACTTTTCTTGATGTCAAAACTTACACCTTTCAGAGCAACAACCTTATTCTGATGTTCCAGACCGTATACATGATAGATGTCTATGACTTGTAAGGCTAAATCTTCAGGAAGAGGTTCCATTTGAATCATTTTTGTTTTATCACCGTACATAAAATCACCTCAAAATGCTCTCATTTCCTCCACAACGTTTGTTTTTGCAGCTATAATCGCAGGAATTAATGTTGCAAGTATTATGATTACAAAAGCACCAACTATTGTAGCTATTAGAATTCCAGATGGGAATATCAGTAGCCTGTTAAATGAAGATGAACTAAAGATATCAAAGAATCCATTGAACTGATACCCTAAAATGAATCCAATAAATGTGCCAAAGAGAGTAGCAAAAAGTGCCATAGATATTACTTCGCTTAGAACCAATTTGATTAACTGCCCCCGCGAAGCCCCTTCTGATATCAGTACAGCAAATTCTTTCTTCCGTTGATTAACAATCATAAACATGAAGATTGAAACCCCTATTACAGTAGCAATGATTGAGATAAGATAATTTATTGTTAATAATCCAGGAAATCCAAAACGTAATCCTTCTCGTTGTCTGATCTCTGCTAGTTCTTCCTCATATGATTGAGCATAAACAATCCAATCAAATTGTGAATCAAATTCAAAAGCAAGATTTTCTTCCACTGGATCAACTTCAGGCTTCAGATTGATTATTGCCCTAGTAATCTCATATGTATAGGGAGCATAATCGAAAATAAACTGTTTATCAACCAGCATCGTAAAAACGAAATCAAATTCAAGGAAATCAAAAATTTCACCAAAAGATCCTGATGCTAAATCCTTTATCTCTCCTGGGGCATGATCTATAAGTATTGTTGCTTCTACTGTATACTTTGTTTGATTGAAAATTGTAAATTCAAAGGTTGGATCATTTTGTATATCTAAGGTTCTTGCTGTCTCTACTCCAACACCTACATTTCTTAGAGGATTATTTTGAAGAGTCTGTAGACCTTCCCTCCATTCAGGATAATCTTCTATTGAGTCTTTGTGCCATATTGCATTGTTTCCATATTCCGTTAAATCTACTCCATAGCATACAATTGGCGTTGACCCTACATAGAAAAATGTATAGTAAATAGGGATTATATTTTCTATCTTATCCTCAAAACCAACAAAATCAGAAGGTGATAAAGTTTGGTAACCTCCCAAGATATCTACTCTCATATCGCCTCCAATAGCATATTCAGCACTACGGATCAATTCAACTGAACCAGTTTCGCCTTGAATAACTGCAAACACACCTAATGAAACAGATAAACATAGTAAAACAGTCATTCTTGGAAAGTTTTGATGCCTGCGAGATAAGCTTCCTTTAAGTAAGACTCCTATATCTTTGAAGATTTTAACAAGTACTTTATCTAATTTCTCAGGTACTTTTGTTGATAGTCTACTAACGATAGCGGCTCCTCCATACCAAAGCAATATTGGAGCAAAAATTTGAAGCAAAATAACAGCAAAACCAAAAGAAACATTTGGTCTTGTATTTTCAATAACTGTTAGGAGCACACCAATTAATCCTAT
The DNA here is from genome assembly GCA_019057375.1 of Candidatus Heimdallarchaeota archaeon. Classification (GTDB taxonomy): domain Archaea; phylum Asgardarchaeota; class Heimdallarchaeia; order Heimdallarchaeales; family Heimdallarchaeaceae; genus UBA460. The sequence continues at coordinate 25,531 of DXJF01000057.1, forward strand.
CATGAAGAACAGAACATCACCATATACTGCCTTAAACCATTTTTTCTTTTCTTTTTCAACAGTTTTGGCGATAGCAACCTCTTCTTGAATGAAGTTATTTGTTTTCTTTCTGGTTGTTAAAAATAGAATCCCTAAAGTTACAATGAGGGTTGTTAAAATAGTCCAGGGTTTAATGTTCAAAGATGAGTAAGCATTAGAAATAGTAGGGAAATCTATAGCCATAAACCGATATGTAGATAGGACCATTGCAGCACCGAATGTACCAAAAAAGATACCTATAGCTTCCCCTAAAAATGCAATTAAGATAACCTCAGAATATATCATACTTCGTATTTGTTTTGGACTAGCTCCTTGAGCCTTCAGAACAGAAATTTCAAATTTTCTCTCTCTTAAAGCTAAATCTGCTCCTAAACTGATAAGAATAATTGACAAAACAATTGCAGGAATATACAGAACAGTATCAATTAGCTGCATTGTGATAATCAATCCTTGATATGCGAATAAAGTCCCAGAGATTAAGTTTCTACCATCCAGATTGAGAATCTGTTCCTTCCTGTTTAAAACTATGTTAATATACTCATTTAAATCAAGAAGATTGTTTAGAGGGAATTGAGTTAGGTCTAACTTTGTAGGAAGTTGCCATAATTTGTTAACGGTTAGATTTCCAATAATACTCGAATTAAAATTATGACTGCTAGCAATTAAAAAATCATCATCTAGTAGAAGTCCAGGTTGAAAGAATCCTTTAACTGTTAGATTTAATGTTGTGGAAATTATTATGATTTCATTATCACCAACAGTTTTATTCAACCCAAAATTAAAGGCAAGAGTGTCGTTTAATTGCACACCTAACTGTTTATATTTCTCAATAGATAACATTATGCCATTACTCTGAAGATTGTTTTCTCCAGCAATTATTTTGATCCTATCAACAATTGAATGATTAAGTGAAGAAGAATCAATAATCAATGGTTCAAAGGATGGTTGGTCCACTTTGAAACCAGCATATTCAGAAAAATTGAAATCAGGAGTAAAATATGAATAATATATATTATCCCTCTCTGTTAAATCATAACGAAAATGTCTCCCATAGGTAACGATACTATCTTCAAATTCTTCTTCTTGAGAGAGTAGTTCTGCTAATTCTGGAAGAGTAACACTTAAATTCGTGTCGATTAAAGGTCTAAAACTTACTTCAGCTTCAACATTTTCTATCATATCTTGAACGGTAATTGTGTTAATTATAGAACCATAGAAGAATATACTTGAAAAAATAGCTGCTCCTAAGATCATACCAGCACCTATTGAGATACTTCTTCTTCGGTTTGAGTACATGGACTTGAATGAAAATCCAATAAAAGAGAAGAATTTAGGTCGTTTCATTTAATTTCCCTCCTTTTTCCTTCTCTTCTTAGCAACTTTCTTAGGTTGTTCTTGAATTACTTTACCTTTCTGTAAAATCAAGATTTTATCTGCTTCTTTTGCACATTCAGTATCATGCGTAACCATTATTACAGTAATTTTTTTCTCTTTGACAAGTTGTTTGAATAGAAGAATGATTTCTTTACCAATATAAGTGTCTAGATTTCCTGTGGGCTCATCAGCATAAATAATTGCTGGATTATGAGCTAAAGCTCTGGCAATTGCTACCCTTTGTTGCTCTCCTCCTGACAACTCCTCTGGAAGATGATCCATCCGTACATATAATCCAACAGATTCTAGATACTCGATTGCTTTTTGATCAGCTTCAAGTTCTGGAACTTTACGCAATTTCATAGGGAGTTTAACATTTTCTTTAGCCGTAAGATAAGGAATTAAAGCAAAATTCTGAAATACAACAGAAGTTTTGTTTCTGCGAATTTCAAGATTCTCTTTGTAGGAAGTCTCGCTTAGATTGATTCCGGCAACTAAAACTTCACCTGAAGTGATGCTTTCAAGAGTTGATAGAATATTCAGAAGTGTAGATTTTCCGGATCCGCTTGGACCCATGATAGCTATGAATTCTCCTCTTTTTATCTTCATATCAACTCCTATAAGGACATTGACTACTTCTCCACCTGGAAGATTGAAATCTTTTATCAGCTCTTTAGTGTTTATTGAGACAGAGCTTGCTTTCTTTGACATTACAAATAGGTTAGAAGATTCATCTAATTAAAGCTAACTGAATATTGAAATTCTACTTTAGAAAGAAATTCTTAAGATATATCTTATATTTTTCGAAAAATTACAATTATTTATAAAAAAAGAATTTGTGAAGAAAATTATTTCTTCTTCTCAAGTTTTTTATCTTCTTTAGCTATTGTTTCTACAAGTTCCTTGAAATTTTTGGGTTCTTGTCCTTCCTCTATTGTAAAAACTACAGGACGTCTTTTTCTTTCAACATCAAGAGCTCTAGCTATTTTGCCAGCTTCGTATTTTTCTTTAACTTGAGATTTCTTCCCAATCCACACATAGATTTCATCGTATGCATCGATTACGAATGAATCATTAGATTTGAGATTCTTATACTTAATAGGTATCTCTTTAGTTTGTATTGTGCCATCATCTTTCTGGATGATCTGAAGAAGTTTATAATCAACATCAAGTTTCTTTTCAAAATGTTTTAGAAAACCAGGTGTATCCCCTTCAATAACCTCAAAACTCACTAGATTCTTGAATTCTTCAGGTTCATCCCCGTCCATGACTGTTTTGATTAGTAAATCCTTGTTGTCTTCTTCCACAACTTTTGCTGTCCATGCGCCTACGGCTTTATCATCACAGTAAGATTTCTTACCTAGCCAAATCCAAATATGAGTAGTAGATACTACTAGATAGACATCACCATTGAGAAATTTGTAGGGTTCCTTCATTGGCATTAATCTTTTTCTAACAACGTGGTAAACATTCATAGTATAAGGAAATAAGAACCAAATTAAAAGATTTATGATTGGATTTTGTCAAGTTTTAATAGAAAACTATATGGGGAGAAACAGGTTGGCAATATTTTTGCTCAAAAAAGTTGCTTATCTAGTAAAATTTTAATAGTTTCAAGCTTATAAAATCCTTATGAGTAATTCTACTGATGAAGAATCTATATTCGATGATAGTGAAACTGAACTTTTATGGAAGAAAATTATCGAAAAGATAAAACCTTACCTAACTCGTGAAGATATCGTAAATATGGATTTGGACAGTTTTTCAGCGTTAGTTAATCGATTATGTACAATTAAGGAGATTACAGAGCAAGAACAGAATTATGCTAAGAAAAACAGAGATTTGATTCTAATACGAATGGGTTTACTACACAATATTCCTGATTTGAGTGAAACTGATCTAGAACTTGCTCTTAAGCAAATAGCTGTTCGTTTAACTACACATTATTTCCAAAATAGTAATGTCAACTCTCTTGAAGAAGCAGAAAACATGGTCTTAGAGATGATGAGACTAGGTTTTGCATCTAATGTTACAGTAAGCTTAAATCCAGAAGAGGAAATTATTAAGCTTAGGGAAAAATTATCTATAATTTCTAAAGTAACTCTTGATAATGCTAAAGACATTGCTACATTACTGACAAAAACAAAAGATAGTCTAATGAATATAGGTATATCTGGTTCTGTTTTCTATGAAATAGAAAAATTGTGTCAAATGCTAAAGAGACAGAAAGAAGAAGATCTGCCAACAAAAAATGATATCATAGAAGCTTCTTTTGAATGGCAAGTGAAAATTCAAAAGTGAGAATAATGGAAGAAGATTCAAAAATTTCTGAAATACCTAAAATCGAATCAACAGAAGAAACAACTAAAGAAGAGACTTCTAAGAAATTTGATGAACAAGTGTCAGATACTTTTCAAACAGTTACTACAAAACTAAAAGAAGTTGTAAATATTGATCTTTTTTTACCTGACATACTTGAATGGATCTTAGAAAAGCTAAAACAAGGTCCAACTTTAGTCATAGGAGAAAACATTGGAAACTTTGCTGGGGAGGTTTCTAAGTTTGTTCCAACTGTAATAGCAAGAGAAACAGTTTCTTCCTATGTAAGCCCTAAAATCGAAGTTAAAGATGAAGCAATGCTCTCTAAAATTGATTTGAAAGCATTTGATATAGATAAGCTAAAAACTCAACAGGGACCTTTTCTGAATATTATACTAATTTTCTCACTCAAAAAGTTGGAAAAACCTATCCAATATGAATTACTCAGAGAGTGTAAGAGAGTGCTTTCTAGAGAGGGGCAGTTAATTCTAGTAGGGGAGTTCTATCCTAAATCGGTTCTGCTGTATCCAGTAACACTAACAAAAGAAGGACTTAAGATTTTCAAATCTGCAATCCGTAAAAAGAAAGTTGATAGACCAATTACAAATTTCGATAAGATGGCAAATGATCTTGAACTCAAATTCTTTGATGTTAAACACGATGCAGGTGGGAGAATACGTACATACATTCTAACCAAACGTTGGGGAGCTCTTCTTACTTAATTATCCGCTTTTCCCCATTTAATTTTCTCATCAGTAAGTGAACCAACAGGATATTTTTTCCAATTTTTGTCAATTTTCTGAAATACAGCGTCATTCAAGTTGATATCTAATTCATGAGCAATTAAGAATAAATAGATTGCAACATCAGCAAGTTCATCAGCTAAAGAACCTTGAATTTTGTGGATTTCTCCTTTAATCTCTGAATCAGTTTGCCATTGAATTAACTCGAATAGTTCTCCAATTTCTACAATTAACGAAAGGGCTAAATTCTTGGGGGTATGATATTTTTTCCACTTTCTTGCATTTCTAAAATCTAGTATTTTTTCAGTAATTTCCTCTATAGAACTCACAAAAATTAGAAAGAAAGAGAATAATTAACTCTTTCTCTTTAATCAAGCAACTTTGTATGTCCAGTTAAATTCATCTTTAACTTTACCTGTTTGAATACCTACTAACCCATCATAAAGTCGTTGAGTTATATCTCCTACTTCATTATCATTGATCAGATATTCCTGATTATTATAGAATATTTTGCCAATGGGAGTAATTGATGCTGCAGTCCCTACAAAAAATGCTTCTGTACACGTTCCGTTTGTAATTTGATCAACAATGACATTTATGTCAAGATTTTCTTCATGTGTGCTATAACCCATCTTGTTTGCTATTTCGATGACAGATTCTCTTGTTATTCCACGAAGTATCGTTCCATCTAATTTGGGTGTGTAAATTTCTCCATCAATAACAAACATAATATTCATTGCACTACCTTCCTCAACATATTTTCTTTCTATTGAATCTAGCCAGATAACCATTGGATAACCCAGTTCTCTTGCTTTTTTCGTTTCATAAAGAGTTGCAGCATAATTCCCTCCTGTTTTAGCTTCACCTGTTCCACCAGGAGCGGCTCTAACATTTTCAACTGCTACATATGCTTTAGTTGGTTGAAAACCATCCTTGAAGAAAGGGCCTACAGGAGCTAGAATAACATAAAAATAGAATTCTTCACTTGGTCTTAAACCGATGAATGTTTCAGAAGCAATCATTGTTGGTCGGATATACAAGGAAGTTCCTGGTGAGTTTGGAACCCATTCATTGTCTACTCTAATCAGCTCTGTTATGGCTTTAACAAAAAGATCTTTGTTAATTTTAGGCATACACATTCTTTCAGCTGAAAAATTCATACGTTCTGCATTTTCATAAGGTCTAAACATATGAATTGATCCATCTGGATGACGAAATGCTTTCATTCCTTCAAAAATTTCTTGACTATAATGCAAGACAGAACATGCAGGATCCATTTCAAATGATTGATAAGGAATAATTCTGGGATCTTGCCATTTACCCTCTTTAAAGTGCATGAAAAACATATGATCAGTAAAATCTTTTCCAAAGGTTAAACTGGAATCTTCATGTTTTTGTTTTCTTTCTTCTTCTTTGCATAAAAGAATTGGAATATCCATAAATTCACTCATTGTAGCGTTAGAATAGATGGTTAGTTTAAAAGATTTATTGATGAACCTTACTCAAGTATATAAAAGAAGTTTAACTAACTATTTCTTCTTTCTAATTTCCATCAAATCAGTGTAATGTTGTCTCATTGTTTTTCTAGATGGCCAAAGTCTTAAAGATCTCGCGATATAATATCTTCCTCCTCTTAGTAGAATCACATCAGGTTTTAGCATTGGTGCCCAGATATGAGCAATTTGGAAGGAAATGGACGCTTGCAATGATTGTTTGAATTTTATTTTATTTATCTTTACTTTATTCTTTTCCAGTTCATCAAAATAAATATCCTGTAGTTCTTCTAGAGTAAATGGTCTTTCGGAAAATCTTACTCGAAAACCCTCAGCATGAATTGGTAAAAGATCATAAAAATGGATGAAATCTAATGCAGGAGATGCTATCATACTCTCTTGCCAGTCAAGTAGATAAATCTTAGTAGATGTTTGAAGAAAGTTATATGTCCATGTTCCACCATGAACTAGAGTTCTTCCAGCAGCTAAAAATCTTTCTAAGAAATCTTTGGAGTTAATGTCTTTTCTAACAGTTTCAAGATTTGTTTTTGTTAGAGGTGTTTTACCTTTATGACTTTCTGCTATTTTCAGTGCTTTCTTAATATTATCTTGAAGTTTTCTCTTGATATCCTTCCAATTTTCTTCATTAACATTGGGGAGATTTTCTAATGTATCAAGTATGGGGTTGTTATAGAATTTTGAATTAATCTTTGCAACTTCCCTTAGAGCAGCTTCAATATTATCTTTTTTCCAATTTTTTGGATGGATACTTTTAGGAATTTTTTCTAGCAATATCCAGGGAATTTCGCTTGTTTTAGAAATGGCAATTATCTTGGGAACTGGTAGCTTAAACTTCTTAACTAAACTAGAATAAATAATCCATTCTTCTTTTGTAGTATTTTGCTTAAGAATACCTTCTTTTTCTTTACCCCAAGAAATTTCAGTAACCTTAGCAGTAGAAGTTCCTGCTAGTTCTCTTCTGAATTTTATTTGATCTGAAGATATCTTAAGTTTTTGAGCTACCTCATCTAAAATGGAAAGATTACTCAATCAATCACCGGTTAAATGTTCTTGTTCCTTACTCTTTTTAACTATTTCTGCTAAAATTTCTATTGATTTCTCCTTAGTGGCATGTGATTATTTATAAATAAGTTTGGTTTCACATAAGCTGTTAGAGGTGTTTCTTATGAGTAAACATGTTGTTTCTGTATCATTAGGTTCTTCGACAAGAGATTATAAGCGAGAATATACTCTAGGGAACGAAGTTGTTATTGTTGAACGAATCGGAACAAATGGAGATATGAAAGAATACAAAGATTTGATTGAGAGCTTAGATGGCAAAGTTGATGCTTTTGGAGTTGGGGGAGCAGACTTGTATTTAGTTAGAGGAGAAAGAAAGTATAAAATCAGAGATGTTTGGAAGAAATTAATCAAAAATGTGAAAGACACACCTATTGTTGATGGAGGAGGGATAAAAAGCACCTTGGAAGGGAGAATTATGCAGTTTGCAGAAGAAAAACTTCCTGAAGAAGTAGAAGAAAGTAGAGCAACTTTAGTGACTGCGGCAGTAGATCGCTGGTATCAAGCAGAAAGTGCATGGGAATTTGTTGGAAGAAAAAGGAAACTAATTACATTTGGAGATTTATTGTGGGGATTTAAGTTAGGTATTCCTTTGCACTCAATAAGAAGTGTAAATATAATCGGAACTATTCTCTTACCTATTGTCAGCAGACTACCTTTTAGTTGGCTTTATCCAACAGGTGAAAAACAAGAAGTACATAGCCCATCATTTACTAAATATTTTAAGAAAGCAAAGTGGATTGTTGGAGATTATCTTTTTATTAAAAGAAACATGCCTCTTGATGGAATGAAGAATAAAGTTGTTATAACTAATACAACCACCGCATCGGATGTTGAACAACTGAGAGATATAGGCGTTAAATATATTATTACTTCTACACCAAGAGTAGGAGGACGATCTTTTGGAACTAATGTCTTAGAAGCAGCTATTGTAGCAATTAGTGGAGAAAAAAGAGAATTAACAAGAGATGAATATGAGGAATTTTTGAAGAAATTCAAAATAGAGCCAATTTTACAGAAGTTGTAAGAGTAGGGGATATAATGGAAAAATATAATGCAGTAATCCTGTCAGGATATACTGAAAGAGATAATGTTATTTGTGAGATGGAAAATGTTCCTAAAAAGGGGTTAGTCAAACTAGGAGAGAAGATTTTTCTAGAAAGAATCGTAAAGGCAATTTTAAAGTGTGAAAAGATTGGAGATATTTACATAAGTGGCATGTCTGAAGATGAATGGAAAACTGATCTACCAGTGATTTTCAATGAAGATACAAGTAACATGTTTAGAAAGGTTGTCAACATTTATGATAAATTTATTACTAAAAAAGAAACTTACTCAGAAATAGTTATTCTTCTTACCAGTGATATTCCTTTGATAACTCCAGAGATATTGACAAGAGCTATTGAAAGATGCGAAGCAGCATCAGGGGGAGACTTAAATGGGGTTTTTTACTATTCAGTTGTTCCAAGAGAATTTATGGAAGCAAAATTTCCTAATTCAAACAGGACCTATGCTAAATTTAAAAACAAATTTCATGTTTGTGGAGCGGATGTATCTATCTTTAATGTTAGAAAAATGCTGAATCATGAGAAACTCATTGATGATTTAACAGATAAACGAAAGAATGTACTATCCCAACTAATTGTTCTTAATCCTTTTCTAGTTATTCGATTTTTACTCAAAAGATTAACTCTAGATAAATTTATGAGATCAATTAATAGAAGAGTGTTTAAGGTTAAGGATGGCGTTCATGCTGTCATAACTGAAGATGCAGAATTAGCAATGGATGTGGATAAACCCCATCAATTAGAGGAAGTTAGAAGATATTATAATGAGAATAAGGGTATCTATGATTAGAAATTCTTGTTGCACGAACACTCATACTTAAATACAATTTTGAAAGGTAATTTTTATGGCAGAGCTATTCAAGAAAATTGATGAATGGGATAAGAGTATATCTAAACGAATAGCTCAAAAATCTCAAAAGAATCTCAAGATAGCAAGTTTTTTTGCACTTTCCGGGAATGCACAACCTTGGTTTGTAATTTCAATCTTATTTTTCTTTTTAGATGTCTTCATGGAAAGATCAGACAATTTAATTCAGATGACGTTAGCAGGAGCTGTTGGACTAACTACCACTACTATAAAATACCTTACTAAACGAAAAAGACCCAATGAACAAGTAGCTCTAAAATATATAGCAACTGGAGATTATTTTAGTTTTCCAAGTGGTCATGCTTCAAGAATGGGAAGCTTAGCAATGTTTATGACACTTATTTTTCCAACATTTGGTTGGATTTTTGCACTATGGGCAATAGCTGTTTGTTACGGAAGAATAGCATTAGAAGTACATTATTTTGGGGATATTGTAGGAGGAGTAATTTGTGGAGCAATCGTTGGTGCTATTTTTTATGCAATTAGAAATTATCTGTACATCATTTTTGATCCGATTTCAATTTGGTTTCCAACGATATGGTAAATTTAATAAAAGATTGAATTTCAGATTATTCATGACAGAGGAGCACAAGATTGATCCATGGAAAATGGCAGTTAAACAGTTAGAAAAAATGGGTGAAATACTCAAGATCGATAAGAACATAATCAAAATTCTAAAGAACCCTATCAGAATCATTGAAACCAATTTTCCTGTAGTTATGGATGATGGAAGGCTCGAAATATTCACTGGATTTCGTGTTCATCATAATGAAAACCTACCAAATAAAGGAGGGATTAGATTTAGTCCAGAAGTTACTAAAGAAGAAGTTATGGCTCTAGCTTTCTGGATGACGCTCAAATGTGCTGTTATAGGTTTACCTTATTCTGGAGCAAAAGGGGGAGTGATTTGTAACCCTCGAGAGATGTCATTAGAAGAAATAGAAAAAGTAACTAGAAGATATACTCATCAAATGATCAATGTATTCAACCCTCGAAGCGATATACCTGCTCCAGATATCAACACATCTTCTAGAGAAATGGCTTGGATTTATGATACTTATAGCATGTGGGGAGGACACTCAGCTTTGGGAGTAGTAACAGGAAAGCCTGTTGAATTGGGTGGATCTCTAGGAAGAGATTCTGCAACAGGAAGAGGAGTATTTTTTATCACTCGTCAAGCGATGAAGAGATTGAAATTGTCCTTAGAAGGAGCAACAGTTGCAGTTCAAGGTTTTGGAAATGTAGGTTCTTGGTATGCTAGAATCATTGCTGAAAATGGGTCCAAAGTTATAGCAGTATCAGATTGGCAAGGTGGAATCTTTAATGAGGAGGGATTTGATGTTGAAGATCTTTACAAATATGTTTACGAAAATCCAGAAAATATTGATCAATCTGTTCTTGGATATCAAAATTCAACTAAAGACATATCTAATGAAGAGCTCCTAGAATTAGAAGTTGATATATTAGCTCCTTGTGCCGTTGAAGGTGTAATTACTAAGATCAATGCCCCTAATGTCAAAGCTAAGATTATTGCTGAAGGAGCTAATGGTCCTACAACTCCAGGTGCGGACGAAATCCTAATAGAGAATAATATCCTCATTTTACCAGACATTCTGGCAAACGCTGGTGGAGTAACCGTTAGTTATTTCGAATGGGTTCAAGGTAATGATGCTCTTTTCTGGACTGAAGAAGAGGTAAACAATAAACTTGAAGAAATCATAGTTAGAGCTTTTGATAGCGTCTTTAACTATGCTGATGAACATAGCATAAAAGACATGAGACTAGCAGCTTATGCCATAGCATCAGAAAGAATTATCAAACAATATGAATTAAGAGGTATTTATCCTTAAATATCTCTACTCTTTAGTTATGCAAATCACGTTATTGGACCAATTAAGTTACTTAGAATGGGTTCAATGAAATTATCTAGAAACATCATTATAACAAAGCCAATGATTACTCCAAAAGTAACCAATCGAGAATATTCTTTTCCATGCGTTTCTGGTATTATTTCATCAACAACTACAAATATCATTGCTCCAGCTGCAAAAGCCATCCCAAAACCAAGGAAAAATTGTACGGTTGAAACTGCAGTAACACCAATAACTGCACCTAAAGGTTCTACTAATCCAGATGCAGCGGCTATCATAAATGCTTTCTTTTTTGAATATCCTTCTCTAAGTAAAGGCATTGCTACAGCAGTTCCTTCAGGAATGTTCTGAAGACCTATTGCAATAGCAACAACTGTACCTTCACCAACATTTCCACTACCATAACTCACTCCAACAGCTAAACCCTCAGGAAAATTGTGAATTGTAATAGCTATAACAAATAACCAGGTAGCTGCTAAACGTTTGGACATTTTACCTTCAGGACCGGAAACAAAATGCTCATGAGGTGCCCATTTATCAATTATATCTATAAAAACCGCTCCTACTACAACTCCTATTACTACAATCCAAATACTATCAAGTTCAAATTTTGAACCAATAGGTAAAGGATCTAAATTTAGAGCTGGAACTAGCAAACTAAAAGCTGAAGCAGCTAACATAACACCTGCTGCAAAACCTAATAGAAGGTCTAAGGTTTTATCGCTTATATCTTTCTTGAAGAAAACAGGAATAGCTCCAAAAGCTGTTGCTAAACCAGCAAATAATGATGCTCCTGTACCTATGAGTATGATTTGCCATGTAGCTAAAACCATTAATCGATCTCCAATTATTTATTCTACTACTTATGAAATCGTTTCTAATTAATAATATATCGCTTAACCAAATGAAATTGAAAAAAAAGAGAAAATAGGTCTCTTAAAAATATTTGTCAGAATTTTGCTCTTTTTCTTTGTTCGAATAGCTTTAAATATATCCTATCTATTGCTTTGAACATGCCTTCAAGTTCTTATGATTTAGCGGAAAAAGCAATTGAAGAAGGAGAAAAACTAGGTGCTCAGTATATTGAAGCAAGATATGTTAACTCTAGGATGAACACTAGTATTCTCAAGAATGGTGTTCCTGAATTAGGAGCAATAGCAAGAAATAATGGAATAGGAATTAGGGTCTTAAAAGATGGGGGAGTAGGTTTTGCTAGCTTCAATGAAATGACTAAGGAAGAAATGAGTATAGCTGTAGCTTTTGCTACAAAAATGGCTGAAGCTACTGGTAGAAGAAGATCTAAAAAGATAGTTTTTAGTGATGAAAAAATCCATGAAGTCAAATTTGAAGCTGTTGGAGAAAGTGGAAAAAGACCTTTTGAAGTCGATCCAGAAGCCAAAATTAATAGATTAATGGGAATGGATAAGTTACTCGCAGAGCTTAAGACAAATGCGGTTATTCCTTTCAGATTCTTCCAAATGCTAGATGAAACGGAAAAGAAATATATTATTACAAATGAAGGAGCGAAGATTGAAAGCGAAATAGACAGATTACAATTGTTTGGTATAATTGTTGCTGTTAATCAAACTACTGGTTCAAAGGAGCAAATAATGATTCAGAAGGGTAAGACTGGAGGATTAGAATCCTTGGATTATTGGAAAATAGAAGACTTCGTTACAAAAGAAACAACTAAATTAAGCAAAATTGTAACTGAATCAAAGGAATCACCTACAGGAGTAATAGACTATGTGGTAGGTCCGAATGTTATCGGCATTATGTGTCATGAAAACACTGGACATCCCACTGAAGGTGACCGAATTCTGGGGAGAGAAGGAGCTCAAGCTGGTGAAAGCTATCTAAAAGAGAATATGATTGGTCAGCAAATAGGCTCTGAGCATGTTACGATTATAGATGATCCAACCTTAGAAGGATCTTATGGATATTACTTGTACGATGATGAGGGTGTGAAAGCAGGTCCAAGATATCTACATAACAAGGGTGTTTTTGAAGAAATGCTTCATAACAGAGAAAGTGCTGCATGGATGGGAACAAAAAGCACTGCAGCTGCGAGAGCAATTGGCTTCAACAGGGAACCAATACCAAGAATGGCCAATACATACTTAGCTCCAGGTACATTTGAATATGAAGAACTGTTTGAAGATATTAAACTTGGAGTTTTTATGAACAATTTCACTGAATGGAATATTGATGACCGTAGATATCAGTCTAAATATGTTGGTCTAGAAGCTTATCTCATAGAAAATGGAGAAATCAAACATATGGTTCGAAGACCAGTAATAGAAACTACTACTCCAAAATTATGGGGATCAGTTGATGCAGTTGCAAAAGAGAAGTATCTAGAATTTGATGCTGCTACTTGTGGAAAAGGCGATCCGATGCAAGGGGCTCCTGTTTATCATGGAGGATCCTTTATGCGTATAAGGAATGTTGAGGTTAGGTGATGATTATGGGAAATAAAATAGATATTGAAAATATTCTAGACTTATCAGCGAATAAACTCAATTCACTAGAATTTGATGATTTTACAATAACTGCTATTAGAGGAAACAGATCACAATTGCGATTTGCAGATAGCCAGATAACAATAGCTAAAAATTGGGCTTCTCTAGAACTGGGTGTTTTTGCCGCTAAAGACTCCAAAACAGTTGCTATAGAAATACAAGATCTCTCAGAGAATTCGATTATTTCAGCTCTTGAATCTTTAGAAAAACTTGCTAAATCATTACCTCCAAATCAAAATTATTTTGGAATTTCTGATGGTCCTTTCAGTTATCCTGCAATAGAATATTTAGCTGATACTGACTTTGTCGAATTTCATGATCAATCTATTGATCAGGTACAAGGAGCTATAAATGCTGCTGAAGCTGAAGGTGCGAAGAGATCAGCTGGAGTTTTAGCTTGGGAAGTTAAAGAAGAACATCTTCTATCTTCGAAAGGAGCTAGCGTCTCTGAAAACTCTACAAGTTATGAATTTAGTATAAGATCCTTCATTGATGAAACTAGCTCTGGAGCAGATGTAGAAGTAGGAAGACTATTTTCTAAAGTTGATTTTGAAAGAGCTGGATCAAGGGCAGGAGAAATCGCTAAAATGGCAATTGGAGGAACTAATGGGGATCCTGGGAAGTATAATATTCTACTAGAACCCAGAGTTGCAGCTGATGTTGTAGCAGCTACTCCTGGAGCAGCAAATCCATTTATGGTTGATATAGGAATGTCATGGTTAAAAGATAAAATAGGGGAACCAATTGGTCCAGAATTAGTATCTGTTTATGACGATGCACTGCTTCCAAATGGATTAGGTTCTAAATCATTCGATGATGAAGGTCATCCAACAGGTAGAAATGTTATTGTTGAGAAGGGTATTCTAAAAGGATTTATCCACAATACTTCAACCGCTAAAAAAGCAGGAACAACAAGTACTGGAAACGCAGGTTTAGTTTTACCTCAAAACTCCAATGTTTTCTTTGAACCTGGGGAGCATACTTTTGAGGAATTATTAGAACTAACCAAAGGAAAACCAGCATTATATATTACTAATAACTGGTATACAAGATTTACTAGCTATGCAGACGGTATATTCTCCTCCATTCCCCGAGATGGTATGTTTATCATAGAAAATGGAGAGATTTCTAAACCGGTGAGAGAATTACGAATTAGCGATACCATGGGTAATGTTTTCAAAAATGTTACAGCTTTAGGTAAAGAAATCAAACAAATTAAAAGCTGGGAAGTTAATGTACCAACATTTATTCCGCATGTTCTAATTGAAGATATAAATATCTCAGCGGCAACAAAATAGTTGTTGCTTTGTTATTTTTTAGTCTATACACCAACAATTTCATTAGAACAAAAAGGAATAGATTCTTCAGCTAGAAGAAATAAACAAAATCTTTCAAAATATATACCAATCAAATTAAAGATTAAAAAGAGTGAGAGAAGAGATATTTATGCCCTCAAGAAAGAGAAAAAAAATTCAGATCGGTGCAAAAGTTTCAATTGTTGAGAAACATAATCAACGAACTGGAAAATTGACCAAAGGCGTAGTAAAAACTATTCTCACCAAATCGGGTAGTCATCCCCATGGAATCAAGGTAAGACTGGAGACTGGGAAGGTAGGTAGAGTTATATCAATACTAGAATAATTTCTTCAAGTTTTTTTACTTCTTTTCTTTTTAAGCATAGTTTGACTCAAAATAGATACAGAAATTAATGAGAAGAGAGTAATAATGAAAATTGTTCTATATCCTGTTTGTGTAGGTTGAAGGGTTCTACAACAACATGCTGCAAGACCTGCTTCTTTAATATATTGAGCAGCTATGTCAAAATCGCAAACATATGGATCAAGATTGCTATTATGCCCAACACAAGCTCTTGGTATGTACGAAACTGATGGAACCCCTAATTCCCTCAAAAAATCAAATGTTATATTTTCTCTTGGAATTATATGACTGATAGCTTTTCGAATATACTTTGCTGCTGTAGGTGTTCCCAATGGCGTTAATTCTCCTGTTCCAATTACAGGATGTTTCATATTAATAGCTAATTCATAGGTAAAAGGAACGTCTATAAATTTTATATGATACGTTGGAGTAAAATCATGAATCTGTTCTAGTAAGTACTCGGTGTATAAATTGTCCAAAATATCTATTTTACCATCTAAGAAATTAATAAAAGCATCCTCTGGATCTTCCATTTTGATAAAAGTCAAATTGCTAGACAGTTCACCTTCCAACCAGTATGGATTAGGGATTAAAAGAGTTTCATTATTATTTTTGTTTATGTATTCCAATTTGAAGGGTCCGCAAGACCTAACTAAAGCATCTGAAACATTTCCCGTAAAAGGCTGCTCATCAAAAAGGCTATACCCATAACTCGATATGAATGGTTCTAGATAACTTTTATCAATAATACCATGAGAAAGGTAGCTTAAAGGATAATTAGAAATATCTTTGAAACAGAATTTAACCGTGGTGGAATCTTCAACTATTATAGATTCATTTGATGCAAACACTGTTGTTAAGAGATTATAATCTGTTGCTCCTACTTCAGGTGAAAGAAGCAACTCATAAGTGTATTTTACATCTTCTGCCAGTACAGAGCTTCCATCACTAAACTTCGCTTCAGGATTAATTTCAACAGTTACATTGAATTTCCAATCAACAATTTCACTATAACTATAATTTGAAGCAAGGAAAGATTCCCAATATTTTGTCTCTTGTGCTCTTCTAAATAAGGAACCATAAACATTGTTTAACCATAGACCATCTTTTCCCTTATTTTCTGTAAAATAACTATATTCTTCGAAAGAAACAGGAAGAGAATAATTAAACCATCCATCACTTGAGCCATACCATTTATCAGCTCTAATTTCACTTGAATAGAAAAGGTTCTCATCAAATCCTGCAACGTCAAAGCTTAGAAAAACTAGCTCTCTTGGATTATAGATTGGAATTGAAGGAAGATCTTCATAAAGAATTTCCTGCAATTCATAACTGAATAAGGTTCGTTCATCTTGGTCAAAAGTTCTATAGTATTGTATAGCTTTTGTATCATATAATGGGTTTATGTACTGTGAGAAAAATATAGAGTCATATTTTTCTATATAACGATAGTCAAAAACTAGACCTGGTGGAGAATAATCTAACTCAAAAGGATGTTCATATGCAAATAAATCGAATCCTCCTTCTGCATAGGTTGGGATATAATCAAAATCAATTAGGGGATACTGACTAGTTCTGGGAAGTACATTACCCCAATGTGTAATATCATGAAATTCGACACCTATTCCTATTACTGGCAATTTATCTTGAATTATAATAGAGATCTCATTATTCATATCTTTTTCTTCAAAAATAGACATTAAATTTATTCTAAACACTACTTTACCAGGTATTACAATACATTCACATGTTATATCTGATGATTCAATGAACAGAGAACTTGAAAAGAACATAATGATTATTGCTGCAGAAAAAAAGATTTTTCTTCTTTGCATGTATACCATCTTGAAAATACTTCTAAGCTATATTTAAACATATTCACAGCATTTTAATTATTAAAACAACTAGAGATTCCTATACTAGTTCAAATTATGGTTTCTGAAACATACTCTTCCAATTACAAAAATTCTTAAACAGCAAATTTTTAATCATTTTATGCCTAAAGAAATCATAGCTTGGGATTTATCTGATCTTTATTCAGATGTGAATGATTTTAAGATTAAAACTGATATGAAAGATATCGAAAAATTAGCTAAAGATTTTAATAAAATAGTTAAAGGAAATATCAATAATCCCAATCTTAAGCCAGAACAGTTAGAAGAATGGTTCAAAAAACATGAAGATATTCATGAAAAGAAATTCTATCTTTACTTGTTTTCGTATTTACTATATTCTACTACTTCGCTTGATGATGAAGTCAAGAATCTTTATTCACAAGTACAAGAATATAGTTCAAGAATCAATGAACAAACTCTTTTCTTCCATCTTGAACTCAACACAATACCTGAGGAGAAATATAAAGAACTTTTAGCATCCCCTGAATTAAAAAATTATAAACATGATCTAGAATTCAACAGAAAACAAAAACCACATCAGCTTTCTGAAAAGGCGGAACAGATAGTTCTGATGAAGAATATAACTGGAAAGAGTGGTTTCATAAAATTATACAATGAGATTGAATGTGGTTTCATTTATGAATTTGAATATGAAGGGGAAACTAAAACTTACACAGGGTCAGAGCTTTTTGCTTTCATGTACAATAAGGATAAAGATGTTAGATACAGAGCACTAAAGACTTTAGTTTCAGAATTTGAAAGAAATGAACTTACTTTTACTCATATTTACAATAATGTAATGAAAGATTGGGGTCTAGAAAATAAACGAAGAAATTATGCGAATCCAATTTCATTAAGGAATGTTGAGAATGAAGTTAGTGATAAAGCTGTAGAAACATTAGGAAAAGCTACTTCGGAAAGTAATCATATTGTAGAAAAATACTACAATTTGAAGAAGAAGATTCTAGATATATCAGAATTAAAAATGTCAGACTTGTATGCTCCTGTTGGTGAAGTAAATAAAAAATATACTTATGAAGAAGGGATCGAACTTGTAAAAACAGCTAATAAACAATTCAACCCTGAATTTGCCACAATTGTTGATGAAGTATACAAGAGGAAACACATAGATGTTACTCCAAGGAAAGGTAAACAAGGAGGAGCTTTTTGTAGTTATGGAAAGCAAATGAAATATCCGTTCGTATTCGTCAATTTCACTAACGATATAGAGTCTGTCTTAACATTAGCACATGAATTAGGACACGCTATACACCATTATTACATTCAACAAACTCAAACATTTACAAACGTAGATTCTTCTCTTACCGTGGCTGAAATAGCATCTGTTTTCAATGAAATGATTGCTTTCGATTATCTCATGAAACTTGATCTGTCAAAAGAAGATAGAATCTCCTTATTGGCTAATCACATTGAAGGTAATTTTTCAACTTCTCATAGACAGAATGCTTTCTATCATTTTGAAAGTAGGATTCATGAATTAATGAAAGAAAAATTACCTACTGGCACTGATTACAAAGAAATCTTTGTTGAAGAAATGCAAAAGATGTTTGGAAATTCTATGACAAATATAAAAGAAGATTATGCAAGTTACTGGAGTGTAGTAAGTCATTTCATTCATGTACCTTTCTATGTCTATGCTTACAACATGTCTAATCTTCTAGTTATAGCCCTCTATCAAATGTATTTAGAAGAGGGAGAAGAATTCGTCCCCAAGTTTACTAAACTTCTATCTGTTGGATGTTCTAAAACACCAGCTGAAATGCTTGGAGAAGTGGGTATAGATTTAGATGATCCCAACTTCTGGAATAAAGGAATTAGCTATTTGAGTTCTAAAGTCGATGAACTTGAAGAGTTACTATCTTAATTCTCTTTTTTCATTTTTTCAACACAAATTTGAAATAATCATAAGAATTAAACCAACTATGAAATTGGCTGATTTTCACACTCATACACTTCTTTCTGATGGAGCATTAATGCCAGCTGAACTTCTTAGAAGATTAATTGTAAGAGGTCTGGCAGCAGTCGCTATTACTGATCATGTAGATTCGTCTAATATTGATCACGTATTGAATAGTCTAGATAAAATCAGATATGATTTTGAAGAATACATCACCTTCCTTCCAGGTGTAGAAATTACTCATGTTCTCCCTTCTCAAATATCAGAATTGGCAAAAAAAGCAAAACAGAGAAATTTCTTGGTAGTAGTTCATGGTGAAACTATTGTAGAACCAGTTATTGAGGGAACTAACAGAGCAGCGTTAAAATGCTCTGATGTTGATATTTTAGCTCATCCTGGAATATTGACATTTAAAGATGCTCAGCTAGCAAAAGATAACGAAGTATTTTTGGAGATAACTACAAGAGGAGGACACTCCCTTGGAAATGGATTAATTGCTGATTTAGCTATGAAAGCTGGTGCAAAACTCATTTTGAACACAGACGCTCATCAACCTAGAGATTTCATAAGTGAAAGTTTGCGGGAAAAAACAGCTCTAGGAGTAGGAATTCCCAGAAGCATGCTTGCGGAAGTGTTTGTGAAAAATCCAGAAGAAATAATTAAAAGAATAATAAAGTGAGGGGAACTGATGTCAGAGAAATTTAAGCTAGGAGAAAAATCTATTGTTGCAAGACATAGAAAGAGAACTAAAAGTTTTCATAGATTCAATAAAATAATGAATGGAATTGTTATATTCCTGTATCGAATTTACCTTCTCCCTTTATTTGGAATAGGTAAAAAAATAGTTCTAATTCATACAAGAGGAAGAAAAACAGGAAAAAGGAGAACTACTCCAGTTTTAGCACTTAAATTCTATACAGATAAACTTACTTTCTATATTGCTAGAGGTAAAAAAGCTCATTGGTTAAAAAACATTCTAGCAGCAGAAGATCAAGCATTTAAGATACAAAAGGGTTTCAAAAGAATGAGAGTTAAAGGAACTCTAGTTACAGATAGTGATGAGAAATTTAAACATCTGAAATTTTACTTCGAAGAACTTGAAGAAGCTAGATTCATTTTTGGATATGAAAAGGAAAAACACGGAGATGTTTTTGAAACAAAAGAATTTAGAGCAATCTTAAATATAATTGAATTCTTACAAATAGAACCAGTGGAGAAAGGAAAATAGCGCATCTAAACCAATTTTCTTGCTTCTTCTAAACACAATTTCATTACTTCGAATCCTGAGGAAATGAGTCTTCTAAGTGATTGTGAGTTAGTGAAATCTTCCATAAAAGTTATCCAACCTTCATAATAATAGTCTTTATAGCTTTCAGCGATCAGATAAAATTCTTGTTTCTCTAACTCTTTAGCTATCATTGTTCTATTTAGCTCCCAAAGATCAAGAGGTTTATCATGGTTTTGACTTAGTAATCTTATAGGAGCTGGAGAGATTCTCCAATTCATTCTTCTTACCATTATCCAAAGATCTAATCCTGTTCTGTCGATCATTGACATGGATAGTGTAGGTAAGAATTCTTCTAAATCTAGTAAGCTTTGTAAGTCAACTTTCTTGATTATTTCATCAGAAGGATTTTCTATTAAAACAGGTTTTCCAAAGAGAGGAGTTATTTCATCCTCTCTAGGATGAATGAAATCAGGTACATCTATAATTTTATTCAGTTTAACAATCTGAGTTCTTGGTATATGGAAGTACTTTGGATTCTTCTCAATATATCTTGTTTCGTACATTTCTGAAAGATTTACTGATTCATAAAATGAAGATTCATCTCCAAAGAAATTCGAATAATCTCTAGCTTTGATGTGAATATCTACGTCACTTAAGATTGGTACATAATCGATAAAACTCTCCCATTCTTTTATAGCAGAACCCTTACTGTATGCATATTCTATCGTTTCTGAATAGTTTTCAGCAAAGAGATTCTTCCAAATATCCAAACAAAGCTCTACTTCTTTTCTGGCTTGCTTCATATATTCAGAATACTCACTCATCAGCTCTTATTTACTTTCCACTCTTATATCTTATTCGGAAATTAACCTTTTTAGAGATAAAAACATCTTTTTAAATGTTTAAATAATATTTTCCCTAATAATAAATAAGGTAAATTATTATGAGCTCTGAAAAAGAGAAAGGCGATGAGTTTTTTTCACAATTCAAATTTCTAGATGCTTATCGTTGGTATCTCAAAGCTCGAGATGTACTTTATTTGTCTGGTAAGGAAGATCAACTTAGAGATGTTGAAATAAAAATTGCTAGATGCTGTGCTCTTTTAGGATCTAAGGCTGAATCTATTGACATTTTAGAAGAGCTAGCTGAACAAACTAAAGAGAGAATCTTAATTGAAGAGTATTATTTAGTGATATTAGAACTAGCAGCTACTCTATTTGCTTATGGTGATTATGAAAGAGGAAAAACATGGTTGGAAGAATTAGAAGAAGAACAAATATCTGAAGAAAATCCTCAAATCTTCTTTAGGTTTTGGCAAACGAAAGCCCAACTTAAAATCGTTTATCATCAGTTAGAAGATGCGAGAGAAATTGTTCATTTCTTAAAGAAAAAAGCAAAAGATTTGGGTAATGAGCCTTATTTCTATGAACTTCAAGTTTTGGAGGCTCAGATAGATGCAGAGGAAGGAGATGTTCTGAAAGCATACTCAAGTGTAGATGAAGCATTCAAATATTTCCAAGATTCCCCTTTTGAGAGATCAGCTTTTGAAAAGAAGATAATATTATCACAATTTGTTTCTGAACCAGAAGAGACTATTGATTTGATGGATGAATATTTGGAACGTTATCAACCTGATGATTTTCATCCATTAATCTTTAATACACAAAGAGTTGAACTGGAACTTCGTTCAGAGAGAATCACTCCAGAAGAAGCAGTTGAAAAAGGTGAAAGGTTAATACTGACTGCAGAAAGTATTGAACATTTAGAATTAACTGCAAAAATCAAAAGACTAATGGCAGGATTGTATCAATCTACAGGAAATCCATCGGATTCTTACAAATCCTTCGAAAAAGCAAAACAATATTTCTTAGACCAGAATTTAGAATATGAGGAAGCTGTAACTATTTTCATCTATTTACCAGCATTACTACAGTTTCATTCTGCGAGATTATTAGGACTAACTGGGTATCTAGGAGGTCCAAGAGGGAAAGGTTCTTCTCAGCTAGAACAGATGGATATACCTACAGAAATTGATAGAATTATAGATATTTTCGAGAGATATGATGATAAAATAAGAGCTAAAATGGCTCAATTTTTCCAATTATCTTATAAGATTTCATCAATAGGTATAAGCTCTGATCTGAAAAGTTCACTAAGCGAAATAAGTGATATCTATCAATGGATGTTGGATAAAGGAGAACTTCATTATTCTGAAATGATTGGTCAATTCCTTGAGCTTGTAAAACAATTTCGATAAGTGTTGAAAAATGAAAAGATATAATCCAGATGATCGAATTCAAACATATGCTCCTATGCATGAATTTCTGAATCTTCTAAGTAATGAAATCGAAGAAGAAATCGAATCTGGTAAGTATGAATCAATTGTTATTGATTCCCCTACATCTCGAAATCAGAGAAATATTAAGAAAAAGCTTCCTGATCCAATAGAGAGACTGTTAATTCTTACAATTACTGCTAAATACATGACAGACAATAAGAAAACAGATGAAAGAAACATACTTTTTACTCTAGCTAGATTACCTCAATTTCTGTTTCCTAATTTCAATAAAGAAAATGTCTCTCAGTATTCACAAGCAGAATTGGAAGAAGTACTAAGTTTTGTTAATAATTTTACAGCAAATTTACCTCAATATTCACCAAGGTTTGATAATAAAATAACAATAATACTAAAAATCGAGTTTTATATCAATGCTTATCTTTATTTTGCTAAATCAATGTTAGAAAAAAGATTTCCTTTTGGAGGAGACTATTATGATTTTGTTAGCTTCCTTATTCATGAATATTATACAATCTTAAAACCTCAAATAAAAGAAAATAAGAAGGAAGTACAGCAAATTATGAGCATAATGGGAAATTTCCTTGATTATACAACAGTAGTATATTTTTTTGAAAATTTTCCAGAACAAGTCAGTAAAGTGTTTTTCTTTCTAAACAATTTGAAAAATCTTGATTTCTCACCTGAGGAACTAAATCTTATTTCAGAGCTTGTTGAAGGATCAATTCTTGTAAACAAAGAGAAAAAAGCTATTTTTATTGAAAAGATAAAGAAGTAACTACAATTTTTTAGAGGAGAACTATTAAAAATACTAACGAATATGTATATTTGATGGAAGACGATTTGATTCAAGTACAAACCACAGTACTTACTGAGAAGGAAGCTAGAACTATAGCTCATGTCATGAATGAAGAAAAATTATCTGTTTGCGTGCAATTTTACCCCATAGTAAGTATATGTACTTGGAAAGGAAAGTCAGAAGAATCAAAAGAATTTATGATAATTATTAAATCAACTCAAAATAAATTTGAGAAAATCAAGAAGAGACTAGAAGAGATACATTCCTATGAGCTTCCTCAAATAATTTCGATAAAAAATGATAATTATTCAAAAGAATATTCTGATTGGATTGTTAGAGAGACTAGGGAGTAGACCATTTCATTTTTGCTAGAAAAGAATAACGAAAAATAGAACCAAAATTGTAGTTGTTATCAAATCTGCACTAGAGCTTAAAAGAGGGTTAACTAGATTATCTGGATCCATACCTAATCGAAAAGTAATGAATGTAGCAGATAAAGCAATAAGACCTACTAAGAGAAATGATAGAAAATTGGTTAGAAGTAATAATCCTAGTATTGAACCATACAATCCTATAGTCATTCCTTTGGGAAACATTGCCGTTCCTAGAAGACTCATTATAGTTACTACAATAAAAGCAGCTGTTATTATTCCAAAGAAATTAATTGATAAGTCTTTATCCTTAAGTGATTTAAAAGATGCCGTCATAGTTCCCAAATGTAGTTTGGTTGTACTAGTATTAGCTAAAATTGAGCTTTGGCTACCCACAGTACTGATAATTGCAGGATAGAAGACAATAAGTACTGGAATAGAGTTTAATATATCTGGAAAGGAAGCGAGAACTGAACCAGTACCAGCAGCAATTAAACCTGTAATTGTAAGCACAGGTAAGGTTTGCACAATTCCTTTTCTAATATAGTTTTCTTTTCTAAATTTTATTATCAAAAACACAAATAAAGTTGTAACAAAAATAACCGTTGGGATACCGAGATAATAATGAAGTTTTACTGCAGGATTCCAAGGTCTATACAACCAACAAACAGCTGCAAAAATAAGTGTTATGAGTATATCATTTATAGATGAAGTTATTGGGTAAGCAAATACATCAGGATCACCATTTTTTTTATAGATAAAAAAGGTTAGAACGAAGGTTATAGACAATGATATAATAGCAGTAAGAGTAAATGTTGTAAGAGCTATAGCAAAAATTTTCAAAACATCTACCAGTAATATATTCAATTTTAAAAGAAATCCAAGTATAGATGTTACGATGCTAATCAGAATAGAGTCATATATTGTTAAGATTAGAATTAGCATTATAAGATGTACGAATCTATTTGTATTATTTCTCCAAGTTGGTTTTAAAGTTCCTAGGTGTAATGCAGTACCAAGTTTTCCTGTTAGAACACCGTTGATATCTCCTCTTACTGTTAATAGTAATGGATAAATGAGGAAAATCCATGGAATATAACTAGAAAGAGATTGTAAAAAAGTTGCAGCACTTCCAGCTGCTAATCCTCCGAGGTTAAAAATCAATCCTCCCACTACTGATAGAGTAAAACCAGCAAAAATTGAGAAGGAAGATTTGCTCTTTAACATACTGACCAAAGAAGTGTCGAAACTTAATAAAGATAATGTTCATATTTCAGTATAACAGAATCAAATCATACTTGTCTGATTCCCAATCTCTCAACTATTTCTAATCTTCGTTTTGCAAGTGCAAAAAAACCATCTGCTATTTGCTTTGTTTTTTCTAACTTGGGATCTAATTCAAACATTTGTTTATAATGTTTAGAAACAGGATTAGTAGAATCTGCCATCTTCTTTCCTAATTCTTTTGCCTCTGTAAATTTATCAGACATCATTAGATATGAGAATTGTAAATTGGGATTTATGTCAATATCATTTTTTGGGATTAAGTCTAAATTCATCATTAATATCCAGGATAGAGTATCAAATAACTCAGGGGCTATTTTATCACAAAGTTTTTTCAAATCTACATATCTTTCTTCTCGAACAGCACTCATTGCAATCACTTAGTTATCTAACTAAAATTAGGTGAGCTATTTATATATTTTTACCTTAATTTGTAAAAATAAAGAACAATATAGAATTAATCCTGTTTTATGGCTAATACACATACAATTTCACGTAAGAAGATTAATTTTACATTTTCTTCTCCAAAAACTGAGACTACTTTTGCCTTTAGTTTATCAGGTAGAAATTGAATTAATTCTCCTGATCCTTTCTCAGGTATGAAGATTTGAAATCCATGAGTAAGTTTTTTTAATGACTCCCAGAGATAACTCTCAAATTCTATCAATTCAAAGAATGCAACTTTTCCTCCAGGTTTGAGTATTCTGAAAACTTCTGTTATATAATTCTCTGAATCATTTTTTTCTAGAAATCCTAAAGCTAATACTGACATCACTCTATCTAACAAATCATTCTTCAATGGAATATCATCAGGATTTGACCTAATATTCTGATAATAGGGTACAACTAAGTCCTTAGCAAATGGCAAAAGAATATTAAAACGGCTTTGAGTATCTTCATCAGTTGATTGAACACAATGATTACACATCTCAGGTACAAGAAATTCAGGATTATTGGGACTAACTACTGCAAAATTCATCTCACGAAGACATCCCATAGTTTTTACACATACTACATTCAATACTTCTATTAGTTGACTGGTCATGCCTTCAAATATGGAACTGATCCCCCAAAATAGAGCTCTTTTAAGTTCAATTTGCCCCCTTTCTGTTATCTCTAGGAAAGTTTTGTAACCTTGTCCTGGAATAGAATTTGTTTCTATCATTTCAATTTTTTCTAGTTTATCAAAGATAGCATAGAAAGAGCTTTCTGGCTTATTTGCTATACTCTTATGTTTATCCCTAAGAACTGTGATCATTTCTCCCTTGTAAACTGGTTCTAAAGATTTTTCTAGTATTTTGAGTATCTCTAGCTCTATCCAATTAACAGTAAAGACGGTCAGAATTCTTTTATCTGAAGCATCCACATCTACTGACAAGAAATTATTTTCTTCATCCTTGACCATTATTACACCATTTATGTTTTTGAAGGAGTTTGTTATAAATCTTCTTTTGTGTATTGAACTAAATCAAATCATCAAATTCTAATTAAAGAAAAACGGAGAAAAAGTAAAGACAAATTATTATGCCTTTGCTCTTTTCTTACGAATAATTACTAAAGCTCCAATTGATAATAGACCGAAGAAAACCCAAGCGAATTGAATTGGAGATTCAACGATATATCCTGAGAAAGTTAATTCTATCTCACTGTCAATTTCGTTTCCAGTTTCTACACTGATAAAATGTTCATAATATCTCTTAGTGACACCATCTAGAGGGTCAATCTCAAATTCAACAAATAAGGAATAGGGAGCATCTTCTACTGTAAAATTCACATAGAACCAAGTTCCAGTTCCTTCTGTTACATTGAATAGAGTAGGATTATCTTCAAATTCATCTCTAATGTAGACTGTATCAGTAGCATTTATTCTATGAGTATGCCAGAAGAGAGGGAATCCTTCTCCAGTGTATTTGTTACCATCAACTTTGACACTAGCATATATTTTTTCTAATTCTTCTTCA
>DXJF01000058.1 GCA_019057375.1 Candidatus Heimdallarchaeota archaeon
TGATAAAATCAAGTTCCTTATTTTCCTGTACAAAATTTATAAATGATTCAATAGTTTTAACTTTGATTCCAGGACAATCACTACTACAGAAAATGACATAATCATTGAATTTTTCTTGTTGTTCTAAATAATCAAGACATGCATTGAATTTCTCAGCAAGTGTTGATTTGAGACCAATAGGAACATAATGAACATTACCTTTTATATTAATATCCTCTTTTGTTAGTCCAAGAATATATATTTCCTCTACCATAGAAGATTTTTGAAATTCTTCAACAACCCATTCTATTACAGTTTTACCATGCATCGGAAATAGAATTTTGGCTTTATATTTTTCTTCAGGATCCAATTCTTTCAAAAATTCCCTTTTTTCTTCATCTCTTCCAGCAAATATCAAAATCGGTATTTTCATATTATCCCTAATATAATTACACTACTAGTTTTTTACTGTTTCAGTGAAACACAAAGATTGTTACCGGTTATTTAACATGGTATAAAAAGCTCATATTATCCTCTTTTTTTTACATTTTTATCAGATTTATATGCTTTTTTAGTACTTTTGACATATATGAACTTGTTTTTCAGTCTTCTATTAAATCGTTTAAGATTAAAAAAAACATTAAAAGAATATACTTCTCGACATATATTAACTTAATCAATTTCTTGTTTAATTAAGGGGTCACATAACAGTTATATGATATTAAATCAAAGAAGATTGGAGTTGAAACAGATAAGATATTTGAAATTATTACTGGAAAAATTAAAGTCGAAACAGAAGAAAAAACTTACAAACCTGGTTTACTTGAAGAAAAAGCAGGGCAATGGCTTGAAAATTTATTAAACCTTCCCAGATATGAGCCAGGGGAAAGTGTTAGAGTAATAACATACGGTACATTCAAAGAAAATCCACAGAAAGACCTTAATGAATTATATGAGGGAGTAGTTTCTATATATCAAAAATATTTCAGGAAATATGCATACTCTGAGCTAGAAGTTGGAGAAATGAACTTAGGAAATATTGTTAAGACTAAATTCTTAAAGAATTTTCCAAAAACAGTTTTAGCTATAATATCCGGATTAAGTATTATTGTTGCAATCTCAGCATTGACAGGATATTTTACTACCTTATTCCAATAATTACTCTTACCAACAGTAAAGGCTTAGATTGAGGTGTCATACCAGAGGGAAGATACCGAGACCCTTATCGATGGATTGATTTTTCTCCAGTAAATATACGAAACTTCGGATTATTTATTGAGACCTAGTCTCTGCAAACCCTTAAGCCAGTGACTTGAGGGCAGGAAGTACAGCTAAAAAGACCCATAAGAAACAAATGGTACAATTTATACCTTTATGATTGGGGGTATAAACCAACGGATGTTCCGTTGAGTATTCAGTGTTTATTATTTGCTTTGAAAACGTCAATAACCATGGTTCCAATTCAAATGGGTCTTAGCGTCTTCCAAATGTTGATTATTGTAGGTAATATTTATAAGAAATAAATATCATGTTTACTGATTGCAATGAGTTTTATTCCGGGGATAGGAGATGCAATAACAGTTCTAGAAAAAGTAATATCAATTATTCGAAAAGAGTATAAACGAAGAAATAAATATTATAGTATTGTCTGGAAGAAAGCTGAAGATATTAAACCTGAAAAACTGCTAAAGCTCAGAGAATACCGTC
This sequence comes from Candidatus Heimdallarchaeota archaeon, assembly GCA_019057375.1. GTDB lineage: Archaea > Asgardarchaeota > Heimdallarchaeia > Heimdallarchaeales > Heimdallarchaeaceae > UBA460. The sequence continues at coordinate 1,687 of DXJF01000058.1, forward strand.
CCTTTTATTATGAGCAAGAACATGATAAGCAAATCACTATATGTTTGGAAAACAAGGAGAATGTAGTTATTATTGGGAAATCACTAATCGGAAAAACTAGAGCTGCTTTTGAAGCTCTTCGCTCTATCAAACATCCTTATGTTGTTTCAGTAGTCAACAACGTGAATATTGAGGAAGATTTTCTTCTACCAATCAATCTCAGACGTAAGAGAACAAAAATAGTTTTCATAGATGATCTGTAGGAATTTGTTAAAGGAGATAAATTTGATAAGCTGATTAATCGAATTCAAGAAAAGAATTGCGTTTTATTAGTTACTTGCAGATCAGGAAAAGAACTTGATGATAATATAAAAGCTTGGACTACAAATCGTTTGTGCCCATCCTTTGAAAAACTATTTGGAAAAAATGTAATTAAAATTAAAGGTGTTGAAGAAGATCTAGCTAAAGAGATTGCAAGAAAACTCAATATACCTTGGGAAAGCGTGGAAAGCAGGTTTAATAATACTATTGGTTCCATTCTTTTAGAGTTAGCAGAGATGAAGAAAAGGTGGATAGTAATCCTAAATAATCATCCAGAACAAGCAGCTATCTTATGCGCTTTAAAGAAAATGCACTTTTATGGTCTCTACAAAGAAAAGGAAACATTCTTGAAGGAATGGATACGAACAATCTGTTTGAAAGAGGAATATGATTGGAAAAAACACAATTTGGAGCAATTGCAGAGAAAAGATTTTCTAAAACTAGCTGGAGAAAATGTACTTGCAGAAGAGGCATATTTAGAAACCATAGTAACTTTTGCAGAAGAAGTAACAGGAGAGGTTGAACTATACAAAGAACTGATTAAGGCTTATCAAGAAATGATTGAGATTTTTCAAGAAATACCAGAAGCATTACACTTGATAGGCATGATATTAAGGGCTGTTTGGACTAGAACTTCAGATTTAGCTTCATTGAGGTTAGCTCTCCAAGCATATGGAGAAGCTTTGAAGATTTATACTCTTAAAGAGTATCCCAATGAGTATGCACTTGCACAATGGGATTTAGGTGCTTTATTCCATAATTTAATCTTACTGAAGGAGAAAGAAGAAAATTGTTTGAAAGCTGAGAAAGCTATTCAGAATGCTTTGAAAATATTTACAGAGGAAGCTTATCCAATTTTTAATAAAACCTTAAAGGAAAATCTTCTAGAGCTTTCTAACCTCTGCAAAAACTCTAAGAATAAATAATCTCCTTTACCTATCATAACTATGTTGAACGAATTAATAAACGTCTCTAGCTAGATAAAATTTGCCACCTTTCTAAATCAAAGCTCTCATATTATTTCAGAACAGTCTACACCTGCTTGTTCTCCCAACCTACTAATAATATGGGTATTAGCAGAGAAGTTTTTTTGAACAGAAATTGCTAGAAGGAGGGATTATTTTGAAACCAAATAAGATGTATCAGAATATACCATAGTTTTTAAAGAACCTAGAAATGCTTTTATTTCGTTCTTACACTAGTTGTTTTTGAGAGAGATGAAAGAAAAACAAAAGAGAAACTCACGTGTTTTAGGTTTAGTTCGAATGATGCTAGGTAGCAAGAAACATTTGGGGGCAGGAGGAATATCGATTGGTCTTGGAACCATAAGTTCCATTGTTGGATATTTTTTAACGAAAGAAACTAACATTATTTTTGCATCTCTAAGTATATCATTTCTTTTAGCAATTTTATACATTCTTTATGTTGAGTATAGAATAGTTCGAATCATGGTGAGGTATCTAAAAGGAATACAAAAAGATTATATCACAAAAATAGAAAAGAAAAACTTGATCGATAGAGAAATTAAAGTCTTTTTTCCAAGTACACATTTATGGAATGGATCCGAAAGAAGAATAGAAGATGTGCATATTAACGCATTGTATTGGCTCGAACACCACTCCAAAAAAAATACTCATGTCTTAATCGAAGGACAAATGGGCATTGGTAAAACTGTTTTATCTCTTTCTATTGCTAATCATCTTGCAGAAAAAGTAAAAAAAAGAATCAAATCAATTTTATTTAAGAAACTCTCTTCACTAAAAATTCCAATATATATCCCACTAAGCAGAAGTGAGTATTTTCCTGATAAATATCATGTAAGTGAGGAAGTAATACGTGGTAATTATCGTGAATGGCTTGTTGATGTGATCAATATATCTTTAGGGCTTAATCAAGAAAAAAAGGAATTATTATTATTTTATCTTGAAAAAATGTTCATAGATTTGTCATCATTCTATCTAATTTTTGATGGATTTGATGAATTTGAGTATAAAGAAAAACGTGGAAAATTATCCCCAGAGTCGTTGTTCAAACATACAACAGATGTCTGGCAGGGTCCTTTGTTAATAACATCACGCCCCTATGTATTAAGTGATTTGAAAAAAGAATTTAATCTTAAGTCAACTAGATCTCATCATTCTTTGGAATATACAAACATATTATTACGTGATATGACCTATAAATTTGATACATTTAAGAATCCTTTTGCTTTTGGTGAACTATCATTGTTTGATGATATAACAGCTTGGAGATATTTACAAGGAAGACCATTAGGAGAAAATATGCCCGAAGAGTTTTTTAAAAATACACTAATGAGAAAGCTACAATATGACTTCGGAAAAGATTGGCTTATACCCTTGTATTTATGGTCAATAAGTTCATATAGCAAATTAGAGGAAATTCCCAAAACGCAAAAAGAATTATTAGATTCAATTTTTGAATTGCATTTTGGTTGGTACTATTGTAAGAAGGAACTAGGTTATGATGCAAAGGAAAAAGAGTTAAAAGAAGAAAACTATCGAGATTATACAAAAATAACCGGACTAAAAAAATTTCGTATAAATGAGAAAAGGATAACATTAAGACCTTCATCGTTTTTTCTATGGCAAAAAGAAATATTAGCAAAGATTGCATTTTATCTGATTAATGAGGAGAAAAAGGCTATTTCTGTTATTAAATTAGATGAGATTTCCAAAGAAAAAACAGAATTGGTTTTTAGTCAAAGTGATAGAGAAAAATACCTGGAATATCTCAAAGAGAGTATCCGTGAGAAAACATATATTCTACATCCTCTCTTTGAAGTAAAACAGGATGTAGATACTACCAAAACAATCGAACATTTTATCTTTTCTCCTTGGCGTTTGAAGGAATCATTTGCAGCTAATGCAATTTCTCGTTTAGATAATAAGTCATATGTTAATTTTATAAAAACCCGCTTGAAAAAATTCGAAGAAAATAGGGAAATAATCCTAATGTCCCTTGATCATATTGATGATAATGCAAAAATTAAGAAACTGATTGATTCGACTTTTCCCCAAAATCTAAGTAAATTAATTGAACAAATAAATGTTCAGCTGGAATTACCATATTCTAGAATACTGAGGTATGTTAAACTGAATTCGGAGCTGGAAGCAGTAGAACTCATTTTAAATAATCGAGATATCGATAAAATAGATTTAACTTTCTTAAAATATTGTAAAAAGCTCATAAAGCTAGATTTAAGTGAGAATCAGATAATTGAAAAAATTGATTTGTCCCCTTTAAAAAATTGTATTGAACTAGAAGAAGTTTATTTGAACAATAATCAATTCACAGAACTAGATCTTGATGTATTTAAACACTGTAACAAAATAAAATCACTAAACTTAGCTTCCAATCAGTTATCCAAATTAGAGAATCTCTCTTCTCTAGAGAAATGCTTGAACATTAGATTTCTTTCTTTAAGCTATAATTTGTTTTCAAAACTCGATTTATCAGAACTTAGTAGATGTTATAGTTTCAGACATATTGATTTAAGTAATAATAAATTAACTAGTCTTGATCTTTCTCCTTTAGAGAACTGCATGTATTTAGAGAATCTTAATCTCGGAGTAAATCTACTAAAAGAAATCAACTTATCATTTCTACACAGACCATTGGTAGAGCTTTACTTGCATAATAATCTTCTTACGAATCTCAATCTTTTCGATTTCAATATAGATCATAGCTTTGATAAGAGGTCAATCATTTGGATACACAAGAATCCAATTTCTAAGCTCGACATTTCACCATGGATACTTTATCCCTATCTTATTCGAATTGACAACAGAACTAAAATTCATTGTGAGAGATCTATCTATAAAATTTTACAAAAATATAGAAAACAAAGTAGAGAACAACCTGGAAAATTTAAATTTAGTTTTCTAGATGTGCTATTATTAGGCATCGACCTTCTCTTCTACCTTCTCTCCTACCCTCTCATATTTCTCAAATATCCGAATAGACAAGAGGGCCCTCTCATATTTCTCATATTTCTCGAAATTCTCAAATATCTGAAAAGACGAGAGAGAGGGCTTAAGATTGAAAAGGATTCAATTTCTTGTTATATAAGATTCTTAAGAAGAAGAGAAATTAATTTATTTAAAAACAATTCAGATAAACACGTTAAGTCACTAGTTTACTTTGTAGATGAAATAGGAATAATGAAACCAAAAACGATAGTTAAGGTAGTTGATGATTTTTATTTACCAACTCTTCTTGAACTACTAAAAGATAAGAAGGATATAAGTAATGAAGATAGGGAGAAAAAACGGATACAAAGAATGAATCTATATATTTTATATGCTAAAGCTGTTAAGAACGATGAAGTTTTATCTGTGTTACGAAGCAAAGGACATCTCAACTTTGAATTACTGAATTCATATATTTTATATGTTAAAGCATTAAATAAAGCTGTTAAGAACGATGAAGTTTTATCTTTGAAACGAAGCATAGAAAATCTCAACCTTGAATTACTGGAGTTAGAATTACAGATACTTCCTGGGCGACCTCCTGATTCGTTTATTCAGATACTAGAAAAATTGGAAAGAAAGATTTCAAAAAAAACAAATAATCAAAAAATGAGATAGCAGTATTTTTCCTCTCAAATTTATTTTAGTGTTTTTATACTTTCTTTTCCTCTATTTATAGGAGTTAACACTTTCTCTGAAGTATCAATTCATTCGTAACACTAATGAATTTAGAAACAGCAACACCAAACCCTGTTGTTTCTTTACTTTCTTTCAGAGAGCTTAAGTGTTAATCTCCTCCAAATTTAATCATTGCGAAATTTGATTTCCCAACTTCAACATCTTGATGTGTTTTTATAGGCTCGTTTGGTTGAATCTGTAAGATTCACAAAGCTTAGCTTTTTGAGTGATGAGCATGAAGGATTCCAATTAATATAAACACCACACCCTTTAGATGTCTTGATTTTATCTTCCATAGTTAGAAGATTATTTTTGTGCAAAGGGCAATTTCCACAATCGTTTCCACACTTCCCTAGAAAGGAAGTAGGAGTATAATCGTATTCCATCTTCTGATCACTTTAACCTTGTTTATTTGTGTACATTTTTTCAATATTTAAAGAAAACTCTCTAAAAATGCAAAAACGATGTAAGGCATATTTAAATTCATTATAAAAATTTTAAACTGGATTTAAATTAAAAAACCTTAAAAGTCAACTATTTTTTCAGAAAAAGTAAGGCGAGTTTAAGTGTATTTAATTACTCTGAAAATGGATTTAAAATTAGGCTCAAAAATGTTATAATTCGTTATGAACGAGATATAGCTTTTCATAAAGTAAGAGATTTATGTGGGACGATTCTGCACGAATTAAGACAACAAGAATTGGTCGAGAGGTATGTGTATTACGATAATAGGAATAAGCAAATTTGGTCGTATATTTTAACTGATAAAGGTAAGAACTATTTGGATTTATTACTGGTGAATTAAATGGGTATATTAGGCAGAGCAAAATCATTCGGTAAGAATTACTATTTCTACGCTGCGTTATACTGTGCTGGTATTATTGGTATGCTAACTATTACCTTCTTCCGTTACAATGTGATTATTGAAGCTTTAAACATAGATAATTGGGAGAGTATCATTTATCTTTTGGGAACTCTTCTTTCGTTGCCCATTCTTGCTTTGATGTTTTTGAAAAAGATAACCAAAGGATTAGCAGTAATTGTAGCAGGTATCATATCAATGATAGTTTTTATTGTCTATTGGATTTCAACAACTAATGCAGAGACAATGATTGCTTAGACATTCAAGTCCTGTTGAGACAGTCAGATATCTCAGAGTGCAAAAAGAGCAAATGTTATCACATCAAAGAGAACAAATGGAAGTAATTTATGGGAATGTGAGTCTATGATTACTACCTGCAATATTGCCGTAAGACCTAAACAATTCTTAATACTGACAGAATAATTTTTTTTGGCTTTAAAGAACTTGAATAAACTTAGTTGTTAGTTTATATACTTCAACCCTAATCTTCATATTGAAATGCCAAATCGTAAAGCCTATTATGAACAGCTTAAGGAATTGTATGAGGAAATAAAGGATGTAAAGGAAATACAAGCACCAACAATAGTAATAGATAATATTGATAGAATAACAATTAGTTTTATCTCATTCCCTATTCCTCCCGAAGAATCCTCAATTGAAGAAAAAAGAGGGGTTTTTGAAGAATACAAAAAATTCCATAGATTATTGACTGATATTAAGATTAAACTAAAGAGTATTGGAAGAGCAAAGTTTTTACCTCCAGAATTAATGGATAATATAATCAAAAATGTTGAAGAAAGGAAAAACATATTGAACAGCTATTTAGAAGATAGAGAAAAAAAAGTGGAACAGAAAAGGTCTAAATGGCGGTTTCATTTTGAATGGTTAAGTATTTTAGTTGCTATAATTATTTTCGTTGTTGGATTTTTAGTTGGAAGATACACCTAATTTTATATTTTCTTAAGGAACATCTCAACGGAAGTAATTTATGGCAATGTGTTCATTAAATTTCCTAATGTGGTAATGGTTTCTAATGTTGGCAAACTCTGCATCTTCTTTTCAAGAGCCTGAAATTCTTGTTCCTCTTCCAAAAGATCATTTGTCTTCCTTTTTTGTTCATTGAGATCTTCTTTTAATACATCGCTTATAAGGGAGATTTCTTGTGAATATCTTTCTATTTGAGTGGATATATTAGAAATCTGTTCTTTTAACGTTTCTAATTTTTGTAAATCCTCAATTGTGGGATATTTAGCAAGTTTATCATCCAGATTTCGAAGGGCTTGTTCTAAATTTAGTTTCTCATCATTTAGTTTCGCAAGATCTTCTTCAAGCTCAGGTAGCAATTCCCTTTTTCCTTCAATTCTCTCTTTTTCGCGTTCTAAATTGTGTTGCTGCGCTCTATGATCCTCTCGCATTTTTTTTAATTGATCCTTGATGCGGTCGAACTGATCCAGCTGAAATAACTCTTGAATCTTATTACGAAGTTCTGATCCACTCGTATTTACAAGATAAGCAATTTCACCTTGCCTTACAAAAAACGTGCTATCTAAAAGTTTACCGGGACAATTCAAAAGGGACTCTAACTTCGCA